>JADZAA010000120.1 GCA_020852855.1 Bacteroidota bacterium
TCACACTCGCTGAGCTCGGCTTTAATCTGCTCTGAGGTGTAACCTTTTATTACTAGTACTTTTGCCATAGTTTTTTAAGTAAATGCAACCCTGTTTTGTGTGAATATTTAACGGTAACTATGTAAAAACGGTGCTTATTTATTATGGGAATTCGGTTTTGCGGAGGAGAATAATTACAATAGCATAGAACTGTTGAAAAGTGCTAAGTTTACAATACAAAACAATTCCTAAACAAGTTTATTTGTTCAATAAAAAAAGCCGCCTTTAAAAAGCGGCTTTTTTATTGAAAATCGAGTTTTTATTTCGCTTGCGCGGCTATTAAATTTAACGCGCTGCCGGCTTTCCACCATTTCATTTGGTGTGCGTTAAAAGTATGGTTAAGTTTTATGTTTTCCATAAATCCGTCCATGTGCCAAATTGTTCCGGTTAATTGCACTCCCGGCGCGAACTCCTGCATATTCAACGATATTTTATCGCCTTCGCGTATTTTGTCGTAATCGGCGGCATCGGCGAACGTCAAAGGCAACATTCCTTGTTTTTTCAAATTCGTTTCGTGAATTCTGGCGAAAGAACGGACTATTACTGCTTTGCCGCCAAGATGACGCGGCTCCATTGCTGCGTGTTCGCGGCTTGAGCCTTCGCCGTAGTTTTCGTCGCCTATTACAATCCAGCCTATTCCATGCTCTTTGTAATCTCGCGCTACGGCGGGAACTTCCGCGTATTCGCCCGTCAGAATATTTTTTACGTTATTCGCTTTGCCGTTGGCATCGTTAATCGCGCCGATAAGCATATTGTCCGATATATTGCTCAAATGTCCGCGATAGCGCAACCACGGTCCGGCGGCACTGATATGATCGGTTGTGCATTTGCCTCGCGCTTTGATAAGAACAGGCATATCAATGTATTGCTCTATTTCATTCGGTGCAAACGGCTCTAATTTTTCCAAACGTTCCGAGCCTTCTTTGACGATTACTTCAACCGAACTGCCGTCTTCGGCCGGCGGCGTAAGTCCGTTCGGGTCGGGAATAAAACCCGCCGAAGGCAATTCCTTGCCTTGCGGTGGCTGTAGTAATACGCCGTCAATAGGCTCTTTGGTAAAATCTACGGTTAAATCGCCTGCAAGTGCAAATCCCACAACAGTTTCCGGTGAAGCCACGAAAGCATGAGTTTCGGGGTTGCTGTCATTGCGTCCGGTGAAATTCCGGTTAAATGACGTAATAATAGAATTGCGGTCGCCTTTTTTAACGTCATGCCGTTTCCATTGCCCTATGCACGGTCCGCAAGCATTTGCCAAAACAACGCCGCCTACGGCTTCCATTGATTCAAGTAATCCGTCGCGCTCAATTGTGGCGCGAACTTGCTCGCTGCCCGGCGTTATGGTAAAGTCGGACTTTGCTTTAAGCCCATGCTCGGCGGCGAATGACGTTATTTCGGCTACACGACTCATGTCCTCATAACTTGAATTGGTGCAAGAACCTATAAGCCCCACGCGCAATTCGCGAGGCCAGCCGTTAGCCTCAACAGCCTTTACAAATTGTGAAATAGGCATTGCGCGGTCGGGCGTATAAGGCCCGTTTATGTAAGGTTCAAGTTCCGAAAGATTAATTTCAATAACGCGGTCGTAGAATTGTTCGGGATTTGCGTTCACTTCGGCATCGGCGCACAGATGCTCTGCATTGGCACGGGCTAAATCTGCTGTTTCGGTTCGGCCGGTTGCTTCAAGGTAACGCGCCATTGATTCGTCGAACGGGAAAAGCGATGTTGTAGCACCTATTTCCGCGCCCATATTGCAAATAGTTCCTTTGCCGGTAGCCGAGAAAGTGGCGCAGCCTTCGCCGAAATACTCCACAATTGCACCGGTGCCGCCTTTTACGGTCAAAATGCCGGAAAGCGTCAAAATTACGTCCTTCGGCGTTGCCCAACCGCTGAGTTTTCCGGTAAGTTTTACGCCTATAAGTTTCGGCCATTGCAATTCCCACGGCATCCCTGCCATAACGTCGACCGCGTCCGCCCCGCCCACGCCAATGGCAATCATTCCCAATCCGCCGGCATTTGGAGTGTGCGAATCTGTACCGATCATCATACCGCCCGGAAAAGCATAGTTTTCTAAAACGACTTGATGAATAATTCCCGCGCCCGGCTTCCAAAATCCTATGCCGTATTTTTTTGAAACCGAACTAAGAAACGAAAAAACTTCGTCATTTTCTATAAGTGAGTTGGATAAATCAGGTTTAGCCCCGTTTTCGGCACGAATTAAATGGTCGCAATGCACAGTAGTCGGTACTGCAACTCTTGTAATACCGGCACTCATAAATTGCAATAAAGCCATCTGTGCCGTTGCGTCTTGCATTGCTACGCGGTCGGGATTGAAATCTATGTACGATTTGCCGCGCTTGGGCACTTCCTGCATTGCCCCATGCGAATTGTCCGTGTGAGCGTATAAAATTTTCTCTGCAAGAGTAAGCGGTCGTCCGGCAAGTTTGCGGGCTTCGGCGATACGCTGCGCCATGCCTGCATAAGTCCGACGTATCATTTCGATGTCAAAAGCCATTCGGCTGTTCCTGATTATTAAACAAATTGCTTCGTTATTGCTCTATGCCGCAAAATACGGGATTTCGAGAATGTATTTTTTCCGTTAAATAACGAAAAACATATCCAAAAATTCATTCCTCTTAACGTTTAAGAGTTTAAGACGAAAATCGCGAAGAATTATCGCTGATTACTTTGATTTTTTCCTTTGTATTGCAAGAAAAATACCGACTGCCCCCAAAGCGACAGTCAGAATATTAGCCCAAAGACTTAATGATTTACCCAGATTGAAATTCGGCGATTCGTATTTCAATTCCAATTTATGTTTGCCCGCCGGAACTACTACCGAGCGAAGAACGAAATTAGTCTTGTGAATCGGAATTTCTTGTCCGTCCAAATATGCGCGCCATTCGGGATAATATACCTCGCTGATAATCAACAGGTTGTTGCCGGTTGAAGTAACATCTATGCCGATATACTCATTACGAAAATCTGTCACATGTGCCGTCGCACCCGCTGCCGGCGGCTGTATCTGTTTGTCGAGAGGTTCTTCTACGAATGCTTTTTGTCGCGGATTAAAATCGCCGTTGCGAATATGCTGCAGTATCGCCATTCCGTCCGGCTGAACTTCCGCACTGTCGACAAAGAAAGCGCGAGGCAGTACGCCGTCGTTGCGATATACGAGAGTCGGCACCGCGCCCATGCCTTGCATATTTACCGAAGACTCAAAAACCGGCGACATTCCTTCAAACAGCGGTTGCGGCGAAATCATATATTTTACGTTCAGCAGATTCAGCAGAAAAGGATTGATAATCGCACTTCCTGCACCGCCTTGCGGCTCTTGTTGCGGATTGCCTGCCACATCGAGCAAGTCTTGATATACTCGTAATTTGGCGGAATGATAACCATGCACGTTCTGCAAACGGAAATAAGCCGGTACATTAGTTTTTCCGGTAAGTAAATATACGTAGTCGGCAACGCGGTAAGGTGCAGAATTTTCACCGGAATCCTGTTTTAAAAACTCAACAAATTCCGGGGTTCGAAATTCCGTTTCGCGTAATTTCCCTTTCAAAACTTCCATGCCGCGATAATCCACGCGCCATAAATCTCCTGCTATCAAAAGTGCTAATCCGACTACAAAAATTGTTCGGTTAAGTTTGCCTGCGGCATATAAAAATACCAGTACTGCGCCGCCCAAAGCAATGATTGACGTGGCATACATGTCGGACGTGGCGGAAGCGACTATAAAATCAACAAGTTCCGTTTGTATTTTTCCACTTGCTTTTACTGCTTCGGCGTATGAATCTTCGCCGAAACCGGAATGTAAAACAGCGGCAAACAGAAATAATCCGCCGGCAATAATGCCGCCCAATAATACTTTTTTGCGATTGGGCGTTAATTTTTCACGCCAATTTTCTGTCGCGGTTATGCCGTAACCGGCAAGTATAGGAACGGCAAATTGCATTAGCGCGAGCGACATCATCGGTGCGCGGAAATTATTAAATCCGGGTACATTATAGAAAAATAAATCGTAAAGGAAAGGCAGATTTTTTCCGAAAGACAGAAAAAGCCCGAATAGCGAAAGTACGGTTAAAAACAGAACAAACGTATCGCGGCGGCCTGCCGCCAAGCCGAGAAATGCAAGACCGAGAACAATAATTCCCATATAATTAGCCGCGTCCGTGAACGGCATTTGCCCCCAATATGTTTGAACAAACTGCCCTTTGTCGCGCCGTCCGGCTTTATATTCAAGCTTTCCGTAACCGTAGTAGTTCGGCACAAAAAACGTAATAGTTTCCTGCGGGCTGAACGACCAATTAGTACAGTAATCGTAGTCGAATCCGCCCGTTTCGTCTTGCTTTTGTTTATCAAGTGAATGGACCAACGGCGCGGTACCGCGAGTGGAATACGGTTTATATTCCATGACGCTCAAATAGCGGTCGGCCGACATACAAAATGCTATGCCGCCGGCAATGGCCAGCAAACCGCCGGCGCGTATTACGCCCATCGGTGCTGACTTTGTAACCAGTCTGTGAATCAGCTCGAAAAGCAGATATAATCCGAATGTGCAAACGCCGTAGAATATCATTTGCACGTGGGTTGATTCCGCCAATACATGCACAGCGGCAATTAGAAGGGCGGCATAAAGAAACGAGAATTTTTCGCGTAATTTTTCGAGTGAAAGCAAAATAAAAGGGAATGTAGCCAGCGCGACGGGCTTTGTATTGTGGCCTATAACAGCCCAAGTTATTATGAAAGTGGAGAATATTGCAGCAAATCCGGTGATGAATGAAGCAAATCGGCCGTGTTTTTTCTGTCGCATCAGCAAATACATTCCAATTCCGTAAATAGCATAAAAACTTGCTATTCGGGCAATATCATTGGCCAATATCGCACCAATGGCATCGGTAAATCCGAAGAAGAAACGCGCTATGAAATCCCACCAACGGTCACCTGTTGTAAGTAATGCCGCATAACTTGGCAAGCCGCTGAAAATATAAGGGTTCCATTGTGCAAATACGCCGGATTTCTCGGCATCTTCAAGGTATGGAGTGAAACTGTTCGAGGCTATGTTATCAGAGGCAGAAAAGCTGCCTCCGCCGAAAATAGGCTTGGCAAAATAAATGAATACCGAAACAACTAAAAGTGCGATAAACACCCAGTCTTGATACTTTTCGGGAACCAGTGGTTTCTTTTCCGCTTGTTGCTTGGCAGATTGATAAGTTGATGTGCCCATCGGCAATAAGATAGAATAATTGATGAAATTAACGGTAATATGACAGCAAATTACAACAAGCGCGGCAATTCCGCCAAGCCGCCCGTATTTTCAAGCCGCTTTTCAGGAAAAATGCTTCCTTAATGTTTTATATCGTCAGGCACAACATATCGATAGGAAAAACAATCAAAAAAGAAAATTGTGCCATAGGCACAACATATCGGTAGGCGTGCTGTCAAACACCTCCCAAATTACGGCCGTAAAAATAATTATAGACAGACTCATAGACAGCAGTAGAAGTATTTGCATAATTGACGAAAAGATTATATTTTACCGAAAATTTCGTGTAAGACATTAAAATCAGAATTGATAAAGAAATGCAGCCGAACAAAAATATTAGAATTTCGCTATAAAAAATAGTGGCAAGTAACTGCTGTTGATAAGGAAATATACCGGTTGTATCATTAAATCTTTAACAAAGGAGAGGTGTTAATGTTTGCACGTTTCAACAATTTAAGAATAGCCGCCAAACTATGGCTGGGCTTCGGTACTATGGCTGTGCTGATGTTTGTTACTGTGGCGTATGTATTGGTTACGCTTAATAATGTAGGCAAAGGCGAGGTAGAAACTTATAATCGGGAAACGGTACCGCTTGCTTATTTAGTTGATGTAGCTACCAATTATAAAGAAGCTCGCTCTGTACTTAGTGATGCAGTTGCTCTGCAAGTAATAGGCGAGTCTGCAAGAGCAATGGAATTTTATGATAAGATTCCGCCGCTACTCGACAGTACGAAGAAATATGCCGATTTATATGAGCAACAAATAGTAATAGAAAGCTGGAAGCAAGCCTTTCGTGATTACAAAGAAAGATTTCAGGCTTGGGAAAAATTTGTTCTCAACACTATAACTGCTGGCCGCAGCGGTGCGGATTATACGGAAACCATAAAAGGCGTAACTACCACTTGCGTTAAAATGAGTGCATCCGTCGACGAATCTCTGGTAGGACTTAAAAATGTAAAAACAAATCTTGCCAAGCATACCATAGATACGCATACCGCAGATATAAATGCTTCGTTGTTCATAGCACTCGGTATGGTATTGCTTTCGCTGATAATCTGCTTGCTTGTGATACGCATGATAGTTCGCGGTGTTCGCACACCGATGCAATTATTGGCTGCGGCTACGCAAGGTCTTGCGGGCGGCGACTTTACGGCACGGGCAAATATAGCCACCAAAGAAGAATTCGGCGAATTGGCAGTAAAGTTCAATATGA
>JADZAA010000121.1 GCA_020852855.1 Bacteroidota bacterium
GTTGAGCGGAAATCCCTTCGGGCTTCCCGCTCAACGGCGGGCGGCTTTGTGTTAGCGACCGCCCTTCGGGACTGTCCGCTAACAACAACTTTGCGCCATTGCTGCGCAACGGACACAAAGCCGCCCGCCGGTAGCCGGTAATGATTTTATTTATCGATCCTTTGCAGATTTATTGCTGATAATTTCCAAACGATTTCCGGCTCATCATTCAATATTTTTTCATTGCCTTCGCGATTTCAGTCGCTTTGACCGGTAATCGTTAAGCACCAAACCGACCATGCCCATATTAACAACAAGCGATGTTCCGCCCGCACTGATAAACGGCAACGGAATACCCATAACGGGAAATACGCCTATTGCCATGCCGATATTTACGGCAGTATGATAGAAAAATATCACGGCAACTCCCGCGCTTGTCATACTTGCGAATTTGCTGTGCGAATCCGCCGCCACGTCTATAATGCGAACAATTAACATTCCAAGCAATCCCAGCACAATTACTCCGCCTACAAATCCGAATTCTTCCGTTGGTACACAGAAAATAAAATCCGTCCATTGCTTTGGAATATAACGAAGTTGCGTTTGCGTTCCATGCAGGAATCCTTTGCCGAAAAGTCCGCCGCTGCCCACGGCCATAATAGACTGGATTACGTTATAGCCCTTGCCGCGCGGATCAGCGTCAGGATTAAGCAGAATTTGCACACGGTCTTTTTGATAGGGCTTCAGCAGATTATTATAGGCAAAAGACGATGCGAATCCCGCACCAAAGAACAGACCTGCGGCTATGAGAGTTCCGATAATTCCGCGCCTGAATACGACTGCCGCAGCCGAGAATATTCCGGCCGAAGCATAATACCACGTTTGTCCAAAAAACGAAAGGACAACGATTACAGGAATTGCAGCCAGCGTAAAAAGAATAAAAATGTCCATACCGGCCCACAACATCACGCCTACTGTAATAGCAGCAAATACAGAGGCCGAACCGGTGTCCTCCACGAGTATCAATCCCATAGGCAGAACTATCAGCAAAAGAGTTATGCCCAAATCGCGCAATGTTCGTATATTACGCCCCCTATGCGTCAGGAATCTCGCAACGGCAAGAACGGTAATAATTTTTGCAAGCTCCGAAGGTTGAAAAGAAAATGAGCCTATTACAAGCCAATTTTTCTGTCCATAGACTGTTTTTCCGATGGCAAGCACCAAGCCAAGCAGAACAATGGCGAGACCATACGACGGATAAGCCAGATTGTATATCCAACGCTCCGGCAGGAATGCTATGGTCAGCATAAAAACCAGCCCTATCGCGCTATACATAAGTTGTTTGGTAAAATACTCGCTCATCGAAGCGTCGTAAGTAGCACTATAAATCGAGATAAGCCCGACGGCTACCAACATACAGCATACCAGAAAAACGCCCCAATCGAAGTAATTGCTCCAATGTTCGGAATGTGGCGTAATATCTGCCGAATCTGCTACTGTGTATTCCATAAAGTTCTTCGCTTTTTACGAAAAAAGCCCGCCGCCTTTAGGCGATGGGCTTTGCTTTTTTTTGAAGTATTTTCAAATTAATTTATCAAAGTCGCGCCTTCAAACTCCGGTTTTATCCGAGTTTTGCCGAAATCGAGTACAGTAGGTTTTGTGCGGTCAACTTTATCTTGTATAGACATAAGTCCTTTGATTACCGCTTCGGGGCGCGGCGGACAGCCCGACACATATACGTCAACCGGCAGGAAACGGTCAATACCCTGCACCACAGAATAGCTGCGAAACATACCGCCTGTGGAAGCGCACACGCCCATGCTCATCACCCATTTAGGGTCGGGCATTTGGTCGTATATTTTTCGTACCACCCAGCTCATTTTATAGGTTACTGTACCGGCAACTATAAGCAAATCGCTTTGGCGAGGCGAAAAACGAAATACTTCCGAACCGAATCGCGAAGAATCGAAACGCGGGCCGGCAAACGCCATCATTTCTATAGCGCAACATGAAATTCCGAGCGGCATAGGCCACATAGCGTTTTTTTGTGCCCATTTTACCACCGCATCTACGGTTGTAGTCAGAAAACCCTCTTTTGACAATTGTTGGTCTAATCCCACGTAAGAGCCCCTTTCTTATAGACGTATACAAATCCGGCGAACAGCAATGCCATAAACAGCAACATCGCAACTAATCCTATTTCGCCGAGTTCGCGGAATTTTACCGCCCAAGGATACATGAACACTATCTCAATATCGAATACGATGAAAAGCATCGCCACTAAATAGAATTTTACCGAAAACCTTTCGCGAGCAGTTTTAACCGGCTCCATTCCACACTCGTAAGTGTCGAGCTTCACATTCGTTTTATTACGGCGCGAGCCGAGAATCTCCGCTAAGAATACATTCGACAGTCCGAATACGAATCCGACTGCAACCATGACTATCAGCGGAAGATAACTGACAACTATATTGTTCTCACCCATATTTTGCTCCGTTAAATGAGAAGATACGCTCCTCGTTCTTTTCCAAAATTAGGACTTTTTTCTTAGACGGCAATACAAGAATTACGTCTCGAAAACAGAAAGTGCGCACCCAAAAGAGAGAACGCACCTTGTATGCGACGCTCGCCGCGCAATATAGGCGTGAAAAGACGAGAAAAGCGAGCGATTTTCTAATAGGATAAGTCGAAAACCTATCGCGTAGACTTGGAAACGACGATTTTTATTTGCCTTTTAAAAAACTTGACAAACCGAGCAAGCCGATAAGCGTTTTAGCATCACCCGAAACAAGTTTCTCCTATAAACGTATACACACGCTATTCGCAAACGGAACCGCCCAAAGTAAGAATTTATCATTTTCAAGAAGATTTTATGCTCCAACGGACTCTATTGTTGTTATTGGGATTTACGCTAGTGTTTTCAGCGCAGACTTCATTTGCCGCCGTAAAAAAAGCAGCCGCGCAGACAATTGAAAACGGCGCGACGCTACACGGTTACGTGCAAGATGCTGCCACCAAAGAAACGCTTATTTCGGCTACGGTAAACATCAAGTCTGCACGACGCGGAGCGTTTACCAATAAAAACGGCTACTTCTCAATAAATAATATTCCGCCCGGAAAATATACTGTTACGATTTCTTTCCTTGGGTACAAGCAATTGGAGCGCGACCTTATTTTCGAGCCGAAGGAATCAAAAAAGATAACGTTCGTGCTTGAGACCGACGCTATTTCTACCGCCGGCATAGCCGTGGAAGCCGAGCGTGAAATAGAAAAGCGGCAGATTTCAATCAGCGTCGTGAATATTCCCATGAAGCAATTGACACAGCTTCGTGTAGGCGGCGAGGCCGACGTTTTTCGCGCCTTGCAGTTTCTGCCCGGGATTTTAACTTCATCGCAAATTTCCAGCGGTCTTTATGTACGCGGCGGCTCGCCTGACCAAAACTTGGTGCTTCTCGACGGATCCGCCGTGTATAATCCTTCGCACCTTTTCGGGTTTATCTCAACATTCAATCCGGAAGCCATAAAAGATGTTGAAATTATTAAAGGTGGCTATCCCGCCGAATACGGCAACCGGCTTTCGGCGGTACTGAATTTAACGCAAAAAGACGGCAATCGCGAACATTTCGAAGGTTTGGCCTCGCTGGGGCTTATCTCGTCGCGGGCTTCGTTGCAGGGGCCGCTCGGCGCGGACGGTTCGTGGTTTCTGGGCGGACGGCGCACATATTTTGATTTATTGCTTGGCGCAATGCCCGAAGACAAGGAAAATCCGTTGCCGAATTTCGGCTTTTACGACCTTAATGCCAAAATTGCTTATGACTTAGGCACAAACGACAAGGTGTTCTTTAGCGGATTTATGAGCCGCGACCACCTAACTCTCGATGGTGCTGGACTTGAGTTTGGCTTGGGCGTGGGCAATCGCGCCGGCTCGATTCGCTGGACACATATCTTGGGCGACGAGCTTTTTACTACTGTAAATTTCAGTGCCAGCCGTTACGACAATGAATTTAACGTAAACAACAGCGGATTCAAGTTTTTAGCGCAAAACTCCATCGCCGACTATACGCTTAAACTCGAAGCCGAGTGGTTCGCCGGTAAAGACCTGACCGTAAAGGCCGGCTACGAAGGTTCGCGCTTCGCTTTCGCCTACAAGCAACTATTCGGCAAAGATTCTCTGCCGCAAGCCGGAACAAACACGGCGGGCGCGGTTAACCTCGACAATGCCGATTATACTCACGCCGTATTCGGACAAGCAAATTATCAATTCACCGAGCAATTTTCCGTGCAGGCGGGGCTGCGCTGGAACTATTGGGATTCAAGCGCAATCACAACTTGGGATCCGCGCTTAGCATTGCGCTATCAAGCAAGCAACGAAACTTCGATAAAATTCGCCTATGGTATTTATCATCAATATCTGCGGCTGGCCACACAACCCGATTTCAGCTTTTTCGACACGTGGCTACCCACCGATAATTCCGTTTCGGCAAGTAAGGCTACGCATTACATATTGTCTTTGCAAACCGAACCTATAACCGATTATTCTCTCAATTTCGACGTTTATTACAAAAAACTTGAAAATATAAGCGAACTAAATCTTACCGCCACAACCGTAACAAAAGTGTCAGATTTGTTTTTCAGCGGGTCAGGCGAAGCCTACGGCGCGGAGATTTTCCTACAGAAAAAAGCAGGCAATTTCACCGGTTGGGCGGGTTACGGACTCGGCTGGGTTACGGCGCGCTTCGACAGCATAAACGAAGGACGCGAATTTCGGCCCAAATATGACCGCCGACACGACTTAAAACTTGTGGGAATGTATAAAATCAACGACAGTTGGGAAGTAGGCGCAACTTTTACATTTCAATCGGGGCAATCCTACACAGCCGCCACATCGCGCTTCGGGCATATCATGCCCGAATACAATCGCGCCGTTTCATTTGTAACTCCAAGCGAACGATATGGCTTGCGCTTGCCGCCGTCGCATCAGTTGAATGTGAGTGCCAATTACAGCTCTACGCTTTTCGACTTGCCGATGCGATTATTGATTGACATTTATAATGTGTATAGTCGACGTGATATATGGTTCCGCTACTACGATACATCAACCGATATTACCGTGGTAAAAGACGTAAAGCTTCTCCCGATAATTCCGACCGTTTCAATTGAAGTAAAATTCTAAGAAACGCTCTGTTTTTTAATATGTTTTCCCATACCTTGCAATTAATTATGAAAATCAGTTTTTTAAAATACTCGCTTTCAGCGTTTTTGGTAAGCGTCGCGCTCAATGCAGCCGGTTGTGAAGATGCGCCGCCAAATGCATATACGCAGGATTATGTTGTACAAGGCGTTCTAATTGTCGACGAGCCGATTGGCGGCATTGTCGTGCAACGAGCATTGCCAACTACCGACACGTTTTCTATGGAAAGAGCCGTTTTGCGCGATGCCGACGTAAGTGTAACCGACGGGAACGGGCGCGAGTTTAAGTTACAATTCCGCGAGGGCGGCAGCTCGTTCGGCGATTATACTTTTGGCGATACGTCCGTAAAAGTTCAGCCGAATACCCTTTATAATTTAACCGTTAAAACCGCCGACGGGCGTATCTTAACCGGAAAAACCCATACGCCGAACCGTTTTGCGTGGGTTTCGCCGCCGCGTACAGTTTTGCAATTTCCTACGGACACCCTCAATCTGCCATCACCCGATTCGCTGAAAATCAGCTGGACGGAAACTTCCGGTACGTTGGAATACCTGATATGTATAACGGCATTGGATACTGTCGACTACGGAAAATATCTTGCGCCGCCTACCGACGAACAAAATCGCCGCCGAAAAAGATTTTTTGACCGTGAAGAAAATCCGCGAATGTATAATTTGGCCGAATACGGCTATTTGCAGGCTAACGAAGCAAATACCGTTTGGAATGCTTTTAAATGGTTCGGACGCAATAAAGTTACCGTTTTTGCAGCCGACGCAAATATGCTGCGCTGGTTCAAACTTTATTTCCAAAGGGGTAATCAATACAATTCCAATCTTGGCAGTATAAAGGGCGGAATCGGTATGTTCGGCTCGGCGGCACAAGTAACGCAGGAAGTATTTCTACTGAAAAATCAACCGTAATTTAATCGCTTTACATAAACTTCAGGCTGCGGTATTATTTACGATTA
>JADZAA010000122.1 GCA_020852855.1 Bacteroidota bacterium
AAAGACGAAGTTGTAATCAAAGAGACATTCAGAAAATTGATAGAACTCGTAAACTCCTATTCAGAAGAAGAAGCCGACACCAAACGAGAAGGATTGACAGACGAGCAAAAAGCTATTTTCGACATCCTTAGACACGGTAAAAAATTAGAGGAAAAAGAGAAAAACGAAATCAAGAAAATATCCATTGAACTACTTAAAGAACTGAAAAAGGACAAATTGAAAGTTGAGCAATGGTCGGACAAATCGGTAACAGCAGCAGCCGTTTTCAATACAGTAAGCAAGACATTATTTGAAACCTTGCCCTACCCGACTTATCAAACAGACGACATTGACTTAAAAACCAACTTAGTTTATGAGCATTTAAAGCAGCAATATTACGGAGGGGGAATGAGTATTTACGGGCGATATTAGCCAACGCATTTTGCAAGCAATTATTAACAACTTTTATTTTCATCAGAGGTTTTCGTGAACGGTTTTGCATTTGTCAACTATCTTGCAGAACCAGACTTACCGCAAAATTAATTTTAGAAATTTACCGGCCTTTCAAAAAATAAAAAACGGCATGCCTGATTTTCTTAACGCCGCCGTTTTGCTCTGGTTTTCGATATTAAATTTAGTAGCAGATAGTTACCAAATCAACGCTTCCGCAGATTCTTCGGCTTCTTTCCGCACTTCATCGAGGCTGTTTCCCGCCACGGTTATATGCCCCATTTTACGTCCCGGACGCGCTTCGCTCTTGCCGTACAGATGCAGAGAAGCTTTTGAAAAACGCAACATATCCGTAACACTGTCGGGCGTACCCGCGCCGCGTCTTTCACCGAGCAGGTTAATCATAGCAGCGGCCGGCACAGTCATTTCCGGCGAGCCGAGCGGCAAATTGCAAACAGCACGGACTGCATTTTCAAATTGCGAACAATGGCAAGCCTCTATAGTATAATGACCTGAATTATGTGGGCGGGGTGCAATTTCATTGAACAATATTTCGCCGTCTTCCGTAAGAAACATTTCCACGCCGAATATACCTACACCGCCAATCGCCTCTACGCAAGCAAGCGCAATATCTTGCGCCCGTCGCCGCAGTGCGCCGTCGACGGGTGCCGGCGACAAAACCATACGGCATACATGACGTTCCTGAACAGTTTCTACGCACGGGTACACCGCCGTTTCACCGCGACGATTTCGAGCAACCATAACGGCCAATTCTTTGGTAAAACGTGCAAATTTTTCGCCCATAAGTTTGCGCGGCACTCCACCCTTGACAAATCTAAGAAATGCCTTGGAGCAATCTTCGGCATTCTGTACGGTAGCATTGCCGTAGCCGTCGTAGCCGAGTGTTCTAGTTTTGATAATAAACGGGAATCCGTGCTTTTCGCCGAATTTAACAGCATCTGACGGCGACGCAAGCACTGAAAACGGAGTAACCGGTATTCCGGCAGCTGCGAAAGTTTCTTTTTGCGTTAGTTTATCTTGTACGAGTTTTACAGTTGCCGGCATTGGAAATACAGCACGTTTCTCGGCTACCGCTTCAAGAATTGCAATGTCTATAAACTCATTTTCGAGAGTAATTATATCGCTTGCCGCGATAAATTTTTGCAATGCGTCCGGATTTGTCCAGCCATCGGAAAATTCAAGATGCGTAAGCATACCGGCCGGCGAATTTGCTCCATGCTCGATTACTGCAACACGCAACCCCATGCGATAAGCCGATTGCGCAAGCATTTTGGCTAATTGTCCGCCGCCGAGTATGCCGAGAGTAAGCGGTAAACCGTTGTTTGAATAAGGCGAAGGTATCATAAAAACATACTTGCCAAATGAAAAGAGCAGAAATGTACAACATCTAACCTGTAAAATAAGCCGGAAACTATTTTGCGACGGTACTCCTAATTAACAAGCCGCAATTTGCGTAACAGACTACTTTCAGGTTACTTTATACGGCAAATTTACGCAGAATGAGAGAAATTTCTTTGCAGTTTCAATTTTTCGTCGTATTTTTGCGTTCTCTTATTTGCGTTCGGTCCCATCGACTAACGGTTAGGTCACCACCCTTTCAAGGTGGCAGTACGGGTTCGAATCCCGTTGGGATCACTTCCAAAAAGCCAATTTGCCATTAACGGTAAGTTGGCTTTTTCTTTAGATAGAAATCTGTAAGCGTTAAAATACAAGACTGCCTCAAATAGAAAAAAGCGGAACGAATCTACCATTCCGCTTTTCATCTACTTTATTGTATTTAGGTTTGTTTATCCTGCAAATGCCAGCCCTTTGCCCGGTTTACGCCTATCAATTATAGGCGGCAATTCCTCGCCTTTAATTAGTTTTTCAAGGTCTTCGCCGTCCAAAATCTCACGTTCAAGCAGAACACGTGCGGTTTTATGCAGTAATTCTATATTATTTTTCAGCAGATTATATGCTTTTTCCATAGCCTCGGTCAGTATGCGCCGTACTTCACCGTCAATAACGCGGGCAGTTTCTTCGCTATGGTCACGCGGTTGCGAAATTTCACGACCAAGGAATACTTCGTCATGGCGATTTGCAAATGTAACCGGTCCGATAACATCACTCATGCCCCATTCACAGACCATTTTACGCGCCAGACTGCTGGCGCGTTCCAAATCATTGCCCGCTCCTGTAGTCAGCTGGTCGAATACAATTTGTTCGGCGGCGCGTCCGGCTAAAAGAGTTACTATTTTCGCGTCAATATACTCTTTTGAATACGTATGCTGGTCCTCGGTCGGCAAATAAGAGGTTACTCCCAAGGCACGTCCGCGAGGGATTATAGTTACTTTATGAACAGGGTCGCTATACGGCAATAATTTGCCTGCAAGAGCATGCCCCATCTCGTGATAAGCGGTAATCTCTTTTTCTTTTTCGGAGATAACCATGCTTTTGCGCTCAACGCCCATCAAGATTTTATCTTTGGCATTCTCGAAATCGTCCATCGTAACAAAATTGCTGTTGCGTCTTGCAGCGAATAAAGCGGCTTCATTGGCAAGGTTTGCCAAGTCCGCACCCGACAAACCGGGTGTTCCGCGCGCCAAAACAGCAAGGTCAACATCGGGAGCAATCGGAATATTGCGCGTATGAACTTTCAATATCCCCTCACGCCCTTTTACGTCGGGTCGGTCAACCACTACTTGGCGGTCAAAGCGGCCGGGGCGCAATAATGCGGGGTCAAGTACATCGGGGCGATTTGTAGCGGCAATTATAATAATTCCGGCGTTTTGCTCGAATCCGTCCATTTCCACAAGCAGTTGGTTCAGCGTTTGCTCACGCTCGTCATGTCCTCCGCCCAAACCTGCGCCGCGGTGCCGGCCAACCGCATCAATTTCATCTATAAACACAAGGCAAGGCGCATTTTTCTTTGCTTGTTCGAAAAGGTCGCGCACACGGCTTGCACCCACACCTACGAACATTTCGACAAAATCGGCGCCTGAAATTGAGAAGAACGGCACATTTGCTTCACCGGCTACGGCACGTGCCAATAAAGTTTTGCCTGTTCCCGGCGGGCCGAGCAACAGCACTCCCTTTGGTATTTTTCCGCCAAGCCGTTGAAATTTCGTTGGATCACTTAGGAATTCTATTATTTCCTGCAATTCATACTTTGCCTCGTCCGCTCCGGCAACATCGTTGAACGTAATGCGATTGCCCGAATGGTCGGTAGTTAATTTAACCCGTGCTTTGCCGAAAGAGAATATCCCTTTTGTAGAGCCTCCGCCCTGCATTTTCCGCATAATCAGAATACTGATAGCAAGCAATCCTATCCACGGTAGAAATGAGAACAACAGGCTCCACCAGCCGGAATCGCCTTCTTCGTATTTCCAACGGATGCCTTTTGTTGCCCAGGCTTCTTCCGTGCGGCTGTCAAGAACGCCGAGTTTGGTAGTGAAATACTGAATTTTCACCTCGCGTCCGTCGCGCATAACTGTTTCGGGCGACCTGAGAGTACCGTTAAATTCGTAATCGTTAAGTTGCGATTTTTTAATGACGGCCTCTGTTATTTTTCCTTCATTAAGGAAATTCATATATTCTGAATACGAAACGGACCACCATTGCGTTTGCCGCCCGTGCAGATACATCCACGCTATGATGAACACAACAAAGAGAGTTCCCCATATCATAATGGAACGCAATACTTTGTTCATAGTGGAATCGCCTCCGCCAAGATTATTGCGCGGCGGTTGCGGTTGTTTTTTTTGCGTTTCGCTATTATTTGCGTCGCCCATAGCTATTAAATTCCCCGTTGCGATATATCAAAAAAGTATTCCGACGAAAGCGCATTTTTCAGTATATAACATAACGCTTAACGCTCGGTGCGCGTTTTAACGGCCGCGCTTTGCTATGACGAATAAAGCCGATATAAAATTGCCTGATTTACGTATTTTATGTCGCTTCGGCCGATTTTATCTCGAAAATAAGAGAGTTATACAAGTTTACAGCCCGTTGTAATGATATTTCACGGCTTACGCATTGCAATAACGGCTAAGCAGGCAATCAATACAGCGTTTTATGATAATCATTTTATACTTCTGCCGCTACCTGCGCCTTTTATTGTCCTTAGCTCATAGTTTTGTAATTTCGCCGATAGATTTCCAACATATCAGCCACTCGATGAACGTTCCTCTTTTAGATTTACGCGCACAATACAGCACAATCAAACGCGAAGCCGAAGCCGCCATTTTACACATTGCCGAATCACAGCAACTTATTCTTGGGGAAGAAGTTCAAGACCTTGAAAATGCTTTGGCCGAATACTGCGGCAGCCGTTTTGCAATAGGCGTTTCAAGCGGTACAGATGCCCTGCTTATGGCACTTACGGCGTTGAATATCGGCCCTGGCGACGAAGTTGTTATGCCTACTTATTCGTTTTTTGCTACAGCCGGAACTGTTGCGCGGCTCGGTGCAAAACCTGTCTTGACCGATATTGACCCGATAACGTGGAATATTACCGCCGAGCATATAGAACGAGCTATTACACCGCAGGTAAAAGCGATAATTCCCGTTCATCTTTACGGACAAACTGCCGATATGAGGCCTGTTCTCGAAGTTGCCGCACACCATAATATTCCGGTAATAGAAGATGCGGCGCAATCTATCGGCGCACAATATCACGACGGACGTATTGCAGGTTCGATGGGGCTTATGGGTTGCTATTCGTTCTATCCGACAAAAAATCTTGGCGCTTTCGGCGATGCCGGATTGGTAGTTACAAACGACGAAGAACTTGCCGTGCGTTTGCGGCAAATGCGCGAGCATGGTGCCGAGCAACGTTACTATCATAAATTCGTAGGCGGTAATTTCCGCATTGATGCAATTCAAGCCGCCGTTCTTAACGTGAAATTACCACACCTTGAAACATGGCACGAAGCGCGGCGCCGCAATGCCGACCTTTACGCACAAGCGTTCATGGATTGCGGGCTTTCAGAAGGCAAGGGTATTGCAAAGTTCGATGAAAAGAATCCGGTTCTGCTGCCGCTTGCATCGTGGCGCAGTTCGGGAGTTAAGAATTACCATATTTACAATCAATATATCGTCCGCGTTCAACAACGCGACGAATTGCGCGATTTTCTCGCCTCACGCGGAATAGGCTCGCAGGTATATTATCCGGCACCGTTTCACCGACAAGAATGTTTTGCGTATTTAGATGCCAAAGATGCCGATTTTCCTATGGCAAACGAAGCGGCTGCAACAACATTGGCTCTGCCGATTTACCCGGAATTATCGCCGGAGCAAATTAAATATGTAGCTCAAACATTTGCGGAATTTATATGCCCGCAATAAGCGAATATTCTTTTAACGATAAAATATCGGATATACTCGGTGCTTTGGGCGTTGCAAACAATATAGTTATCACAACGCATATCAACCCCGACGGCGACGCTATCGGCTCGACACTGGGGCTTTGGAACGCACTGCACGAATGCGGAAAAAACGTAACGGTGATAAACCACAGCCCGACTCCGGCCAATCTGCAATTCTTATCGGGTGCGGAACATATTCGCGTATTTCACCCGAAAAACGATTTTTCGCTTATCACTTCCGCCGATATAATTTGCATACTCGACGTAAATAATATCCCGAGGCTCGAAAGCGTAGGCGAGGCAATAGAAGCCGCACAAGGCATTAAAATCGTTATAGACCATCATCAAGAACCTCAAGATTTTGCAGATATTTACGGAATTGATGCAGACGCTTCGTCGGTTTGCGAAATGATTACCCGATTATTAATTGCCGGCGGCTACCGGATTTCCGATGCAACCGCTTCGGCTCTATACACGGGAATTATGACCGATTCCGGTAATTTCCGATTTTCGCGTACAGATGCCGAATTGCACAGACTTACGGCAAGTCTTATCGAGTACGGCGCAGACCCCGTGAAAATTTACGATTGCGTCTATAATACAAGTTCGCTTATTAGGATGCGAATGTTAGGTCGGGCACTCGCCGAAATGGAAATTTTCGCAGAAGGGCAAATATGCGTTATGACTATACGCAAAAAGGATTTTGTAGAGTTGGGCGGCTATCTTGATGATACCGAAGGTTTTGTGCAGAATACATTGTCAATCGGCGGCGTAAAAATAGGAATGACATTTACTGAATTTGATGATATAGTAAAAGTATCTTTACGCTCGAAAGGTGATGTTTCGGCAGTAAATATTGCCAAACATTTTAACGGCGGAGGTCATTTTCACGCGGCAGCCGCCCGCTTTCGCAATCAAACACTCGACGAAGTTCTCGCCGCGGCGATAGCACGTGCAACAGCCGAATTAAAAGCAAAATAAACGCTCGCCCGCCGTGTCAACTTCACACCGTCCGCAACCGTCTAACACGTTACACAAGCGGGCAAGCGGAATGTCGTCTCTTTTGTTTCGAATCCAAACCGCTTCATGAGTCAGGCGTCCAAACAGTATGACGAAAAAATGCTGATAGCAGCTGTGCAAAGCGGCAATACCGATGCTTTTGCCCAACTTATTGCACCTCTGCAACGGCGTATTTATTCTATGTGTTACGACCTTTGCGGCTCGCATGACGATGCGCAGGATATTGCGCAAGAAGCCTTTATCAAAGCATATAAGGGCTTATCAAATTTTGTGGGCGACGCGGCATTTTCCACTTGGCTGTATCGTATTACGGTAAACTCGTGGATAGACCATAGAAGGCGTAACTCAATGCGCGAGTTGCAATCTGACATCGAAGCCGAAGATTTACTCGACGACAGCACGCCTAAGCCCGACGTTATAGCGGGTGCAACAATATTGACACGGCATATCGAAGAGGCGGTGGGCCGACTTTCGCCTCAACAGAGAGCCGTATTCGTACTTCGTTTTTATCAAGAATTTACAATCGCCGAAACGGCCGATTTATTGAATATCAGCGAAGGAACCGTAAAAACACTTATGTTTCGCGCATTAAAAAAATTACGCGAATTATTGCGGCCCTACCGTGATTGGTAACGATTACGTTTTTATATCCAAAAATATAAGTGCAACAAAAAACGAAGCCATGCAAGCTACCGACTGCCCCACGGCACGCGAGGCCATATCCGCCATAGTCAGCGGCAATTTCTCCGATGAAGATGTATGTATCGTCGAGCGGCATATAGAAATTTGCTCTGCCTGCGCCGAAGATTACAATTCATTGCTGCAATTAGTCGAGATTTTGCCTGCTCCCGACCACGATGCACAATTTAACGCAACGGCAGATGCGGCAGCTCGGCGCGCCGTGAATGTCGCTCGCCATATAACTATTGCACCGGCAAGAATTGGAACGTACCGTTTCGGCTCTGCATTTAGTGCCGCAGCCATGCTTGCAATAGGCTTCGGATTAGGATTTGCGACAATAAAACACGTTGGGAACGGAAACGACCTGCAAATGCTGACATCGCAGGCAAACAATCGCATTACAACCGATTACATTGATTTTTTGGAGCGTTCGCATTTATTATTGCTTGGTGCGGCATCCTGCAATCCCGATTGTTCCGCACAAGATTTCGAGCTTGTATCGCATCAAAGACGCATATCTATTGAACTTTTGATTGAAGCGCAAAATATACGCAAACTGCCCGATGTAAAATTACGTCCGCAGGAATTACGCTTAATGGAAAATATAGAAAGTGCTTTAACGCAGGTGGCGGCGCAGGGAACTACGGAAAAATACGGCTCGATACGCGAAGAATCCGACGCTGCCGTATGCGAAATATCGCGACGGCTCGGAATGTAGCCATACACACACCGAAACATATATTCACAAATATTACACAAATGACGCAAAACCCGAAATTCGCAGTTGTAACAATAATGATTATATCCGCTTGCTGTATATTTACGGCCGCGGCACAGCCATCTCTCAAATTAATAAACGGCGATGAGTATAATTGGGGAAAAGTAACGGCCGAGCAAACAAAGCTGACGACGCAAATAGAAATTAAAAACGTTGGAACAGAAAAATTAATTATTGATAAACCTACTACCTCGTGCGGTTGCACGGCGGCGCAACCGGATAAAAATATACTAATGCCGAATGAGTCCGCAATGCTCACGGTTACGCTGGATATTTCCGGAAAATCCGGCGAAATCGTCAAAACTGTAATTATTCCGAGCAATGACCCGACAAATCCGCATACAACGCTTTCCGTTAAAGCGCAAGTGTACTCTCCGCTTGAAGTTAATCCGAGAATATTCGTACTGAATCAGCTTAAAACGGGCCAAAAATCTGTGATTAAAATCACACTGACCAATACCGCCCAACATACGATAACCGTAAGTACCGGACGGTCTGTAAATATAAATGTATCTTTGAAAAAACCTGTAAAAATATTACCCGGAAAATCTGCGGAAATCGAGGCATTTGTTATACCGCGAGAGAAAGGAACATTAAACGCGGCCGTTATTTTAACAACGGACGACAAAGAAATGCCTGTAATATCCGTAAAAGGATATTGCAATACAGAAAATTAGTCCGATACGTATTATTTGGGTTAAATACAAAAGAAGCCGGAAATTCCGGCTTCTTTTGTATTATTTACAGAGTATTTTACTTCCAGATATCCAATATCTCATACTCGATAATTCCGGCCGGAACTTTAGCCGAAACGGTTTCACCTGTCGCCTTACCAAGCAATGCTTTGCCCAATGGTGAATTAACGGCGAGCTTGGCACTCATAAAATCGGCTTCCTCTTCGCTGACAAGCGTGTAAGTAATTTCCGAATTATTCTTTTTATTGCGTAATTTAACATTCGACAAAATATACACTTTACCTTCCGGAAATTCCTTCGGGTCAATCACTTGCGTTCTGTTGAGAGTACTTTCTATTTTCGAAATTCTCATTTCGAGAAGTTCCTGCTCATGCTTAGCTGCATCGTAATCGGCATTTTCCGAAAGATCGCCATGCGAGCGCGCATAAGCTATTTTTTCAGCTATTTCGGCACGCCCTTTCGTTTTCAGATGGCGTAGCTCGTCTTCAAGTTTGTTCAAACCTTCTTTTGTCAGATAGACTGGAGCCGACATGTCGTTTCTCCGTGAGTACAAGAAAATAAAAAAACAAAGCCATTAGTCGCTAACGGCTTTGCATGATAATTTTTCGCATTTTACGGCGGTTGTCCGCCGAATTTTATGCGAATTTAGGCCTTTACGGCCAATTTTCCAAGTATTTATAAAAAAGAGTTTACAAATGACTTAGTAAATGTCCCATTTTAGACTTTTTAGTCTGCAGATACGAAATATTCTTATCGTTCGGCTTAACTTCGAGCGGTACGCGTTCCATTACGGTTAATCCGTAGCTTTCAAGCCCTACGCGCTTTTGGGGATTATTGGTCATTAAGCGCATTTTGCTTACGCCGAGAGCAGCCAGAATTTGAGCGCCAACGCCATAATCACGCGGGTCGGGCTTAAAGCCTAATGCTTCATTTGCCTGTACGGTATCAAGCCCGGACTCTTGTAATTTATATGCCCTGATTTTATTCCCCAATCCTATGCCGCGCCCTTCTTGGCGCATATAGAGCAGCACTCCTTTGCCTTCTTGTTCGATAAGCCGCATTGCCGCGTCGAGCTGTTTGCCGCAGTCGCAACGCAAAGAGTGAAAAATATCGCCGGTCATACATTCGGAATGAACACGTGTCAGAATAGGCTCGTCCTTTTCCCACGTTCCCTTTATCAATGCCGCGTGCTCCAAGCCGTCAAGATTATTCCGAAAAACCTTAATCGTAAATTCTCCGGATTCTGCCGGCAATTCGGCTTCTGCAATACATTCAGTCAAACGGTCGAAGCGCAGACGGTATGCAATCAGGTCTTTTACGGTGATAATCGGAAAGTTGTGCCTACGCGCAAACTCCATTAATTCCGGCGTTCTCGCCATTGTTCCGTCTTCGTTGAGTATTTCGCAAAGTACTCCGACAGGCGTAAGTCCGGCAAGTTTCATCAGGTCAACCGCCGCTTCGGTGTGGCCGGCACGGCGCAATACACCGCCTTCGGCCGCTATAAGCGGAAAAATATGCCCGGGCCGGCCGAAATCGTCCGGCGCGACCTCCGGCAATGCCAAAGCACGAATTGTTGCACTGCGGTCGCTCGCCGAAATCCCGGTTGTCGTGCCATGCACATAATCAATCGAAACCGTGAATTTAGTGCCATGCAAAGCCGTATTGTTCTGCACCATATCCGTAAGTTTCAGTTCGGCCGCACGCTCCGCAGTAAGCGGCGTACAAATCAATCCGCAGGCATATCTTGACAGAAAATTCACTTGCTCTTCGTCGCAAAACTGTGCCGAACAAATCAGGTCGCCTTCATTCTCGCGGTCTTCGTCGTCCAATACTACCGCCATTCCACCGGCGGCAATCACGGCAACAGCTTTCGCTATATCGTCGAATTGAGTCATATTTTCTGTCTTTTAGTCTTTGAGAACGTTGGTGACAGCCACTTTCTCGAAACGAATGCGCGTATTTTCGGCAACTTGCAGAACAACGATATTGTCCTGTATTTCCGAAATTGTTCCGTGAATCCCAGATGAAGTAAGAACTTTATCGCCTTTTTTCATGGCATCAAGCATTTTTTTCGTTTCTTTTTGCCTTTTTTGTTGCGGGCGAATCATCAAGAAATAAAAAACGCCTATAATCAAAACGAAAGGCAGAACATTCATCAGCAACGAAGTTGTCGGGTCCTGACCGGACGCTCCGGGTGCTTGCGCAAATGCAGTTTCAAGTAGCATAATGTTGCGTTGATTTGTTGGTTTTCAATGTTGAATTATTAAGTTTTACGGTATTTTCCGATTGTAATCTTCATTTTTTTAATTGTTCTTTGCCGGCGCGTTCTTTTGTCATACGATTAAAGTCGTCCAAAAAATTCCGCGCCCATTGACGGTATTCGCCCGAAAGTATTTTTTCGCGGGCAGTTCGCATCAATTGTTGATAGAACGTCACGTTTTGCAACGAAGCGAGCTGCAAGCCCGTCAGCTCACCCGCTATAAACAAATGCCGCAAATATCCGAGCGAGAAATTTTGGCTGGCATAATTATCGAGTCCGGCATCAATAGGTTCATCGCTCAAACGATTGCGGCGATTGCGAATATTTATTTTTCCGCGAGTAGTGAATATAGTTCCGTTACGGGCATTGCGCGTAGGCATAACACAGTCGAACATATCTATTCCCAAGCCTATGGCAGTCAATAAATTTTCCGGCGTTCCAACGCCCATAAGGTAACGCGGCTTATCGGCCGGCAATGCCTCTGCCGAGCGGCCTGCTATATCGTACATCGTTTCTGCATCTTCGCCAACGGCAAGGCCGCCTATTGCATATCCCGAAAAATCCATTTCAACAAGTTGTTCTATGCACTGCATACGCAAATCCGGATAGATACCGCCCTGACCGATTGCGAATAAACGTTGCTTATGCCCGTAGCGCGGCAAACTATTATCAAAAGCGGATTTGTTCCGTTCCGCCCAGCGAACGGTCATTTCCATAGATTTCTTGGCATAGGAATACTCCGACGGGAACGGTGCACATTCATCTAACGGCATAAGTATGTCCGAACCTATAATACGTTGCGTTTCAATGACGCTTTCCGGCGTAAAAAAATGCTTGGAACCGTCAATATGCGAGCGAAATTCGACTCCCTGCTCGGTTATTCGGCGCAATTCTTTCAGACTGAATACTTGGAAACCACCGCTATCGGTCAGTATAGGTTTTTGCCAATTAATAAATCGGTGATGGCCGCCGAAATGCGACAGAACTTCCTCGCCCGGACGAAGATATAAATGATAGGTATTGCCCAAAATAATTTGTGCGCCGGCTTCGAGCAATTCTCGGTGCTCTACCGCCTTAACCGCACCCTGCGTTCCCACAGGCATAAAAACGGGTGTTAAAATATCGCCATGGTCTGTCGAAACAATACCGGCACGAGCCGCGCCGTCGGTGGTCTGCAGTTCAAAAAAATGCATTGATACAATTAAGGAATCAGCGATATAACTATCGCAAAATCAAGTGGAAGCAATTTCAATAAATTAAGTTGCAACAGCAAAATCCGGCTTCTGTTTTCGGAGTATTTACGTATCGTGGAATGAACGGAAGCGAAAAAGGCCCGTGTTGCCCTAAATACATTCAGAATCTACTTTTCAACTGCGGATTTACTTTCGATTAAGAGCAGGAATTTCGAAAAAGTCCGTAAATTTTTCGGTAATATTTCGGCAAATTTATCCACCCGCCGAATTTCTGCCCGCGAAGAACCGTATCTGCGGCGGATAAGGTCGCATGCCAAATCGGCCGCATCGGGCGTACGTAATGCACGCCCCGCATATAACGTTATACGACGGTCGGCGGCTACAAGTATCGGTTCGGCCGCTTCAAGTGCGCGAAGCGGGTCGGTTGCGGCAATAATTGCATCTGCCGTAGGCCGGTTGCCGTCGCTTGTAGTAATTCGGGCCAGCGGTATCGCGCTTGTACTTCGGAACTCCCGCCCCAAAGTATCTGTCACCGAAAAAGTAAGCAATATAGTATCGGCGGCTTTTCTTGCTGCCCGCGAAGTTTTTACGGAGAATTTATGCGGAATGTCGCGGCCGGTTGCCAGAGTATCACCGGCGGCAATACAAGTCCATGATTTTATTGAACTGCGCGGCCGAGCATCGGCAATACATTCGAGTGCGGCCGGTTCAAAGATTGCATAGCTATCTGTCGACGGCGGCATATTTTTGAAAAGTTCCGCGTCGGACGTACCGAAATCAACCCGATAAAGCAAATCGCCGCCGCTTTCACCGACGGGGTGTTCGGCAGCACGCACGATAATCCTATTCTTTTCTATACCGTTACGTATAAAAAACGAGCGTATATTTTCGGCGCGCTTTGCGGCTAGTTCCAGCGTTTCCTGCGGTGCCGATTTATCTGTCCAACCGGTTAAAGTAAGTGAAGCGGCAATGTTATCGTTCATACGTCGGGATATGGTCTGCAACGAACGCAATATATTACTGTCTGCCTTCGGAACAAATTCAGCAGAATTTTTGGCGAACAATGCAAAAGTCATTATAGGTTCAGCCGACACACGCGAGCGAACAGATGCCGAGAATGTTTGCACGGCAAGCTCGGCTTCTACGGGCGGCACTACGGCGAACGCCTCTGTCCCTCGCGTTGCAAAGAAAATGTCCAAACCGCCTTGTCCGCCAGGGCGATTAGAACAAAACAGAGCGGCATCCGAGCGTATTTGCGTAAAATCGGATTCATCGTATTCGGTATTTATTTCGGCAAGAGGTTCGGGTGGCGACCATGAACCTTTATCAAGCGTAGTCATAAACACCTCAAATCCGCCCTCGCCTCCGAAGCCGTCAGAGGCGAAATACAGAGTATCGTCGGATGCAAAAAAAGGAGTTATTTCATGTCCGGGCGAATTAATTATATCGCCGCCATGCACGGGCGTGCCCCATGAACCGGACGGCATACGATAGGAGAACCATAAATCTGCACCGCCCGCTCCGCCGGAACGGTCAGATGAGAAAGCCAACATAGAACCGTCGGGCGAAACAGCGGGTTGGGCGTTAAAATCGTCGGATAAAAATTCCGGCAGAAATTTAGGTGCGCTCCACAAGCCGCCCGTCGTATCCGTAGCCGCGATATTCAGGTACGACCGTCCGTTTGCCTTACGAAAAGACGACAGCAATGCGCCGCCCGAAGGAGAAAAAGTCAAATATGAACGGCCTCCATGCGTAGGATTAAGCGGTTCGTCCGCAGATTTCGGCGCATCGAAATAGCCGTCGGGCAATATAAGTGACAAATAGAACAGCGAACGGCTACTTCTTTCGGAATTAAAAAATAAATGAGAGCCGCCGTATAATACGGGAGCGAAATCGTCGGCGGAAGAGTTTAGTTCAACACAATTACGTGCCGCACGCCACTGCGCTCGTTGTGCGGTTACGTGTATTTGCAACGATAGTACAGTCAATATTCCCAAAACGAAGCAACGCCGCCCGATGCAAGACAGCGTCGTTAAGTAATACGCATACAAGGCTTTGCTCATATCAGCAAGCCGACGCAGCGCGGGCATCATAAACGATTGCAACATAACAAGTAAATGCTACGGAATGGGTTGCAATGGTACGCCGAAATCAGGAGAATGCCTCGCGCACTCGGTCGAAAAAGCCTTTGTCATCGTTGCCTTTTTTGTTGTTAATATCGGAATTTCTCCATTCTTCAAGGCGTTCCGGCGCGATATTCGGACTGTCGGCAAGTTCTTTAAGCAAGGCTTTTTCTTTGGAGGAAAGCGATTTAGGCACAAATACGTTTATGCGAACATGCTGGTCACCCTTGCCGATTGAATTAAGATGTTTTACGCCTTTTTCACGCAAACGAATAATGTGTCCGGGCTGTGTTCCGGCCGAAAGAGTTACGCTTGCTTCGCCCCATAGCGTTGGTACGGCTATGGTTGTGCCAAGTACTGCTTCGGGAAAACTGACGTGCAAATCATAGATAATATCGTCGTCTTCCCGGATAAAATACTCATGTTGTTTTTCTTCGATAATAACCATGACATCGCCGGCCGGGCCGCCGCGCCGGCCGGCATTTCCTTTGCCGCGCATAGGTATGTAGTTGCCGGAATTTACACCTGCCGGAATTTTTACCGAAACGGTTGTTTCGCCTTTTACGCGACCTTCGCCGGAACAATTTTTACACGGATCTTTTATCACTTGTCCCGAGCCGCTGCAATTAGTGCACGGCGCAATATTTACAAATTGTCCGAATACCGAGCGCGAAATCTGGCGCACCTCCCCCGTACCGCGGCAAGCGGGGCATTGCGCTATGCCGGAACTGCTTGCGGCACCTTTACCGCTACAAGAATCGCATATAGTCCATAGGCGGATATTAAGCGTTTTATCTACACCTGCGGCGATTTCTTCAAGTGTAAGCGGCAATCGAACGCGAAGTTCAACACCGGGTTCGCCTGCGGAGTTCGGCCCGCGCCGGGTGCCGCCGCCGCCGAATATATCGCCGAAGCCGCCGGCACCGCCGAATAAATCGCCGAAAATGCTAAAAATATCATTGACATTGGAATACTGATGAAAATCCTGACCGCCGCGCATAGCGTCATGGCCATAGCGATTATAGCGGTCGCGCTTGGTTTCATCTGAAAGCACTTCGTATGCTTCGGTGGCTTCTTTGAATGCTTCTTCGGCTTCTTTATCGTCCGGATTCCGGTCGGGGTGATACTTCATGGCAAGTTTCCGATAAGAAGATTTTATCTCGTCGCCGCTTGCCTCGCGCTCGACTCCCAGAATTTCGTAGTAATCCTTTTTCGACATTGCTTATTGCGATTTGGGTACTGCCGAAAGCAGGGCATTGCGGCAAGACCGTTCATTTGAAAAATTAAGTTAAATACAGCACAAAAGTTTTATGGAAATTCGCCAACCCGCTTTTGACAATACGAATGTTTATAACTCGGATAAATTGAATAATCTCTTGCATTATAATACGGTGGTGATGTAAAAGTAAGATGCACGCTTTCGTCTTGCAAAAGCTCCATCGTTTCAATGGTATCGCCATTAACAACTACATTTTTCAAATAATCAAAACTTTCCGTGTGCGACTGATAGGAAAGAGTATTTTGCATAGCAAAAAACTCTTTGTAAATCACCGTTCTCACCATTTCGTTTTGATGATTAATAAGCGGTTGCAAATTTTCTTCAACATCTTTGCAGCCTCCGAAAACCAAAAGTCCTCTGATTGCCTGGCACACAACTTTTGGGTCATTGTCATTGAGAACTTCAAAAAGATACTTTTTGGCTTTCGGATTTCTTATTCGTCCGATTGAAGAAACTGCCTCTCGTCTTACAGTCGTGTCTTATTCATTCTGTATTAAATTTTTTAAAAGTTTTAAGTGGTCGTCATTAGAAAGTTTACCAATGTTTTTTACAGTCCGAAGGCGAACATTGGAACTTTTATGTTCAAGCAAGTCAGGTAAGAAACTGCCGTCAAAGTCGCCGGGCAAGTGTCCTAAATTCTCAAGTATGAATCTGATAGAGCTACTGTCGCGGTAGGACTTTACCGGTTGTCCAATACCACCGTTGCCGTTTTGATTTCACCTCTTTTATAAGCTCCTTAGTCAGCATTAATATTGCTTGTTACTTTACTCAAAGGTAAATTTTTTTAATCGTCAAGCCAATAGTAAGTATCGAATTAGTTTTACACAAATTGCCCGTTTTATGCGGAATCTTTCAAATTACTTTCCGTCCAATAACTTCATATATCTAAAAAATACAAAAGTTGCAAAAACGGAACAAGATACCGTAGTTTTAATTAAGCATCGCCTGCCGAAGTTACAACTTTGGCATAACGCAACACCTTATCGCGCAACATATAGCCCTTTTGAATTTCCCGAACTATATGTCCTTCGGGAATTTGCGACGGAATATGCGCCAATGCCTCGTGTATTTCTACATCAAAAGCCTGCCCCTCGTCACTTTTTATAGGTTTCACGCCCGCCTCTTCAAAAATCTTGATTGATTTCTGCGCTATCATTTCTATACCTTTCAGCAACGATTCATGGTCGGTTATTTTACGGGCGGCATCGAGCGCATTATTCAAATCGTCTATAATCGGCAACATTTGCACCAAAAGGCGTTGATTCGCATATTCCTCCGATTCTTGCTTTTCTTTCTGAAAACGACGGCGCATATTTTCCATTTCGGCAGTTCTGCGCAAGGCTTGGTCGCGCAATTCGCCGTTCTCTTTTTCCAACTCGTTTGTTCGCTTGACGGATTCTGATTGCGCCGAATCCGAATCAATTACTGTTTCATTGCTCATGTCGCTTGATGTTTCGTTTGTATTTTGTTTTTCAAAATGTTCGACTTGTTCTTCATTTTTCACGTAAGTATTATACAAATCACGCACTTTATTGCCTACGCCCCGCAATGGAGGTCGACGATTCTGTTCGTTTTCCATCTTATTTCCCTTTTGCTTTACTTAATTTTATCGTGCTAAGACGGCTATTATCCCTATTTTCTTGTAATTTTCGCTATTCGATATAGTGTGTCAAACGACGTTGCTGAAAAAGAACTGTGATTCTGCGTTTTTTAGCAGTCCGTATAGAATTTACTCGCAATTACAACGTCATACAATTTGCGCCGTGTAAATTTTTGAAAGGCGACTATGAAAATTTTTCTCGAACCGCTACTGCTTATTCTTTTTATAGTTTCTTGTGCCCCTGCAAATAGAAGCAAAACAACGAGAAATATAATTGAAAAGGCATCTGTTTCTATGGATACTATCGTAAATTCGGGCAAAACCGATACAGCAACTTTTGCAGCCGGTTGCTTTTGGTGCGTCGAAGCCGTTTTTCAAGATGTCGAAGGTGTTGTTTCCGTTACGAGCGGCATACGGGCGGAACAGCTGCCAACCCGAACTACAAAGAAGTTTGCAGCGGCAAAACCGGACATGCCGAAGCGTTGCGCATAATCTTTGAGCCTGAAAAAATCAGTTACACCGAGCTTTTAGAGATATTTTTCACGGCGCATGACCCGACAACACTGAACAGGCAAGGCAATGATATCGGCACACAATATCGTTCGGCTGTTTTTTACCATAATTCGGTACAAAAACAAATTGCCGAAAAAGTAAAATCCGAACTTGACGGCCTGAATGCGTTCGAGCATCCGATAACTACGGAAATAACCGCCGCGTCAACGTTCTATCCCGCCGAAGACTATCATCAAAATTATTTTAACGAAAATCAAGAACAGCCCTACTGCAAAGCGGTTATTCGCCCGAAAGTAGATAAAGTCCATAAAATATTCAAAGATAGGTTAAAGCCGATAATTCATTAAATATCAGCAAGTTATATGAGCAATTATTTGGGACGGCACGCCGGCTTGTACGATATATTCTACGCTGACAAGCCGTATCGTAAAGAGGCGGAATTTGTTGCAAAAATGCTGGAAACATATAATGTGCCGGGCAAAAAAATGTTGGAAATTGCCTGCGGAACAGGCTCGCATGCCGTAATATTTGCTGAGTTGGGTTGGGAAGTTACAGCCATAGATTATTCGCCCGATATGGTTCGTCGCGCACGCGAAAAAGCACGATACAGCTCAAAAATTCATTTTATCGAGGGCGATATGCGGCATATAGGCGATATGCCGGAATTGCACGGACAAACGTTCGACGCGGCCGTATGTCTGTTCGACTCAATCGGATACACTCTTACGAACGAAGGAGTTGCCTCTACAATTTCTGGTATTGGAAATATCTTGAAAACAGGCTCGGTTTTTTGTTGCGAATATTGGCACGCGGCAGCGATGCTTTGCGATTATTCACCAGTCAGAGTGCGGCGTTGGCACACATCACAAGGCGAAATAATCCGTATTTCGGAAACTGCGCTCGACGCATCAACTCAAACGGCCGAAATTTCATTTGATATATTGGAACTTGGAACGGAAGGCTCTTTTTCACGACTTAAAGAAACACAAAAAAACCGTTTTTTTTCTGTTCGGGAAATGGATTATTTCCTTGAGACAGGCGGTTTAAAAGTTTTATCACGGCATGACGGATTTTCCGATTCGTTGCGAATTAGCGACAATACTTGGCATATAGTATGTTTTTCGCAAAAATGATTTTTTGAATTTATACCGCGCCGTAAAATAAAAAAGGCGGCTTCCGTGCAGAAACCGCCGTAATTCTTTCGCTTAGTTTTTCTTAGTGAAGTTTGGCGCGAATCTTCCGCTCGGACATTCCGCGCAGATAGTAAAGTTTGGCACGACGAACCGAGCCGCGACGAAGAACGTCAATGCTCTGAATAATGGGCGAATAGAGTGGGAAAATACGCTCTACTCCTACGCCGTTAGAGATTTTGCGAACGCGGAACGTTGCATTAATGCCCGCCCCTCTGCGAGCAATAACAACACCTTGATAATTTTGCACACGCTCTTTCTCGCCTTCGATAACGCGGACGGCTATATTAACCGTATCGCCCGGGCGAAAATCGGGAGTTACCGATTTGCCGCTTTCGGCTTTTACCGCACGCGACGCAAGCGATTTCTCGATGGATTTTTGCTCGACAAATTGAATTGCATTCATGATTTTAGACTCCGTTTAACGATATAGAACTGCAAAACTACGGCAATTTTTCGTATTTTTCAACAAGTTTTTGAAAAAACGATATCTTCTCTCAATAATTCAAAAAATTTGCCCCGAATTTTATGGCAGACTTGGGAGTACTAAGAATAGCGGACAATATAGTAATCGAATCGAAATACTTAACGGCAAAGGCATCGCGCTCTTCCGGTCCGGGCGGGCAAAACGTGAATAAAGTCAACTCTAAAGCCGAGATTCACTTCGACTTTGCAAATTGCGACACACTAACCGACGAAGTTCGCGCACGGCTTGCAGAAATTGCTCGTAATCGGCTTGATACAGACGGCAAAATTCTTATCTCCAGTCAGAAAACACGCAGCCTTCACGCTAATATGGCCGATGCTTGCGAAAAGCTAAAAAATCTTATACTTAAAGCGATGTTTATTCCCGAACCGCGACGTGCCACCAAGCCAAGTTTTTCGTCGAACTTGAAGCGTATTGAGCAGAAACGCAGACGCGGTGCGGCAAAACGTGTGCGCCATGAGCGAAAAAATGTACGATATGACGATTAAGCGTCGACTATTTTGAATATTGTTTTGATATGAGATAACAAATGAACCTATTGTTTGGCGAAATATGCTCGTTACCTACCGAGCAGCGCAACGAAGCAACCGAGAGTATAGACGTTGCAAATGCAAGAGAAATACTTGAGCGTATCAACGATGAAGATGCGAAAGTGGCATCGGCCGTTCGAGCCGAAATTCCAAATATAGAGCGTGCAGTAGAGGCTGTTGTAGCAAGATTTCGGCACGGCGGACGGTTGATTTATGCCGGTGCGGGAACAAGCGGACGTTTGGGCGTGGTAGATGCCTCCGAATGTCCTCCCACTTTCGGCGCATCGCCAGAAATGGTACAAGCCATTATTGCAGGTGGCGAACAAGCTGTTTTTCGGGCGCAGGAAGGTGCGGAAGATTTGCCGGAAAACGGCATTAAAGCAATAGCAAATCTCGACGTTAACGAACATGATTCCGTATGCGGCATTGCCGCTTCCGGCAGAACACCGTTTGTTCGCGGCGCACTTGACGAAGCACGGCGGCGAGGTTCATACACCATAATGATTTCCACAAATACTCCCGAAAATCTTGCAACGCTCGGTATTTGTGCCGATGTCATGATTTGCCCGCAAGTAGGGCCTGAAGTTATCGCCGGATCCACACGTATGAAATCGGGTACGGCGCAAAAACTTGTATTGAATATGATTTCCACTGCCTCGATGATACGTTTAGGCAAAACTTACGGAAATATTATGGTGGATTTGCAAATTACGAACGCAAAATTGCGCGAGCGCGCCATTGGCATTTTGCTTTCCATTGGCGGCGTAAAACAATACGAAGATGCAGAAAAGTTGCTTGACGCAGCCAACGGGCACGTAAAAACCGCTTTGGTAATGGCTATTGCCGATACAGATGCCGAATCTGCAAATAAACTTATTGGCCAATCTGACGGATTTATACGCCGCGCAATAGAGTCGTTCGACCGCCGAAAAAGACGGTGACATTTCCATTTTCTGAACATTTTTTAAACTTTTTCGATTATGTCCGAACAAACTACCAATACCGGCCGTGAAGTTCCGCTTCCGGCGCACCCCGAATCACTTGAAAAATGGTTTGGTTCATTCATAGAATTAGTGCGTATTCTACGCCAAGACTGTCCTTGGGACAGGAAACAGACACATGAGTCCATTTCTCATTTGCTTATCGAGGAATCTTATGAAACACTCGACGCTATTTCGGCGGCAAATGATGACGAATTTTCCAAAGAGCTTGGCGATTTATTGCTTCACGTTGTAATGCACAGCGTTATGGCCGAGCAACGCGGCGCATTTACTATGCGTAACGTAATCGAAAAGTCGTTTCACAAACTTGTTCATCGCCATCCACATGTTTTCGGCAATGGCACTGCACATAACGAAGATGATGTAAAACAACGTTGGGAAGAACTGAAGCTAAAAGAAGGGCGCAGTTCTATTCTTGGCGGGGTTCCGAAGGCCATGCCCGCTTTGCTCAGGGCGCAACGTATGCAGGAAAAAGCGGCCAACATCGGTTTTGATTGGGAAAATCGCGACGGTGCTTGGGAAAAGACAGAAGAAGAGTTTCGCGAATTACAACAAGAAATAATCGGCGGTGACCTTACGAAAATCAGCGAAGAATTCGGTGATTTTTTATTTGCATTGGTTAACTCGGCCCGCTTTGCCGGAATTATAGCCGAGGACGCTTTGCAAGCAGCCAATCAAAAGTTTACGCGCCGTTTTCAGCATATAGAATCGGAAGCCGCGAAAGCGAATCGCCCGCTTAAATCTATGACACTTGCCGAGATGGACGAACTATGGAATGATGCTAAACGACTCGGAATGTAATCCCTTGCTTCTTCCTGCAAAAAACACGGCAAAGCCGCCGTTTTGGGTATTTGTGTCAGGTTTTGCCTTGCACAATGCTCAATTCAAAGCACAAATGTTGGTGGCAAAACTTGCACAAATACCTTGTTATGGGCAGCTCTTCTTTCAGCTTTCCAACTCAATTTTGTTTCTAAGTGGTTTCAGAATTAGTTTGCAGCTAATTTCGTTCATATCTGGAATTATCGCTGCTTGCAAAAGTTTGTTGAAGTCGGTATCGCTTGTAATTTTTGGAATTTCGCCTGCGTATAGATGATGTTCTTCAAGTTTCAGACAGCCGTTTTCGTCTGTATCGCTTCCGTATTTTATAGATACAAGATTTACTTCTTTTGAAACTTGTGAAATAAGTTTTGCTAAGTTTAGGTCGGTGCTTTTGGTTATGTAGTCGCTTAATGAATCTTGTAAAATCCAAAGCGTTTTACTTCCCCACGCAGCACCAATTTGAGATTTTACTATTAATTGGCTTACCATTCTTGCCCAAACTTGTCTGTAATTAATTCCTGGTGATTCGTGCTGATTTCCTTTTATCGCGTTGATAAAAGATTGTTTAATTGTGGTGTCTTTGTTCTTATTGCCTCCTGAGGTGCTAGATGTCATTATTTCAATGATGTTTAGTTTACCGATTGGAAAATCTTCAATGAAATAATCATCACCTCTTAGGGCAACGGTGTAACCATTGTCCTCTGCTAATTTTCTAACTTTCGTTTCTGTTATTTTTAACGAAGTTGCTATTTCCGTAATTCGTTTTGAACCAAGAGAAGCTACAATGTAGTCAAAAGTATAATCAAATGATTTTGCTTCATCATCGCTAGTGTCTTCTGTGTATTTTACTTTTACCTCACTCCAAATACCAATGCGTTAGTGTTTTTTTCAAGCTGGCAATATTTGCTAAGCAAAGAAGCAACAAAATTTGTGTGATAGTTTTTCTTGTCGCTATTTGAAAATGAAAAAATTCTTCGTGGACAAACAATCCACTTTACGTCCTTAACATTAAGCTAACAAACGCCCGGTGGGACGATTTTAAGTTCTTTTGAGAAATACTCCGTAAGTACATTTTTACCCACATCATCTTTGGACAAAAATGTTTGATAACGATTCCCACCTCCGTCACATAAATTGTTAGTAACTGACCTTACGCATTAGATCTTAAAAGTATTATATTAGTAGCAACAAGTTGTTTCACAAATTGAAAGATTTGCAATGAAATCGGAAGTATTCGATTTATACTGTGATTACTTGCTAAGTT
>JADZAA010000123.1 GCA_020852855.1 Bacteroidota bacterium
AACTTAGCAAGTAATCACAGTATAAATCGAATACTTCCGATTTCATTGCAAATCTTTCAATTTGTGAAACAACTTGTTGCTACTAATATAATACTTTTAAGATCTAATGCGTAAGGTCAGTTAATAATAGGAATTATCCAAGAGCAGGCAAGGCAACTCGCTAAGACGCGCCTATTTCATATTCGTGCTCTCGGAAGATAGCCGTCACATTCTATAATTTTGCGAGAGTGTGCAGAGTTCGGCTTAATCGGTTCAATTTCTTTGAAATGTCGCAACAGCGTTTCCAAACGGTGATTTTCTGAACGAGACTCTAACAATGATTGCTTATGGGAAAGCGAAAGCCCGGCTTTTTCGGCTAAAAAGTATGATGGGTACTTTTTTACGGCAACTTCAGCCACACTTATGCTCGATTTTTGGAATGCAGTGCGGATATTGCGATTGTAATACTCCGTACATTCGGCAATAAAGTTAAAGCGCACAGATTCCGATGTGTCGGGCAAATACTCAATATTACCGATTAAACACGCATCTCCCTTTCCCGTAAAGCTCTTCAAACGAAAACGCTCCGCACCGGTTACTTCTATATCAAGCCGTCCGTCGCGATACCGTTTTACAATATTGCTTACGCCTGCGGCGCAACCTATTTCGCTTAATTTACCTGACTCGGTCAAATTGATGCCAAACAAAGTGCGGTTTTGAAAGCATAAATTAATCAGTTCTTTATATTGCGGCTCAAAGATATGAAGCGGCAACGACGAATCCGGAAACAGCACGATATTTAGAGGAAATAAACTGATAGTTTCCATAAGCGGCAATGAATAATCTTCCGAAAAAACATCTCAAAAATAGCAGTGAACGGGTTACAGCGGCAAATAATCGGCAATTTCTTGTTATTCGACCGAATTATTTTCCGATTCAGCGGAATTTGAAGTGTCGTGTTTACTCATGTTTTGCATATTTTTCAAGATAGCCAAGTCATGCGCCAAGTCCGCAAGGTTGCGTAAAGTTCCTTGTGTATTACCGAAATACACATCGTTAAATCGCGTCTTACTTTCGGGCGGTGCAATAGCCGACAAATCAGCCAACAAAGTGCGAAGCGCGTTAATGCTCGACATAAACTCACGTTCCATATTTTGAAAACCGCTTTCGTTTTGCCTCATTCTGCGCAGAATCGAGTAAATGCTCCAAGCATTTTTCCCGTGGAAAATAATGGCATTTATGGTTTGGGGATCGCATGTTTCTGCTCCGCACTCCAAAATAATGCCTATATCCGAACGCTTGCGCAGAGCGGCCCCGGAAGTCTCGATATAGCCTAGAGCGGCCTCTACATCATCTGAAAATTTCATGGATTTTTCCAAAAGTTAAATGCCTGATGTTTGCGCGGCATAACGATAACACGTCTAAATTATTGCCGCATTCGCTATTACGCAATATGAAAGAACAAGCCGCGCTTTGCCGTATGTACTCCGCGCAATAGTTTTTCGGTTATGCCCGCCCGATGCGGACAGTACGATTTACATCTTTACAGTTGAACATTTACGGTAATTTTGCTCTCGTGCCGCTTATCCGTAATTTTGCGTATTGTTTGGCACGAGCAGTGCCGTTTTCACTACGAATTTTCAAATTATATTATGAGTACGCATAGTCAAGTTGCTATTATCGGATCGGGTCCGGCCGGATTTACGGCCGCTCTTTATACTTCGCGGGCGCGTTTGGACAGCGTAGTGTTTGAAGGTCTGCAGCCCGGCGGACAGCTTACGATAACTACGGAAATCGAGAATTTTCCCGGATTTGAGCATGGCATTATGGGGCCGGAACTTATGGATGTTATGCGAAAGCAGTGCCATCGCTTTGGCGCACGCTCGATTTACGAAATAATTACGGCAGTTGATTTTACACAAAAACCGTTTGCGCTTACATCCGACCGAGGCATTCGCTATACTGCCGATGCCGTAATTATCGCAACGGGCGCATCTGCAAAACTTTTGGGCGCGAAAGGTGAAAACGAATATATGGGCTACGGCATTTCGGCCTGCGCCACATGCGACGGTTTTTTCTTTCGCAATCAACACGTTTACGTGGTAGGCGGCGGCGATACAGCGATGGAAGAAGCCTCGTATTTAACGCGATTTTGTTCAAAAGTAACGATAATTCATCGCCGGAACGAATTTCGTGCATCGAAAATAATGCTTGAGCGCGTACAACGCAACGAAAAAATTGACTTTATGCTAAATTCGACAATTGATGAATATCTTGGCGAAACTCTGCCTACGGGCGTTAAACGCCTGACGGGATTGCGCATAAGAAATACTGCAAGCGGAGAAATGTCCGACATTCCGGCCGAAGGAGTGTTCATAGGAATTGGCCATAAACCTAATACGGATATTTTCAAAGGTATTATAGATACAGATGAGAACGGCTATATTGTAACCGAACCGCGTTCAAGTGCAACTAATATTGCCGGCGTATTTGCCTGTGGCGATGCGCAAGACAGCGTGTATCGCCAAGCGATAACCGCCGCAGGCAGCGGATGTATGGCGGCCATTGATGCAGAGCGTTGGCTCGAGGCGCAACACTCGTAAAATCTCCGCAAACATAAACTAAGCCTACGCTCGATAAACGGATTTTTCCTTGTCGGGCGTTGGCGTTTTTATAGCAGTTTGCTCTTATTCTCGAGGCGTTTTTCTATGATAAGCAGCCTTTCTTACATATTTCGCATTTTCGTAGCCGGCGGCTATACTTTGGCGAATATAGCGGCACTTTACACACATGAGAAACTCACGGGGAAAGATGTATTCTACGGTTATGCAAAACATTGGGCGCAAATGATGTTACGTTGTGCCGGAGTAAAATTGCAAGTGCTGAGAGAGACAGAAAAATCCGTACCCGATTCGTGCATTTACGTGTGCAATCATCTTAGCTTACTCGATGCGCCGTCGCTTATAGCCGCGTTGCCGCAAGGCGTTCGATTTATGTATAAACAAGAAATAGAGCGCACGCCCGTTTTCGGCACTGCATTGGCACGTTCGCCGTATATCGCAGTTAATCGCGATTCGCCGCGAGAAGCTGCTGCAAGTTTTTATCAAGCCGCCAAAGATATTGCAGGCGGCAGCTCTGCATTGCTGTTTCCCGAAGGAACATGGTCGCCCGACGGCGCATTGTTGCCGTTTAAGCGAGGCGCATTGCTTATGGCGTTAAGAGCAGACAAACCTATCGTGCCGTTGGCAATCTGGGGAACGCAATTCGCGTTTCCGCCGGAAAAGTACCGTTTTTTTGGAGGGAATGTAGTAGTTTGCATAGGCGAGCCAATTTATCCGTCGGATATTATCGCAGGGGTAAACGAACAAATTATTGTTGCATCAATTCGAGAAAAAATAGAAGCATTAACAGAAAAATGCCGTAGAAAATAAAAATAACAACGATTTGGAAAAAAAAATGTAAATATCGGATTTGTTTGAGTAATTTTACGGCAAACTGACAGCAAGATGCTTATTATCTGTAAGTTTTTGCAAGTCGGCAAAAAGTTATTTTAATATACTCACTCTTGTAAAAGGTATTCTATGAAAATTCGTGTGCTGGCAATTATTGCCTCAGCCGCTGTCGCCATATTATCGGCCTGCTCCGATAATTCCACTAATTCACCCGGATCTACAAAAAACTATTATCCAACAACAGTCGGTAGCTCTTGGCAGTATGAGACCGCAGAAATAGATACGGCCGGCAAAGATATCGGTACACCAAGCCAATATACGGAAAGTATTGCCCGCACCGTTGATACTCTCGGCAAAACAAAAGTCGCTATCAGAACTAACGGAACAAGTTACTCTTATCCGTACGTCGTCGAGGGCTCGTCGCTATGGTTATTCGGAGATAGTTTTAGTTTTGCCACAGGCGGCGTAGAGGCCGGAGCCCGCTGGAATAAATATGCGGACTTTACCTCGCAAGCCCAATGGAAAATTTATGACACCACGCTTACAGGCATAAAAGATACTTTAGATATAAGCGGCACCCCCGTTCCCATAACAATTGACGGTGAATTGACGGTGAACGGCAAAAACAGCGGAACGGAAACAATTACCGTTAAGGGAAAAACTTATACCGACTGTGCTAAAATAACGCTGACTTTCGGCACGTCCATCAAAGTTAAAGGCTCGCTTCTCGGAGTACCGCTCGAAGTTCCCGTAACTTCCACTTCAACTTCTACTTATTGGTATGCCGATAATGTTGGTTTAGTAAAAGCGGTCAGCACACCTTTGATTCCCAAGGCCGACGTAAGCAGTGTTCCGTTACCATTCCAAAGTACAGTAGCCGATGCCGTAAAAGGTATGTCCGCCCCCGGCGACAGAATGGAGCTTATTTCAAGCACGATAGCAAAATAAAATTTGCTTGAATAATACGAATCCTTTCGAGGCGCGGTTCCGGCGGAATCGCGCCTCGCTTATTTTATGAATATTTCACACTTATTTTATCTGAAAAAACTCTGTAAAATAGCCGTATTTTGAGTAATTTTACAGACTAACAGCAATATATTTTTCTCTTTTTCAAGGACAATACGAATGGTAATCAGACAAATCGGCGTTATCGGAGCCGGCACCATGGGTAACGGAATAGCGCATACATTCGCTCAATACGGCTTCGGCGTAACGCTGGTAGATGTTTCGGCGGAGGCCGCCGCCAAAGGATTGGCTTCAATTCAAGGCAATCTGGCGCGGCAAGTAAAAAAAGGGACTCTTACCGAAGAGCAAGCGGCCGCGACTATTGCACGCATTCAATTATCGTCCGACATTGAAGCGGCCGCTGCAAGCGGAAACTTGATAATAGAAGCCGCCACCGAAAACCTTGAAATTAAAACTAAACTATTTCAGACCATTGACAAGGTTGCGCACCCCGAAACTATTTTGGCAACGAATACTTCTTCTATTTCCATCACAACCATAGCCGCAGCAACCTCGCGTGCTGACCGCGTTATCGGCATGCACTTTTTCAATCCTGTTCCGATGATGAAACTTTGCGAGATTGTGCGCGGCTTTGCCACAAGCGATGCAACATTCGGCATAGTCGAAGAGCTTGCCAAATCCATAGGAAAAACGCCCGTTTCGGTACAGGATTATCCCGGTTTCATATCAAATCGTATTCTAATGCCGATGATCAACGAAGCGATTACTTGCTTAATGGAAGGTGTGGCATCGGCCGAAGACATAGACACCGTAATGAAGCTTGGAATGGCACATCCGATGGGACCGCTTACGCTTGCAGATTTTATCGGTCTGGACGTTTGTCTTGCCATTATGGAGGTGCTGTACAACGGCTTCGGCGATTCCAAATACCGCCCGTCGCCTCTATTGCGAAAGATGGTATCGGCAGGTTATCTCGGACGTAAAACCAAAAAAGGGTTCTACAGCTACGAATAGTTATCCTTTAAGGAAGTTTTTCGATAATTTGGCGCGAAAACTGCTGTATATTTTGGAACATTACTATATTTCAACTATGCAAACAGATATACATACGAGTATCGCACCAATAGGCAAAACATCGGGCGCAACATTGCAACAGTACGGAGAATCTGCGTGGCATGGCGGCGGCTTGGGTTTTGAACAAAAGTATAAGACTAACAGCGGGGCGTTACGAGGTGAAATTACCAAATTGTTATCCGATGGTACGGCAGTAATTATTTTGCCGGATAAAGAAACTAAATTACGTTTACCGGCCGGATTTTCTGTAGGCGATGCCTTGTACGGCTTGTTCGCGCCTGACGGTTCATGGGCGGTTTATGCACTTCCCTCGTCCGTAATTCGTAAAAGTACTTCATTACCGGCATTGGAAGTTTTCGGATTTCCGAAAGAGCATCTGCCGCGAATATCGGTAGAGGCACTCGCGAATTATATGCCCGTTATATCAAAGGGCGATATAGCGTTGTTTATAGCAGCGGCCGAATTCATCGGCGCAGAATTTCATTTGTCCGAAAGAGATGCAGTAGACCTGACAAGCGATTTACATCGGCAGGGTGCGCCACTTAACGCCGCTTCATTGCGAAAAGCCGCCCCGTCTGCAAGAACTCAAACAGAGTTTCGCCAGATGACAACCGAACTCGTCGATATGCTTGACGGTGAATATCTTCCTTTTAGGCAACGACTTGCAGCGTTACAGTCTTGTACCGACGATATTACGCTTAATATTCGTGAAAAACTGCAATTGTTTCTTATCAGCGCAGCCGACGGTAAAAGCTCTACGTTTTTCGGAATACTCGCCGAACTGCTTCGGACTAAGCCGCCCGAGCATATCGCAAAAATTGCATCTGCTCTGCTCGAAACGATAGAAAGCCGCTATTTCATGAACCTTTGCGCATTAGCGGCCAACTTGCCCATGCGACTATGGATTATTTCCGAGAACGAAGACCTTACCGAATTGACGATATATCGTTCACAGAAAGAAAAATCTGTACAATATACTGTTTCCATAACGGTTGAAACCGACGTACTTGGGCCTACAAGTATACGTTTAGCTTCTTTCGAAAGCAATATTTCCGCTAATGTTTATGCGGCAAGCAACACTTCGCGTGATATTCTGGCCGATTGTGCCGATGATTTTTCTCAATCGCTCGGCTCAATAGGCTTTTCGCAGAGAACAGTTAATGTAACTACCGGTACTATGCCTATGGCGGTATCGGCAACTATGCCGGATTTTAAGGTTTCAATATAACCCATTTTGCCGTAAATATTTTCTGCAAGTACGACTATGACCGATGAGCAAGCCATGCAGCGCACTCTGGTATTGGCACTGCGTGGCAGCGGCCATGTCAGCCCCAATCCACGTGTAGGTTGCGTTATCACAAAACACGGGCGCGTAATAGCCGAGGGTTGGCACCGTGCCTACGGCTCGCTTCACGCCGAGTCCGACGCTATCGAGCGTGCGACTGAAAGCGTTGAAGGAGCAACGCTGTATGTCAATTTGGAGCCTTGCGCACACCAAGGCAAGCAACCGCCCTGCGCTTCACTGATTATCGAGAAGAAATTACGGCGTGTAGTAATCGGCATGGAAGACCCTTTTCATAAAGTACAAGGGCGCGGCATAGCCATGCTTCGCGAAGCCGGGATAGAAGTAGAACTCGGAGTTTTAGCGGAAGAATGTGCTTGGGCAAATCGTGCTTTTACAAAATATACGACAACCGGTCTGCCATATATCGTAGCAAAAACCGCCCAAACGCTCGACGGCTGTATCGCTACTTCGAGAGGCGAATCGCAATGGATCACAGGCGAAGAGAGCAGAAGGCGCGTACATATCTTGCGGGCGGAATTAGATGCTGTCTTAATAGGAAAATCCACTGCCCAAACCGATAATCCGACACTTGATGTGCGTATGGTTGAGGGACGAAACCCCAAACGCATCGTGTTCGACACAAAACTCGGTCTGCCGCTGGAAATAAAACTATTCTCCGGCGCAGACCGTGCCAACACCATAATCGTATGCGATAGAAAATATACATCGACGCGCAAAGCCCGAAATCTGGCAGAAGCCGGAGTAGAAGTTGTCGGTGTAGAAACGGAAAACGAGCGAATAGCCGAAAAAGAAGCACTTGCAGTATTGGCTGCCGAGCATAATATTACCTCAATATTACTCGAAGGCGGCGGGCGGCTTACATCATCGTTTTTCGACAAACGTTTAATAGACGAGTTTCATTTTTTTATTGCACCGAATATTATGGGCGGCGGCAAGCATATTTTCGAAAATGTAGGCGTTAATCGGTTAAGCAATATGCCGCGCTTCTCGGTAAAATTCACCGCGCACAGCGGCGACGACCTTCACGTTATCGCCGTGTATAAATCATGATTTTTCCGGCAGGAACACAACCTTAAATATTACAACGCTCCGCCTGCGCACGGCAAACGGAGCGTTGCATATAATCAAATCGCATCAATTCTGTTTGGGAACGAAAACAGGCGAATTAGACTCGATAACATTACCGTAAGCCGGTATGTCAAGCATCTGGAATTCTGGGTTTGAAGTTTTGATTTTAACGTTTCCGTTAAAATATCCCTTAGCTTTCGGAGTATATTGAGCCACAAGTTCAAACTCCGTTCCGGCTTTTATAACAACGCTCGGCTTAATATTAACAACCAAGCCCTCACTTGCCTGCGGCTCGGAAAGCGTAACGTCGGTTGTGCTGTTGTTCTTAATTGTGATTTTGGCTTCGCTGCGCTGCCCCACCGCAAGGCTGTTGTATACCAAATACTGCGTAGGCGACATTGTAATGGCACGGGCAACCTCCGCTTTAAGATAAAGAACCTTTGTCGGATTATTCGGGTCATTGCTCATAATGCTGATATTTTTCGTCAGCGGGCCGTTAACGCCGCTTAAATTCAACGACACGTCTATTTTACCGATTTCGCCGGGGCCTAATTCTTTTTTGTCGAGAACTGTTCCGGTGCAACCGCAACCGGGCTTTACCTCTTTAATATTCAGTATGCCCGTTCCTGTATTTTTTACTTCTACAACGGCTTTCAGAGGAGATTGAGCACCGTTGACTTTGCCCCAATTATAGGTGTCGCCGCCAACAATTTCTAATTTAGGTTGCGCGAAAGCACCGACCGCCGCAAAAAACAGCACGGCAAGCGATGCAACAATAATTTTTTTCATAGAAGAAACCTTGGAATGATTATGGAAAAATGTCGTAAAATTACGATTGCATTTATTTGAGGAAAACATATAAGGGCTATACTGCCGTTACGGTATGTTTAGACGCTGTTGTTCGACAATATGTTGACAAATTAAGAAAGTTTCATATTTTGCTCGAGTACAAGGGAAAGTGCGTTACTCGTCATCGCCGTCATCATCTGTATTATTACGGAAAATCTGCGCTAAATGCCTTATAAATCCGGCTGCAAGATAAATTGCCATTATCGGAAAAACGAATACTCCTTTTGTCCATATTCCGATTATTACAGCTGTTGCAAAGCAAAGTAAAAAAAACGGGCGCTGGCGCAACGACTTTGCAGTGAATCGCGGAACATTGTCGAATTTCACGCGGCTTATCATAGCGAGCGACGTAAATACGGTAATAATTGCAGGCACAAACGAATCTTTGCCGATATTAGGCAATAAGCCGGACGGCTCGAAAAATACCGCAAAAGAAATCAAAGTAACTGCGCCGGCCGGAATCGGCATTCCCGTAAAATATTCCTTATCGCCAAGTCCTGTCAACTCGGCGTTAAACCTTGCAAGGCGATACACTCCGGCAAGTGCCGGCAATGCGGCTATCAACAATCCGATATTGCCGAGAGGCTTGAAGTAAATCGCATACAGCATAAATGCCGGCACCACTCCAAACGACACGGCATCGCAAAGAGAATCCAACTCCACGCCGAGCTCACTCGCAGACTTCGTTAATCGTGCCACAACGCCGTCAAGAGCATCAAATATTCCCGCAAGCAGAATAAACAATGCCGCCTTGGGCATATCGCCGTCCGCTATAAGCGTTATTGCCGAAAATCCGGAAAAGAGATTGGCAAGAGTAAAAAGATTGGGAATAATGGAGCGAGTTATTCGCATAAATTACGACTCCTCACCGTCAGATTCGTCATCGTGGGGTTTGGGCGGCAACAAAGGAAGTGTTTCAGCCAGAAATTCCGCGGCTTTTCGCAAATTATCAATTGAACCGTTGTTTTCTATTACAAAATCGGCAAACGACTTTTTGTGTTCGTCTGTATCCTGCGATTTCATTCTGAAGCGTATTTGCTCCTCGGTAAGTCCGGCTCGTTGCATTACACGCTGTATCCTTGCGGCCTCCGTAGCCGTAACCAATACTACATAGTCGAAAGCGTCTGCCAATCCCGTCTCGAAAAGTAATGCAATATCAACTGTAATTACTTTTGCACCCGATGCGGCAACGGCTTCTATTTCTGCCCGAAGCCTATCGAGAACGCGAGGATGCGTAATGCGGTTCATCGCTCGTAAGCGGCTTGAATGCTCCGGCGTTTCACCGAAAACAAGCCGCGCAACAGCCGCACGGTCAAGCGTATTGTCGGAACGGAATATGCCGTCGCCAAAAAGCCGGCGGAACTCCGTGCGAACAGCCCCGTCTTGCTCCGTTATTTCGGAAGCAATTATATCGGCATCGAGAACGGTGAGACCATGCTCTCGAAGAATTGACGCGACGGCGGACTTCCCGCTTCCTATACCGCCTGTTATTCCGACTAAAATCGAATTGTTTTCGTCTGCCATACCGTTTTGCAAAGAAACAGAAACTTGGGAAGAATTGATTGCAAATTACATCTTTTTTCCCAAAATATAACGCGGTTCAAGCGACTGTATGAGGCAAATATCTTTCATTGTGCATTGCAAAACTCCGTAATTTTACAGGAAAAGCACACTTATATCATCTGAAATTGATATGAACGAACAGTCCGATACGTCATCTCGCTCCGAAGATACGCCGTTGCCAAGCCCACGCATTTCAATGACATGGCTACGGGTTTTTATTGAAATTTGGACAGGCAAAGGAGTAACTTTAAAGGCTAATTTATCCGAACGGCGAAAAATTGCGGCAACAGGTTTGTTGCTTTATATTGCAGCTCACGTATTCTCGCTTTATCTCTATTCGGCAAGCCCGGATATACGTGCCGATAATCAGGCATTGTTGCGTGCCGCCGCCGCAAACGCACCGTCCGACAATCCTACATTAAAAAACAGTTCCGGTTTGCTTGATTTTACAATCACGGGAGCGATACAGTCAGGAGTATTTGAAGGCTTTAAGAGTTTGTTGCTGATTTCTCTTCTATTCTGGATATGTTTTGTTCTCATAGGCGGCGGAGTTTCCTTTGCTGCGGCAATAGCAGGTACGGGTAGCGGGTTAGCGATTTCGGCAACCGGTTTAGCCGTTTCTTCGCTTATGCAATTTGCAACCGGAAGTATGCGCTTTGCCCCGAACGTCGGGATTATCGTTGCACCGTCGGATTTTCCGTGGCTTTACGGTTTCCTTACCAATATCGGCGTGTTTTCCGCGTGGCAATATGTCGCCGTCGGAATGGCACTTGCTTATGTGGCACGCTATCGTCCGAAAATAGGGCTGATTATCGGCGTTTTCGCATATTCCGTAATGCTCGGATTTGCCGGAGGAATGTCGTGGCTAGGCAAGTTATTGGCAAGTTGAGCGGAAATCCCTTCGGGCTTCCCGCTCAACGGCGGGCGGCTTTGTGTTAGCGACCGCCCTTCGGGACTGTCCGCTAACAACAACTTTGCGCCATTGCTGCGCAACGGACACAAAGCCGCCCG
>JADZAA010000124.1 GCA_020852855.1 Bacteroidota bacterium
AACTTAGCAAGTAATCACAGTATAAATCGAATACTTCCGATTTCATTGCAAATCTTTCAATTTGTGAAACAACTTGTTGCTACTAATATAATACTTTTAAGATCTAATGCGTAAGGTCAGTTAATAACTTTATTTCTAAGTATTCAACGAATAATTACATAATGAAGATTCTGGTTATAGATGACCAATCTTATATTCTGGACAGCACATCATTGCTCTTGAAATTTGAAGGTTATGATGTTATTACGGCGGCAAACGGACGTATCGGCGTAGAGAAAGCGCGTGAATGTTTCCCTGACTTGATATTTTGCGATATTTCAATGCCCGAATTAGACGGCTACGGCGTTCTCGACACTATTCGCAACGACCACGAACTATCCTCTATCCCATTTGTTTTTCTTACTGCCCGTACCGATAAAGCCGATATGCGCGCCGGCATGACAAAAGGTGCCGACGATTTCCTTATCAAGCCTTATACTCGCGAAGAGCTGATACAAACAGTAAAGTCTATCGAGAATAAGCGCAGTAAAATCGAAGCGCAGTCGCAGAAGCAAGTGGAGGAAATCGCACGAAACATTACTCATGCCCTTCCGCATGAATTTCGCATAGTACTCAATCAGGTCATAGGCTCGGCCAAATACCTGCAAAGCGTGGCGCAGTCAATAGAACCGGAGGGTATATCGGAAGTATCGGACGATATATTGACATCGGCTCAACGCTTATTCCGCATAACCGAGAATTTCCTGACATACGCGCAAATAGAATCTTTCACGGCTGACCCTAAAATGCGGGTAAGTGTGCGCTCTTTCCATACAGACGAGCCGGCAGCAATGCTATGCGATCTGTGTATGGCAAAAGCTATGAATTATAATCGTGCGAAAGATTTAAAATTCGGCGAAATGGTAGAAGGGATAGTCATTGAAATCTCATCGGAAAATTTCGCAAAGATTATATCGGAGCTAACCGACAATGCTTTTCGCTTTTCCGAAGCAAACACGGCTGTACGATTGGATATGTTTGAACAGTCAGACGCATTTGTAGGCTTTCGCTTGGTAGACCATGGACGGGGAATGTCGCAAAAACAGATAAACGATATAGGTGCTTACAAACAATTCGAGCGCGACACTTATGAGCAACAAGGATTAGGCTTCGGGCTTTATATAGCCAAAAAACTCGTGGAATTACACGACGGTACATTTACCATACAAACCAAGGAAGGCAACGGCACTTCCATTGTTTTCACGCTCCCGTTAGCCAATTAGATTGTCGGATGCATTATCTACGCAGAAAAAAGTAATTTTTTCGGATTATTTGCGCGTAAAACTTGCCAAGCGCATACACACCAAGTCTTGTATATTTTCGACGAGTGCGGCCGGTACGGTAAACCCGTTTACAAGAATTGAGAACGCAAGCGGCTCGCCGTCGCGCGTGATAATATAGCCGGCTATACCGGAAACATTATTCATGGAACCGGTCTTTGCACGAGTATATTTTTCGGCACGGGTATGCAACATTCTGTTGCGCAGTGTTCCTTGCGCCATTGGCACCGGAAACGACAACCAAAACTCCTCTTTGTTTGGCGAACGATATACGCCGGACAGCAAGCCGCATTCGGCGCGAGGCGACAGTAAGTTCAGGCGCGACAAACCGGAGCCATCTACCATCGTAAAACTTTCCGCAGCAATGCCTTGGCGTATGGCATATCGCTTAACGACTTCAATGCCTTTCGCCGCACTTCCAATGCCGGACGATTCCTTGCCGATAGTTTTCAGCAACATTTCCGCGCCAAGATTATGGCTGAATTTGTTAATAACCGCAACAATATCGGAAAGCGGCGGCGATATATGCTCATAAAATGTCTGCATATCGGAATACGTGATGCGCTCGTTCCAATCATCTACCGATATTAACGAGCCGCGAACGCGAATGCCGTATTTTTCGAGTGCTTGCTTGAAAAGATGCAGAAAAAACAGCGGAGGATTATTTACGGTTGTGTTAATATGAAACGGCTCGGCACCGCCTTTTAATTGCACAGGAATTTTACCGCGTAATTCTATCATATTCTCCGACTGCTCGCGATAAGGAACAATTATCGTGGGCTCGGCGGCATCGGCCGTCGTAACATTATTCACCACACGGATATAAGAGTTTTCGGGAACAATACGGATTTTAGCCGGCTCTCCCATTGATTGTCCGGGTACCGCCAAAATATCTATGGAATTATCATTGATTGATAAAGCGCTGATTTGGGCAGAGTACGAGTATGGAACATCGTCTATTTGCCAGCCCGTACCATAAACGGCATCGTCAAAATAGCTGTCATCTGCTATAATATTGCCGCGCACTACTCTAATTCCGAGAGAATCGAGCTTAACGGCTGCTTCTGTAAGAATATCAAGGGGTTCGGGATAAAAAAACTGACTCATTGACGGATCGCCTGCGCCACGCACTATGATATTTCCGATAAATTCACCGGACGGCATGATGTCGCCGTCAAGGTACCAGCGCGTAATAAAGCGAAAATCTTTGCCCAGAAAATCGAGTGCGGTCGAAGTAGTGAATATTTTCTGCGTAGAGGCCGGAATGAAGTTTCTAACGTCATTTTTACGATAAAAATACTCGCCGTTCTCTATTGACAGCACCGAAATTCCTACATGAGCATTGCCGATTTCCGGAGCCGACAGTATACCGTCCAAATCAGCCTGCAATTCTCTGACAGGCGAGAATCGCACGATACGCTTTTCGGACTTTGCCGTATCGGCAGCCGAAGACTTTGAGATTTGTTGTTGCGGCGCGAGCGGCGGTTTTATTTTGACCGTATCCGGCGCGGCGGACGCGTGTGCCGTTGCTGTAAAGATAAAAACGGCAATAGGCATTATGCGAAAAACGCTGTTCATTATTTGAGAAAGCTGTATAAAAATCGTAACGCTCGCGTAGCGGCTCAAAACTCCATAAGAAGCGATATTGTATTGGCTACGCCGGTTCCCGCCGCCGCATCGCCGCTCAGAGCGTATTCTATTTGCAGCTGAAAAGGTAAGTTTTTTATGGGTGGAATTATTGAAACGCCGGCACCCCACACGGTAAACGGAAAAAATTTCGATTTGCCCATATTATCCGAGATTACGGACATTCCGGCACGAACTGCAAACAATTCGGAGTCGGCATATTCGCCGCCAAGCAAAAGAGAAGGCGTTTTATCGTGTTGGTGCGCCACTACGTCGAGCGTTATCAGAGCGTATTTTGTGGCAGGCAAAGAAACTGTTTCAGGCTCGCCGCGCACTGTAGAACGAACTTGATATGTTTCTTCGTTCAATCCTATTTCAACGGCCGCACCGCCACGGAACGTAAACGGGGTTTGCTCGCCGCTTGACGCACCCGTCCAATTCATTCGTCCACCTATGTTTTGAATTGAAGCTCCGATTGTAAACAGGTCAAACATATTCACTTTTGCGCCAAAATCGGCTACAAATGCCGTTCCGCGATACTTTGCTCCCGTTAAAGTGTTCAGCAGATATTTTCCCGTAACGCCAAGCGCAATATCGCTATTGCTCCATGCCGCACCGACTGCGAACGTATATTGCTCATTGGAAAGCGTACCGATTTCTTGCCCTGCGGCATTGCGCCCGATAAACGACGGATGCATTAGTGTATTTACACCGGCACCAACGGATAATTCGGGCATTATCTCCTGCCCGTAAGCAATCGAGCCTTGTGTGCGTCCGAGTGCAAGCGGCGAACCGCTAAGTGAGAATTGCGGATTATCGGGAAGGAAACCTATTCCGGCAGGATTAAAGAAAATGGCGTTCGGCTCATTGGAAACTGCGGTGTAAGCACCGGCCAAACCCAATGCCCGCGAACCTACGGGACGCTGCAAATACGATTCGGCCAAGCCCGGCGACATAGACTGCGCTGCCGCCGCACCGCTAGCGACAATGTACAGAAACATTGCGCAACGTATTTTGACCAAGAACTCAGCGCGATATAATGAATTTCTCTGCAAGACGGAAATTATCGCCCTGCACCACGCATATATAAATACCATTTGGCAAGCCGCCTACGTTGAATGTATAATCCTTGCCTCTGCCTGCTTTTTCGGGGCCCTGATATATCTCCGTTACTTTCTTCCCAAGCAGGTTAAAAGCATTAATGGAAATATTATGCTGGTCTTCTCCTAAATCCAGAAGCAACCGAAAAGTATCGCCGCCTTCTCTAATGCCTACAATGCGCGAGCCGACAGCAGAATCGGCTGCGGCGCGGCTGTTACGAGCAACCGCTCCCGACAGACCTGATGAATCGCGCATATACGAAGCTGCGCCCGGTATCGGCGAAAGAGTTTTTTTTGTAAAATTCAGCGCATATATTTGAGCTGATTTCAATGCCCAACTCGCCGTACCGCTATTGGTACGCAACGAAGCAACCGCTACGTTCAGTGCGGCAATTATCAGCAAAATCGGCAAATAAATTAATCTCATAGACGCTTAGTCGTCGTTATTCAAGCCGAACATTATATGAAGTTTCTACTTTTACTACGGCTAATATGCAAATATACAATTTTCCTTGCATCCGCAACAATTACAAATAAGCAGAACTTTGGCTCGGCTGTTTGGAAATTCGGCATTTTCCGCTAACTTGCGTACCGTTCTTTCCAAATATGTCGTATTTATTACGATTTATTACTCGAAACTCTGCCCTTTCCCACGCACGGATTTCTATGAACATAACAGTTTCTCCCGTTACTACGCCGGCCGATAAACTCGCCTTTATCAAATCGCAATGGAATTTTTATCGCGGCGACGCTAATTTTGTACCGCCTATTATAGCCGACCGAAAGAAACTTTTGGATACGGAGAAAAATCCGTTTTACAAACACGCCGAAATTCAGCTTTTTCTTGCAAAACGCAACGGCGAAGCGGTGGGGCGTATCGCGGCTATAACCAATGCTCTGCATAATGAAATTCATAGCGATAATATAGGCTTTTTCGGCTTCTTTGAATGTGAAAATAATCCGCAAACGGCAACGGCTCTGTTTGCAGCAGCCGAAGATTGGTTGCGCAAGCACGGCAAAACGCATATTCGCGGGCCTGTAAATCCTTCCATGAACGACGAATGCGGTCTGCTGATTGACGGCTTCAACGAACCGCCTATGGTTCTAACCACCTACAATCCACGCTATTACGCATCGCTAATATCCAAAGCCGGCTTTGAAAAAGCAAAAGACTTGTTCGCATATATTCTTGATAACAACGATTATATCAACGATAAAGTTCGGCGTATTATTAATGCTTTGCGTGAACGCTCTCAAATTAGTATCCGCAGCGTAAACTTCAAGAACAAGCGTCAATTCAACCTCGACGTAGCTACGCTGAAAGAGATTTACAATGCCGCTTGGCAGCCTAATTGGGGATTTGTCAAAATGACAAACGAAGAGTTCGATTTTTTGGCCGCAGACTTAAAACAAGTAGCGAATCCCGATTATGCCCTTATTCTCGAAATCAGCGGCAAGCCCGCCGGATTCGCTCTCGCCGTTCCCGATATAAATCAGACGTTAATTCATAATAAAAACGGCTCGTTGCTCGGCGCTCTGTGGCATTTGCTCACCAAACGCAAGCATATCAATCAAGTTCGCATTATAGTGCTGGGAATGTTGCCGGAATATCAGCGCAGCGGCGGCGATGCAGCACTATATTTTGAAATCGGCGAACGAGGCTTCAAGAACGGGAATCAACGCGGCGAAGCGTCGTGGATTCTCGAAGATAACGTTATGATGAATCGCGCCTTGCAACAAACTATGAAAGGAACGGTCTATAAAACTTACCGCATATACGAGAAGCCGCTGTAAATTTTAGCAGAACGGCAAATTACGGCAAACGTTTGGCATAAAGTGCCGCGTAACTTTCTGCCTCAAACAGAAAATGGCGCGCAATCGGAAGTGAAAACGGGCTGTTAAAATCCATGCGTTCGGGGTGCCATTGTACGCCAAGCAAAAAACCTTTGCCCATGGGTTCGCTCCATTCAACCGCCTCGATAACGCCGTCCGATGCAATTGCAGCCACGCGAAGCGACTGCGGCAAAACAGATGCCGCTTGGTGATGCGCACTGTTGATTTTGCCCGACGCGGTACGGCAGATTTTTTTTATCATGGAGCCGGCCGCCGTTTCTACTTCGTGAGTACTGTCTTCGTTATTCATCGAACGATGCTCTGTATCGGACTGTATATCGGTCGGAATATCAATATAGAGCCGTCCGCCTAATGCCACATTTATCAATTGCAATCCGCGGCAAATGCCGAGAACAGGCATTTTAAGTTCGCGCACCTGCTCAAAAACGGAAAATTCAACGTCGTCGCGCAATGTATCAATCACGCACTCATCTGCACGCTCGGCCTGCTCGTGTTTGTCCGGCGAAATATCGGGGCCGCCCGTGAATACTATTCCGTCACATTCGTTTAGCACTGCGGTGCGCTGGGCGGCCGGCAAACTCCACAAATCAATTACTTCCGCCACGTTTCCCACACTGCGCAGCCACGACTCATACATACCGTATTTCGGCGAACCGCTTCCTTTGCTCAATGCAATTTTTGGATAATACTCCACGTACTTCTTCTCTTAAAACAACCGAAAAATACAATTCGACGACAACGACGCAAAAATAACGCGTGTATTACCTTTACCGCATCATAATCATACGTCGTACAACTTGTTCGGTTGGGGTTTTCAATACAATGTAATATATGCCCGCCGATAAATTTTCCGCCGGAAGTGTTGCCGAATACTCTCCTTTTTGCGCAAATCCGTCGAAAATTGAAGCAATAATACGTCCCGTCGGCTCTAAAATACTAAGCGAAATCCGCCCATCTTCCGGAGTTGCATATTTAATTCTACTTGCCGTTGCCGCGCCGCTTGCAACCGGATTCGGTTCTATGGCAAGAATTGCAACAGTTTGCGCCGGAAAATACAGGCGTTTCCCGCCGGCCGCACAAGTTTTAATTGTTACCGGCCGTGAAACAATAAGTGGCGACAGGCTGCACAAATCCCACGTAAATCCTTGTACATCGAGAGTTGTTGTGTCCGACGAACCAAGTGTTACGATAAATTTCAATACTGTTAGAGTATCGGGAGATTTTTGTTGTCCGGCAATATTTATAGTTTGCTTCGACTTTGCCACAGCTGGACGCAATGAATCGGCAAGCGGAGTAAGAAGAGTTCCGTCGTAGTTAATGGTTGCAGAAAACTTTCTGTTACTGCTTGTCAGTTTGCCGGCAGGATATTTTACCGAAACGGGTATTGTCAATGTATCGCCCGGATTTACCTCTGCCGACGGCACCGATACTGAAACGGTTGCCGGGCCGCCGTCTTCGCAAATTCCCTCGCCGCTAAGAAGCGATATTTCGGGAGAACCCGGCTCTGGATAGGCAAATGTTATGCGTCCGCTTGTTCTTCCAATTCGTGTAGGAGCAAATCGCAGATTCATAGCCCTTGTGCTTCCGGCCGGCAACGTAAATCCTGCTTCTGAATCAAGAATTGCAAATTGCGTTTTATCCGGGCCGTCGCTGCTAATGCCGGAAATCGTTAAATCCGTCGAACCTTTATTTTCCAGAACAATCCGAACGAGCGTATCTTTTTTATCGCCCAAAAACACCTTGCCGAAATCAACATTGCGAACGGCATGCAAATCAACAATAATTCCTTCGCCTACTATTGATTGCACGATTATCCCCGAAGGTATTTCGATATCCACCGTTGCTGTGCGTTTGCCCGTTCCGGCCGGTGTGAAACTGAACTCGACGGCTTGCTTTTCACCTGCTTGTAATTCAAACGGCGCATTGCCCGAAAGTATGGTAAATTCACTTGCTCGTAATCCGGAAATTGAAATATCGCTAACAGAAACAGCTGTTTTGCCCGTATTTTCGATATATGCGGTTACAACGGAATCCTTGTTCATACCAACTTGCATACGCCCCATATCTACGTCATGCGCAATAACGGTCGGGGCAACTATTTTCCAAAGATTATCCGAAGTATCAGATTGAATTTCAGATAAAAGTTGCGACAAGTCCCAAATAATTACGGACTTATCGCTTGCGGCCGTTGCGGCGCAGCGGCCGTCGCGACTGAAAGTAATTGCATTTATCGTATCGGTATGACCGTATAAATTTCGGTAAAATTGACCGTCGGGAAGCGTCCAAAGTGTAGCCGGAACAAGCCCGTTTGCAGATTTTTTTGTTCCGCCGGCCGCAACGAACGAACCGTTCTCGCTAATGGCCGCTGTCTTATATCCGATTCCCAATATTTGGCGTTCCGCTGCCGAAACCGCGTCCCAAAGTCTAACATTTCCGTTTTGATCTACTGTAGCAGCAATTTTAGCGTCCGAAGAAATTGCCGCCGAAAATACAGACGTTGTATGCGGCAGAGTTGCAGACGTGGCTACGCTTGGCGTTGCGGGCATATAATTCCAAATGCGGGCTATTCGCGCACTTGTTCCCGCACCGATAAATTTCGTTCCCGACGGTGTAAATTGCATGGAAGTTACGGGCGCACCGATATTGGCAACACTTGTAATGCCGAATGTAGTCGGCGTTAATGTAGCCGCAAATATTGTGTTGCCTCCGAACAGAACAAGCAACGTACTGTCTTTGGCGGCGAATGTCGGCTTACCAGAAAAGCCGCTGTTACCGTTATTTCGCGCCAATAGCCCGCTCTGCGGATTCCAAAGTTGCATTTGCGCGGCCGAATTGACAAATGCAAGAAAAATCTCGTTGGGACTTAGCGCAAACGCCTTAATATTATTCGGCGAATACTGCATCAGCAATTGCCCTGTTTGTGCGGCAAATTGACGTACCGTGCCCTTGCGTGTAAGTGTATAAATGCGTTGCCCGTCCGGCGAAAAAGCCAAATCAATAACCGCGTCGTCATGCGGAATGGTAATTAACATTCCGGCCGCCGCATCATATTGAGCAACCGACATCAAGCAATTGTCGCTGGGCGTATTAGGAACGTGCCAAGGAATTGAAAGTCCCGTAGCCGAATTTGCAATATTTATCCACGATGCACCCTTATCCGTGCTGTATTTCAGAACAACTTCCTCATCGGGCAACACTCCTTTCCATTTTATTACGGTATCGGAATTTACAGAAAATTCCTCGCCGCCGTTCGGATGAACAACAGTAAGCGTTTTTACGATAGGCTGTTTGCGCGGATATCCTGCCGTAAATACGGCCGGCGTTGCATTGCAGGCATCGCTTTCTATAATCAACTCGGCAAAAGAGCGCAACGAGTCCTGCGCCGTGTAGCGTATAGTTATTTTTACCGAATCGTTTGCCGGAACAGTTATCGCGGGCGGAACGGCACCCGACACTATGCTCCAATCGGCAGATGACATGAAAAGCCGCTTAATATTTGCCGGAAAAGCAGCTGTTTTCAGAATAATCGCAGTATCCCGCGATGTTCCGGGCGGTACGCCGCCCAGACGGACGGAAGACGGCACAACCGAGATTTGAGCAATTTGCGACGGCGGCACAGAATATGTAACCGTATCTCGTCTATTTTGCGGTATCCATTCTATTATTGCAGTGCGCGAAACGTCGCATGAAGGCTCGGTACGCCATTCTAACGTGCAAGGCTTAGATCCTTGTTCCGAACGTAATATAGAGCGATAAATTTGCGCGGCTTCGTCTGGCGAGTCTACATTTTCGTACCATTCACCTCCCGTTTGCTCGGCTATATTTTTCAATGTTTGCGGCATACGCAATCGAACTGCAACGCAATAAACTGTAATATTAGCTGCTTGCGCGGCGGCAATGATGGCCGCTTGATTGGACTGCGCACGCGGGTCTTGTCCGTCGGTCAGCAATATGATAACACGCTTGTATTTCCCCTGCGACACAACGGGAATACCGCCGTTCGGCGGAGTAAGCAAAGCGGCGGTATAATCTGTACCCAAACCGATACTCAGTCCTGCAACCGCAGAGCGCAACAGCGATACATCGGCAGTAAAATCCTGATTCAAATAGCCGTAATTATCGAAACTTGTTACGGCACATTCTGAAATAGTCAGGTCTATATTATCAACCCAAGCGCGTGCGGCGGTTTTTGCAATGCTTAATCCGTCGGACCCGTTCTTGCCGATAAAGGCCATAGAGCGCGATATATCGAGAACAAGCACGGAAGATATTGCAACGGCAGCACCCGTAGGCGGACAGTCGAACAAGGTTATCGGACGTTGAACGCCGCCTTCGGTTACACGGAAATCGGCGGCCGTCGCACCGGAAACAGGATTGCCGACGGCATCGAACAAACTTACGCCTGCACGAATAACGGGAAATTGAGTCGCGTCGGGCGTACCAACCGAAATGGTTTGCGCCGCGCCGGCATAACATATCAGTAACGATAAAATAATAACGATAATTTTCATGGAATCGCCTGACAAAAAGAAATGAGCGGATAAAGCGTACATTCAAAGAATACATTTTTACGGAATTATTGCCGCCGAGTTGTACGTATACGGTAAAAAACCGACGCGAAGAAACAAGGTTACACAATCGAATTTTCCGGCGACCGTTTATTTTGAGTTCGGAATATTAAAAAAGGAATTTTTGAAAAGTGCGGCACTCGCCTGCCGATAAATCGTTCGCCTAATTTAAGCGAATAAAAAAAACAATTATCCGCTGTTTATTTAACGTCGTTTTTTACGTAAATATTTCCGAGAATCGGATCTTGAACGATATGTTTGGCGATACGTTCAAGGATTTCGTGCGAGAAAACCGCTCCGGCAGGCAAAAGTTTCAGGCCGGAATTTGCATACAAATCACGCACAAGTATCATGCCGGGCAATGCTTCTTTCAGTTGTACGGAGCGAATTTCTGGATTGCGAAGCGTACCGTCGGAGTTTGCTCGGTATTCCTGGTGCAACAGCACGACGCGCCGGTCATAAAGGTGGTTGATACCCATTTGCAAAGCGGAATCGGCTTCGGCAAATCCGCCATGCGAAAATTCGGATATTTCTTCAAAATCAAGCACTACGCGCAATATGCGCGAGCCGAGCGGAATTTGCCATGAACTTTTTCCTGCCGGGAAGCCGGAACCGTCGAAATTTTCGTAGACGGACGCTAAAATTCCGGCAGCCGCCACAAGCTTTTTCACACTGCCGAGAATTAGTGCCGACTCGGCTGGAATTTGCTTCAATGACGGCTCGGAAACACGCCCTTCGCGCATCATCGGCCGCAGTTGCAACTCGGCGGGAATCAATAATCGGCCGGCATAACAGAATCTCGCCGCAAGAGCAATGTTTCGCCTGTCCTCGTAACTTATATCGGTAAAATGCTCCGAAATCCATAAAGCGGTATGTTCTATACGCGAAAACATCGAAATTGCCTGCGGAAAGCGCGATTGCAATAATCCGGCAGCAAAATCAATGACTTCACGCAAGTCGCCGTCATCAATCGCCGCATTTCCGGTTCTTCGATTTTTATCATCATCTATTTGGCGTTTTAATGACGCTATGCGAAATGCTATACGCAACCTCGCGCCAAGTTCAGCAACGCTGAACGGCTTTGCTATAAAATCGTCGGCACCGTATTGTAATGCTTTTGTCTGTTGGTCGCCCGCAGTCAATCCGGTAAGGACTATGCAGTATGTTTCTGCGGTTCGTTTGTTCGACTTCACTGCACGGCAAAGCTCGAGCCCGCTCATATTGGGCATATCAATATCGGTAAGTAATATATCAACCGTTTGATTTTCCAAAAACTTCCGGGCTTCGCTACCGTCGCGAGCAGTTGCAATTCGGGCATTGGGGGCTACGCCCGAAACTATTTTTTTGAGGGTAACAAGAATTGCCGGTTCATCGTCGGCTATAAGTATATCGAAATCGGCTGTTATCGGCATACTTGCTCCGTATGAAATTTCTACGATGGGCGTTGATTGCGATAGCGCACAAGAATACTGACACGACGATTGCCCGTGTCGAAAGGATTGCTCGGAATGCGAAGTTTCCGGTCGGCATAACCGGTTACGCTGATTATCTGCCCTTCCCAAAGTTTGCCGCTTTGCTCCAAAATACGGCGCACCGCATTGGCGCGGTCATTTGATAATTCCCAATTTGAATATCCTTTGCCGTTGCCGTAAGGCCGGCTGTCGGTGTGGCCTTCAACCTCGATAAAATTAGGCATTGTTCCCAGTTCTTCGGACAAACTTTGCACCAATTTCGTAGCGTCGTTTGTAGGGTACGCACTCCCCAGCCGGAAAAATTCCACGCTGTCGGAATCTAACATTTCTATTCGCAATCCCTCTTCGGTTAGTTCTATTTTCAGCGCAGTCAGAAGTTTTTTTATACCCGGACGTTCTTCAACTTCTTTTTTGAGTGTCTCGCTAATTTTATCTCGGGCAATCTCCATTCGCATACTGTCCTGCGCTATTTCCAATTTAATTTTAATTTTCGCAGAATCGGAAACTGCTACCTGTAAATCAGATGTTCCGCCCGAATTTTTTCCCTCGCCGCGCGGCGGTAAAGGAGCAAATTTCATATCTATCGGCACTCCTTTTCCCGTGGTAAAACTGAATACGCCCGGCTCCCTGAAAAATTGAGCTATTCCTTTTTTGGTCGCATCGCTTAAGCCAAGTATCCACATTACCAGAAAAAATGCCATCATAGCGGTAACAAAGTCGGCATAAGCGACTTTCCACGCGCCGCCGTGATGACCTCCGTGACCATGCTTCTTCCTTTTTTTGATAATAATCGGCTGTTCAGGATTTTGTTCCGACATAGCGATATTCAAAATGCGCAATGCGCTGAAATACAACAAAAGTTTATCGGGCCGCAGACACGCCGCAGCAAACGCAAATCTACGGTATTTATACGAGAAATTATCATTTTACCGAATTGTCTTTGCTTTCTGCCCAAAATTTCAGCCTGCTCTCGAATCCTGCAAATTTACGCAGACGTTTTGTGCCGCAGAAGAAAGCCGCGGGTAAAAGGAAAAGTCAAGGAACAAGCAAAAAATAATTATTGCAAAACAGCGTCAAGCGACGCACGGTTGCAAATAGGTATGCCGCTTCCTATACGTATCCGTTTTTTCAGATTATTTTTGTGGAATATCGTGCATTCTGTGCCTTCGGCGCATGGAACTGTCGCAATAAAAAACTTTTTTCTTCATCAGTAATTTCAAAGGTAATTCAATGATAATAGAGCAGTTGTACACTAATTGTTTGGCAGAAGCCGCGTATTACATAGAAAGTAACGGCGAAGTGGCCGTTATTGACCCGTTACGCGAAACCGAGCCTTATATTGCACTTGCCGCAAAAAGCGGCGTGAAGATAAAATATATATTCGAAACTCATTTTCACGCAGATTTTGTGTCGGGGCATATAGATTTAGCCCGAAAGACAGGAGCAACCATTGTTTACGGCCCTACGGCGCAAACCGGCTTCGAATCGCATATCGCTACCGACGGTGAAGTTTTTCACATAGGCAACATTACGATAATCGCTCTGCATACGCCCGGCCATACGCTTGAAAGTACCACCTATCTTTTGCGCGACAAGAACGGAAAAGATTACTGTATTTTCACGGGCGACACTTTGTTTATAGGCGATGTCGGGCGGCCTGATTTAGCCGTAAAAAGTGACTTGACGCAGGAAGATTTGGCCGGTATGCTTTACGATTCGCTACACAATAAAATAATGCCTTTGGCAGACGATGTTATTGTTTATCCGGCGCATGGTGCGGGTTCTGCCTGCGGAAAAAATATGAGCAAAGAAACATTTGCCCTGCTCGGCGTTCAAAAACTGACAAATTATGCATTATGTTGCAGCACCAAAGAAGATTTTATACGTGAAGTAACCTCCGGACTGACTCCGCCGCCGCAGTATTTCCCCAAAAATGCCGCAATGAATAAATCCGGTTATGAAAATATTGATATTGTGATGGAGCGCGGCAATAATCCGCTGCCGCCCGATGAATTTGAAATCGCGGCCGAACACGCTTTAATTCTCGACGTGCGCCGTGAGCAGGATTTCGTGCAAGGTTTTATTCCCGGTTCCATGTTTATCGGGCTTCACGGACAATTTGCGGTATGGGCCGGAACTCTTATCGAAGATTTGCGGCAACCTATTCTGTTAGTTGCGCCGGAAGGCTGCGAACATGAATCTGTTCAACGGCTTGCACGGGTAGGATATGATAACGTAATCGGATATTTGAAAGGCAGTTTCGAGGCTTGGCAAAAAGTCGGCAAAAAAATAGAAGTAATTCCTACTGTTTCTTCCGATGAATTTGCCCAAATATTTAATGCCGGTGAAACGTGCGTAATTGATGTTCGCAAAAAAAGCGAATATGACAGTCGACATATAGAAAATGCAGAAAATTCACCGTTAGATTATATTAACAAACAATTTGCGACATTGCCTGCCGATAAACCCGCGTATATTCACTGTGCAGCCGGTTACAGGTCGGTAATTGCGGCTTCAGTTCTGTTGCGTAAAGGCGTTCGCAATATAATAAATATTGCAGGCGGTTTTTCGGCAATTTGCGATTGCAATAAAATTCCCGTAACAGATTACACTTGCCCAGCTTCCGCGAATTGACAACAATATTCGAATTTGATTTTAACCGGTGATTCTTGGCCAAGGGTCACCGTTTTTTTTGAATTGTGCCGCAGGCACAACATACAGGTAAAAAAATAATTCCGAGAAAATATGAATTATGTTGCCGGTACAATACATCGGCAACCAAACAAATAATTTGCTTCTTTGTTTGTCGCTATTTTTATTTGTTTTATCGGCTGTAAAATTATCCGATAATTAGAACTATCTTCGTATTATTTTTTAATTATTTCCGTATAAAGCAAATTGCCGTTTCTGTCAAGAAATTCCACCGTTAAAGAATTTTTGGTTGCGGCACAATAAACAAAACCGCCGTTGCCCGACGCAAACAGCGAATATTTCCCTGGTGTTGAAACTCGAGTTCCGCCGCCGGCACCCGAAATTATCTGATAAAAATTATCGTCCGGGTGTTTTATGCATTGCAAATCGTGGTCGTGTCCGCAGAAATATGCGTCTGCTTTGTATTTATCGAACAGCGGTTTAACTGTTTTCAGCATAAAAGGTTGGTCGCCGTAATATCCGTGCGAACGAATCATAATATGGCCAAAACCGATTTTCCAATCGGCTTTCGAGGCAGCCAATTTTTTCTCTAGCCATTTGAGTTGTTCCGAACCTTTTCCCAGCAATATTTGTTGCGTATCTATGGCAAAAAATTCCACGCTGCAATCTTGTTCCTTTTTGCCGAAAGAGTAATATCGTGCCGGCATATTCCATCTCTGATTGATTTTTCCGTATTCTATTTGTGCATCTGGATTGCTTCGATAGTCATGATTGCCCAGTACGGCATACCAAGGAATTTGTAATTGCTCCGCAACATAAATATTCTCGAATTTTGTTTTCCATTGTGCATCATCGGGCGAATCCACACCTTTTGGATAAATATTGTCGCCGGTCGAAAGAATAAATTGCGGTTGTATCGCGGTTGCTTTCCGTGCCATTCCTGACGCTGCTTCGCGCTGTAATTTACCGCCCGTTCCCCAGTCGCCGATTATAAAAAATCTGATGGGAGGCGGTGGATTTGTTTCACCGGTTGATGCCGTCACTTCTGCAAAAGAAAATGCCTTAGAAGCAGAGCCGTACTGCGCCGCTCCTGCCATTGCAGCTATTTTCAGAAAAAAGCGTCTGTCCATTGTAAATTTTATTTTCAGTGATTTTTGTTCGAATTATTAAATATTTTTTTAGCAATTATCGGATTTACTTTATTTTTACGAATTATTATTTTGCTGCTTTAAGTACGAATTGCAGAGATTTTCAAGCCGAGCATCGGCACGTCCGAACAAAGTATCTGGCGGATAACTGTTATCGGCCTGAATTTCGCCTGCCGGAATACCGGTCATCAGTTCCACAGCTTCTTCTATGCGCGAAATCGGATAAATATGAAATTTTCCTTGGGATACAGCCTCAATAATTTCATCGGGCAACATGAGGTCAAGTACATTTTGCGTGGGTATAACCACACCTTGCCGTCCGGTTAAGCCGCGTACTGCACAAATTTCAAAAAAGCCCGATATTTTTTCGTTAACTCCTCCAATCGGCTGAATATCGCCTTTTTGATTTACGGATCCGGTTATTGCAAGCCATTGCCGGACAGGAACTTCGGCAATTTCGGAAAGTAAAACCACAATTTCGGCAACCGATGCACTGTCGCCGTCAATACCTCCATAACTTTGCTCGAAGGCGATGGAAGCCGACAGCACAAGCGGGCGGCGACGCGCAAAACGCTCAATCATAAATCCGGTTACGATAAAATGCCCTTTATCGTGAATCGCGCCGCTCATATCGGCTTCGCGTTCTATATTTACAATGCCTTGCTTGCCTATACCTACACTTGCCGTGATGCGCGCGGGCTTGCCGAACGACACCAAACCCGTGGAATAAACAGTCAATCCGTTTATTTGCCCCATTCGCTCGCCTTCAGTGGCAATCATCATAACGCCTTCCACTATTCGCTCTTTTATGGCATCGTCAGCCTTGCTGTTGCGGCGCGTTCGTGCGGCCAGAGCTTTTGCCACGTGTTTTCGCGAAATCGCGCCCGCATATTCGGCGCGTGCATAATAATCGGACTCGCGCAGAACATCGGCCACATCACTGAATTGAAGCGTTATTTTTCTTTGCCCGGCGGCATGCTCAACGCCCCATTCCACAATGGCGGCAGCACCCGAACGGTCGGCATGAAGAAGATTTTCCCATTCGCATACTTTATGAATAAATCGTGCGTAATTCTCTGTCATTTCAGCAGTTCGTGCAGTTTCAACTTCAAATTCCGCATTAACTTTAAATATTTTACGGAAATCTTCTTCTATGAAATACAAGGTTTGATATACATGTGCTTCGCCTATCATAATGACTTTAACGGAAAGTTCGATAGGTTCTGGTTTTAATGCAATAGGAGCAAACATAAAAACAGATTCGGTAGGCTGGAACTCCAATTTTCCGTAAAGCAGTACGCGCTTTAATGCCGGCCAAACATTAGGTTCGCGCATTACGTCGAGCGCATTTACTATCAGATAGCCTTGATTGGCGCGCAATAACGCACCTGCTTTTATATGTCTGTAATCGGGTTGTACACCGGCTGTTCGTCCGTCGAACAAGTTCTCCACACCGCCGAATAAATTGCCGTAAGACGGTGTAGTTTCCACAATAACAGGCGCGGCCGTTGCCTGCGAATTATCCAATATAACATTAACGCCGTAGCGCGTAAAAGCGTTTTTTACTTCCTGCTCCGATTTTTCCGTGCCTTGTTCCACGTCAAGTTGTTCCGGAGCGGTTATAAAAATTTGCAGATTATCCAGCAAATTATTCTCGACTTGCCGCAAATAATCTTCTACACCGTTTTCCGGATAATTCGCTAATATTTCGTCTAAAATCGGATGCAATATCATTGCCACGGCCGCACGGTCGTATTCGCGTACTTTCAAACGAAATTCGCCAAGCAAAGCCGCACCGCGGCGCGCAAGCCCCACAAGCTCTTCGCGAAAATCATTATACTGAGTTTTTAAAGCTTCGGCTTGTTTCGCGCTTATTTTCTTTTGGCCTACAAGTTTATCTAGTTCTTGAATAGGAACCGGTGTATTTTTAAAGAGAAAGAATATTTCCGTTTGAGGCGTACCCGATTCATTAGGAATATTACCGAGAATAAATCCGCTTTTGGCAATTTTTTCGGTGAATTGCGCCAATAAATCGTTTTCCGAGCCGGTGAAGTTTTCTATCATTGCGCGACGCTGTTTACGGAATCCTTCCTCCTCGAATAGTTGCGGTATCCTGCGGCGCAACAGAGAAATAGTCGCGTCCATCACTTTGGCAAACTCTTTGCCGCGCCCCGCTGCAAAGCGCAACGATTTAGGATTGTCGGGCGACTGAAAATTATGCACGTAGCAATAATCGTAAAGAGTTGGTATAGAGCGTGTTACGTCGTCCAATATATTTTTTACCGTAGTTAATCGCCCCGTGCCGCTTACCCCCGAAACGAATGTGTTGTAGCCGTGTGAGAACAAACGCGCACCAAGTTCTATTGCCTCGATTGCCCTATCCTGCCCCACTATTCCGCAAAGCGGCTCGAGTTCTTTTGTAGTTTCAAACTTAAAGACATCTTCCGAACAATACCAACGCAATTGTTCCGACGACAATTCGTATTTATCGCGTATTTCGACAGAAGAATATGAATTTAATTGTGTTTCAGAGGTATGTTTTTTTATGGTTTGCTCGCGCTTTTTCATGTATTTTTTTTAATCGGAATGAATATTTTTGAGAATTATTTCAAAAATATTAAAATTATTTTCACCGATAAATATACGCAAAAAAACTCATTATTCGTCTAAGGTGAGTATAGTATTGCAGCTGTTTTTTGCAGTATTTTTGAAATCGGCAAGACGTTTATCATATTTCGCCGCTGACAGACGATCCGTCGTTAAATTCGTGCCGTGTCCAATCAAGCCCCTTTGCAGCTACGGCGGCCGTGCCGCGTCCGGGTGCATTTAATCCTGCCCTTAGCAAGTCGTGGTCTGTCATCACTTCTACAAGTTCGTCGAATGTAACGCGAGGCCTCCAGCCCAATAAACGTTCGGCTTTGGTAATATCGGCTTGCAAAAAGTCCACTTCGGTCGGGCGAAAATAACGCGGGTCAATTTTTACGACGATATCACCGATTTTAGCAGCATCGGTTGCAGTACTTCGGACCAAGCCTATTTCTTCCGTTTCCTCACCGCGCCATTCTATTTCCACACCTGCGTAATCGAACGAACGTTCGATAAATTCGCGCACCGAATGACTTTCTCCGGTACCGACCACAAAATCGTCAGGCGTATCGCGTTGCATCATTAGATGCATCATTTCCACGTATTCGGGTGCGTAGCCCCAATCGCGCCGCGCATCAAGATTGCCCACATAAAGTGCATTTTGTTTGCCGGCAAGAATAGCGGCCACGGCGCGAGTAATTTTCCGCGTAACAAATATTTCGCCGCGGCGAGGGCTTTCGTGATTAAATAAAATTCCGTTGCAAGCGAATAATTTATATGCTTCACGGTAATTTACGGCGATAAAATAACCGTAAACCTTTGCTGCGGCATAAGGACTTTGGGGCTGAAAAGCAGTAGTTTCGGATTGCGGCGGCGGGGCGGCGCCAAACATTTCCGACGATGATGCCTGATAAAATCGCGCCGGAACTCCGCTGCGGCGTATAGCCTCCAAAAGCCGAGTTACGCCGATTCCCGTTATGTTTCCCGTATATTCCGGCATATCGAACGATACACGCACATGGCTTTGTGCGGCAAGATGATACACCTCGCCGGGTGCAATATTGTAGATCAATTCCGTTATCAGTCCGGCATCGGACAAATCGCCGTAATGCAAATGCAAACGTGTTCCGCTCTCATGCGGGTCAGCGTAAATATGGTCTATACGATGCGTATTGAATGTACTTGCACGGCGTATTATACCATGCACTTCATAGCCTTTTGCCAGCAGATATTCAGCCAAATACGAGCCGTCTTGTCCGGTTATTCCCGTAATTAATGCACGTTTCATTTATATTTCGGAAAAGAATATTATAATTTTTCGATAATTTTCCGCAAGCCGTTTTCGTCAAGGCGGCAGGGTAGCCAGCCGTCGAGCAACATTGCGTCGAATTTGCGATAAAAACTCAGCGCAAGTTCGTTCCAATCAAGAACTTGCCATTCCATTCTGCCGCATTTGCGCCGAACGGCTTCGCCGACTGCAAAAGCAAAAAGTGTATAACCTATTTTTTGCGAACGAAATTCCGGCAACACAAATAAATCCTCAAGATAAAGCGTAGGTTTGGCCAAAAACGAGGAATATGTTTCGAATATTATGGCGTAGCCTGCAACTTTATTATCGGAATATGCCAGAAATGCCTCGAATTTGGGGCGGTCGGCAAAGGCATGCTCGCGCATACGTGCGAATGCATCTTCGTCGGGTGGCGGCAAATGCTCATAATCGGCAAGTGCAACAATAAGCCGCGCAAGCTCCGAAAACCGCTCGGGCGTAAGCGGAAAAATTGCAATTTCCGAGCGTTCGACTGCTTCCATAATTATGCGGCATCAAGGCAATCAATCGCCGTCTTAATCGTAAGTAAGACAAACCCTTTCATATCCTCTCGCACTTCGAGTATATTTTCCGCATCATATTCTTCGTCATCGTAAGAAACAAGCGTTTCAAGTACATAGCGCAAAAGCTCCTGTTGCGGATAATCATCCATAATTCTTTCTACAAAGGCTAATGCGTCACCTTCGGAATCTTCGTCTATTTGTTGCAGAAGCGAGATATTTTTCTGTACAGTTTGCGCAATTTTTTCCTCTGTTACTTCCGATTGCAAGTTACCGTTCGATTGCAACTTACAGTAAGTTTTCATTGTTTTCCAAATCAGCAGGCCGAGATACAGCTGAATTTCCGCTTCTTCGTCGGTAAATTCCTCGGGCACGGAAATAACGACATTGAAAACGGCGGGCTGCTCTGTTTGAAATTCCGCAATCAATGCTTCGGCTTCATCTTGGTCAAGTTGTGCCATTTCCATTGCTACGGATTCGATAAATTCTTCTGTTATCATGTTTTTGTTGAATTAATTTGCAAATATTTTTTTGTTGAGGTTGCGAGAAATTAAACAAAACCTTTACACACAGTTAACGCTCCATAGGATAGCCTTTATCTATCCAATCCGCTTTCAAGTTCTGCGGAAGGTTCAGCAGGCTGTGATTTGTAAATTTCATTTCGTTCAATAATTCAAAAGCCGGACGAACATTCGGACAATTTTCAAACGGGCAACAACCGCAATAAATCACGATATTCGCATCTTTCGGAAAGTTGTTTAATTCTTTTTTCAGATTTTCAATACCTTCTTTATCGTCCGCCGCACCTATTTCTTTCGAGCCTTTAATGCCGCCTCCGAAACCAATGCTTAAAACTATCGGTTTTTTACCGTTTGGTTCGTTCAATATTTGCGCGAGTGCGGCAGGCGGCATCAGTTGCTTTTCCGTCCATGGGTCGGGTCCGTAATTGAATATCTTCCCGCGGAAAGCAAAGACTAAAACAGCTGCTAAGCCGAGTACGATAAAAATTGTTTTTCGATTCATTTTTTACTTATATTATTCAACAGTTTTTCACGATTTTTCCGGTACTGCTTATATGCAATTTTTCCTAATCGGTTCGATATATGCCGGGAATCGCGTATTTTTTCTTAGTTTTTTCGTTGCTTTTTCTTGCTTCAAATTTTAGCCGACTCCTGAAAACAACGTGCAAATTGAAGCAAACGCTCGTCATCGTAACGGCGTGCCTGCAGCTGCATTCCTACGGGCATTCCGCCTGCGGATTCGCCTGCCGGAACGCTTACGGCCGGTATTCCTGCCAGATTAGCCGAAACGGTAAAATAATCGGATAAATACATGGCAACCGGGTCGTTGATTTTTTCGCCGCGACGGAACGCGGGCGTGGGCGTTGTAGGCAAGAATAGTATATCGGCCTTTTCAAAAATCGAAGCATAACCGTCGTAAATCAGCCTGCGGGCGCGTTGTGCTTTGCCGAAATACGAGTCGTAATATCCCGACGAAAGCACATAAGTTCCCAACATAATGCGCCGTTTTACTTCGGCGCCAAAGCCCTGCGAGCGGCTTGCCACAGTTATATCGTCGTAATCGCCGGCAACTCGACATCCGTATCGAATACCGTCAAATCGTGCAAGATTCGACGATGCCTCGGCTGTTGCAAGCACATAATACGCCGGTATCCAGGCTTCACTATGGGGAATGGTTGCCGTCATTATTTTCGCTCCGGCCGACAGCCAAATTTCCAATGAGCGGCGATACACACACATCACATCTTCGTCGCAACCTTCAAGTTGGTCGTCTGGAAGTGTCGCTACGGTAAAATGTTCCGGCAGTGGCCGTCGGACGGTATCGAAAGATTGTGCCGGCGGTAAATCGGCCGTTGTCGAGTCGCGTCGGTCGCGCCCGCTTACCGCATCGAATATTCGCGCAGTAGAATAAACGTCCGGTGCGAATATGCCTATTTGGTCGAACGACGAAGCAAAGGCAACCACACCGCTGCGGGAAATGCGCCCATAGCTGGGCTTAAATCCCACAACGCCGCAAAATGCGGCCGGCTGACGCACCGAGCCGCCGGTATCCGTTCCCAAAGCTGCGTGCGCCATACCCGCCGCCACTGCCACAGCCGAACCGCCCGACGAGCCGCCCGGAACATAGTCGGCATTAAGCGGATGAGCAACTGCACCGAATACGGAATTTTCATTGGACGAACCCATTGCAAATTCGTCCATATTTGTCTTGCCAATTACAACCGCTCCACTTTCGCGCAAACTATCGGCAACAGACGCATTGCTCACGGGAACATAATTTTCAAGCATTTTCGAGGCACAGGTCGTTCGAATACCGGCAGTTGCGATATTATCTTTCAAAGCTACAATCATACCTTCAAGCGAACGCGGGCGACCGTCTGCAAATCTTACATCGGACTCGGCGGCCGCACATACGGCATTTTCTTCATTCAGCGTGATAAAAGCATTTAGTTCTTGTTTTCGAGATATTTCTCCCAAAAAATCGTGCGTTTCGTCGATACATGACTTTTGCGGTATGCTGCGAAGAAATTCTTCGTAAGACTTCATATTATATGTACTTAAGGTTTGTTTGTCCGGAATTTGCCAAAGTAAACGTAAAAGAGGTCAGGAAACGTTGTCTATATTCTCATCGTCCGGCATACGTTTTTGCCGAGGCACGGGCGGCGTGTAATCGGCGGCCGGTTCCGAATGTATATCCGATTCTGCATTTTCCGTAACGGCCGGTTCTATTTGCGGGGTGTCGGGCTCGAGAGCCTGCCGTGTATCGTGAACAGTAGGTTGTACGGTTCGAACATCCGCACTACGTTCCACTTCCGACGATATATCGCGCAGTTGCTCTTTCAAATCGTCTTGTGCCTGCCGGAATTGTCGCAAGCCTTTGCCTACCGACCGCATGACCTCCGGAATTTTCTTCGGGCCGAACAGCAACAATACGGCTATAAAAATGAGGACGAGTTCGCCTCCGCCTACATCAAACATAATAGTACGGAATTAGGCTCGCGGCCATGAAAAATTTACTCGAGAAGAAAGGATTTGTTATAATCGAGCGAACGCAATAAAATCGGTAACAGGCGGTTGCGCGTCGCAGTTGCGTAAAATAAGCGCAATTTGCCCGCGATGATACGCCGAATGAAGAAAAACATGATTTAGAATATCTACGGCCGGCGTAGTAAATTCTTTGCCGGACGTGGTAATATATGTTATCGGTGCATCGAGTTCGGCATTATCGGCGATACTCAGCCAATCAATCCAACGGCTATGCACAATGCGCGTAAGCTGTTGAAATTCTTCCATATTTATTTCAGGAAAAACCTCGATACCGGCTGTGTCGTTGCCATTAACTCGCGCCTGCCAGATAAGTTGCGCATAAATTACATGCCCGTATAGGGCAACTGCTTTATCGGGATTCCCGGCAGTGCGGATTGCGTCGAACGCGGTGCGATTAGCCCAATAATCATATTCGGCCGAACGCGACAGCAGTTCATTTACCGCCATGGTTTATTCCCCGTTTTTCTTTACGACTTCCGTCTTTTCGTCGTCCATTGACGATGCTTTTTTAAATTCTTTAATACCGGATCCCAAACCTTTCATAAGTTCAGGTATTTTGCGTGCACCGAATAATAAAACGATGCCGAGGCCGATAATCAGAAGTTCGGGCGTACCAAGACCAAACATGGTTATTCCAAAAAAAATGATTGAGATTATTTGCAGAAAAAATCATCTAAAAACAGCCTGTTGCAATGCTCTCGCTATTGATGCAAAAACGCTTAAACCGTCGTCGCAACCAAGCCTTGCATCGCTATAGCGTTCCGGGTGCGGCATCATTCCTAAAATATTGCCGCGCTCGTTAATAATTCCGGCTATATTATTTATCGAGCCGTTAGGGTTAGCCCTGCGCGAAACAATGCCGTCCGGTGCGGCATATCTGAATATTATGCGATTTTCTGCTTCAAGCCGTGCTATAGTTTCGGCTTCGGCATAATAATTACCTTCGCCGTGTGCAATAGGGACCCGCAAAACCGAATCGGGTTTAATGGAATTGGTAAACGTAGTATTGCAATTCTCCGTTTTCAGATAAACGTCTTTGCACACAAAGCTCATCGTGTCGTTGCGCAACAGTACGCCGGGTAATAGTCCGGCCTCGGTTAATATCTGAAATCCGTTGCAAATCCCTATAATTGTTCCGCCGCGTTCGGCAAACCGGAAAACGTCTTTCATAATCGGTGAGAATCGCGCAACCGCACCGCAACGCAGATAATCTCCGTATGAAAATCCGCCGGGAATTATTACACATTCTACGTCGGACGGAATAGCCTCGTCTTTATGCCAAAGTGTCTGCGACGTTCCGACGTGCGACGCGGCCCAAAGTGCATCGTGGTCGCAGTTCGAGCCGGGAAAAGTAATTACACCGAATTTCATATTTGCTCCCGTTCCGACAGCGTAATGGAAAAATCTTCCATAATCGGATTGGCAATCAACTTGCGGCAAGCGTCTTCGGCCATAATCTTCGCCTCTTGTTCGCTTTCGGCCGTAATGTCAAATTCTACGAACTTTCCGATACGTACACGCTCAATTGCCGTAAATTCAATGGCATGCAGAGCCTGTTCGACAGTTTTACCCTGTACGTCAAGTATGCCTTTGCGAAGCGTTACTTTTACTGCTGCGCTATATGTTTTCATAGTTTATAAGATAGGAGTTTAATCGTTAATTCATCTCGTGTTGTCAATCCGTGCCGATATTCATTTTGCCAATTCGTACTCAATCGCAGCGGTTATTTTTTCATTGAGAGGCGCGACTGCCGAAAGGAAACGCTTCGATAATTGACCGTCTTTTCCAATCAAGAATTTCTCGAAATTCCACTTAACCGCCGGTTGCTCGGCTGTTAGAAACCCGTATATCGGATGTATATTTTCGCCTTTAACCGAAATTTTGGCAAATACGTCAAACGTAACATTATATTCTGCTTGACAGAACTCCATAATCTCCGATTCATTACCGGGTTCCTGGTTAAAATCATTGCTCGGGAAACCGAGTATTACCAATCCTTTGCCCTTGTAACGACGATAAAGCTCCACAAGTCCGGCATACTGATTTGTATATCCGCAAAGCGAAGCTAAATTTACTATCAGTATTACCTTATTGCGATAGCGGGCCAGCGAAATGTCTTCGCCGATTATATTTTTTGCCGAAAAGTTACGTATAGAAATCTTTTTTTCTGCAAGCATCTTCTTGATTTATAATTGACGGTTGAATTATTCTTGTTTTTATTGACGCGCAGAACATGGGCTCAACAAAACATCGGAGCCGAGCAAGTTGCTGTTTTGCATACAACACTTCTTGACAGTCCGGAAAGACGATTATCGAAGCAAAGTAATTTTTATCGCTTTCACAAACAGCATAAATGCCTCGGCCTGACTACGAACAATTATGTGCGCACGTTTTGTTTTTTGTATAATGCTATAAGCCCGGCAGTCGAGCAATCGTGCGGCACAGGATCTTCGCCTGAAAGTTCGGGCAGAATAGCCTTGGCCAATTGTTTGCCGAGTTCAACTCCCCATTGGTCGAAGGAATTAATACCCCAAATTATACCCTGCACAAAAACTTTATGCTCGTACATTGCCAGCAATGCTCCCAAAGTATAAGGTGTTAATTTGTCAATAAGGAACGTGGTTGTCGGACGATTTCCGGCAAAAGTTTTATGCGGTGCCAGTCGTTCGGCTTCGTGCGTACTTGTGCCTGCACCAAGAAGTTCGTCGTGCGCCTCGTCGGTAGTTTTTCCGCGCATCAATGCCTCTGTTTGGGCAAAAAAATTCGCCATAAGCCGCTTATGGTGGTCGCCTATCGGATTAAGCGGCTTGGCTACGGCTATAAAATCACATGGGATAAGCCGCGTTCCTTGATGTAAAAGCTGGAAAAACGAATGTTGCGAATCGGTTCCGGGTTGCCCCCATATTATCGGCGCAGTATGAAAATCTACAGGTTCGCCCTGCAACATTACGGACTTGCCGTTGCTTTCCATATCCAATTGCTGTAAATATGCGGGCAATAAACGCAGATATTCATCATACGGCAAAACCGATTGCGATTCTGCACCGAAAAAATTTACGTGCCATACGCCAATGGCAGCCGCAAGCATAGGAATATTTTTTTCGAAAGGAGCTTCAAGAAAATGCTTGTCCATAGCGCGTGCGCCGGCAAGCAAATCGCTGAAATTTTCAAATCCTACCGACAAAGCAACAGATAATCCAATAGCCGACCATAGCGAATAGCGCCCGCCCACCCAGTCCCGGAACACGAATACATTTGCGGGATTTATTCCGAATTGCTCCGTTGCTGTAAAATTTGTGGAAACCGCCGCAAAATGACTTTGCACATCGGCTTCTACGGCCGCAGATGATAAAAACCAATCACGTGCGCTACGGGCATTAGTCATCGTTTCTTCGGTTGTAAACGTCTTTGAAGAAACAATGAACAATGTAGTTTCAGGATTTAATGTACGAAGCGTTTCGGCTAAATGAGTAGAATCTATATTCGATACAAAATGCACGGTCAAATTGCGTTTTGAATAGAATTTCAAAGCGTCGCAAACAAGTTTTGGCCCCAAATCCGAACCGCCTATGCCGATATTCACTATATCAGTAAATATTTTCCCCGTAAAACCACGCCGTTTTCCATCGCGAATTTCCTCTGAAAACACCTTGATTCTTACAAGGACTTCGTGAATTTCGGGTATAATATTTTTGCCGTCTATAAGGACAGAATCTGTCGCTGCACGGCGCAACGCAGTATGCAGAACGGCTCTGTTTTCAGTCGAATTTATTTTTTTGCCGGCAAACATTCTCTCGGCCGAAGCGGCTACGTTACATTCGTGCGCAAGATTCTCCAGCAGTTTTATGGTTTCTCGAGTTATGCGGTTCTTTGAAAAATCGGCAAATATACCGTCGAACTCGACGGAAAAGTCGGCAAACCGCACCGTATCCGCAGCAAACATATCGCGAAGGTGCAAGTTTTTTATCTCGTTGTAATGTTGCTTCAGCGCAAGCCAAGAATAAGTTTGACGGCAATTCATATTTTTCAGTTTCTGATTTTCAGTGTAATTTCATTGATCTTTGCTTGATAGAGCGGCAATTTTTCAGGCTTGTTACGCGCAAGTATTTGATATGCTTTAAGGGCTTGCGCAAGCGCACCTTGTCTTTCGTAAATAGCAGCCATTGTGTCTGTTACAAATTCTGGCACGGCGGCATTGTCGGCGGATGCTGATACTGCTTCTTCGCGCGGGACGGGAATGCGCGCACGTTCGAGTCTCTGCGCAAGTTCTTCGAGCGGCGTACAGTTTTTTTCGCTTATTGTTTCAATTATTTCTGGATTTATTCCATCAATATCGTTTTCGGAATTTCCTGCACCCAAGCGAATACGCATTTCGGGGAAAGGCAAAAATTTCGGATTGCACACGGCAAAATCAGTACAAAGCGACTTTCCTTCCATTCGCAAAAATGAAAAGCCCAAGCCCGGAATCAACGATAAATCGCTTGCTCGCCATTTCAACGGCTGCTCATAATTTATGCGCGTCGCTCCGATGCGCCTCAGAGGTACTTGCAATGTTGCATACGGCGCATCATTGCTGTCAAGTTGCGGCACATCACCATTTTGCGACGTGCCGGCTTCTTTCTTTTTTTCTTCCGTAAACAACACTTTTTCCGCAACAGGCACATTAACCCTATCTTGCGACGAAGAAACATAAGGATTAACACCCAATTCATCTGCAATGCGTCGTAATGCTTCGTTTCGCCGAGATTGTGCAAGTCCACGTTTAATCACGACTTCGGCTTCGCTTGTTCGGCCTAAAGACGATAAAACACGAGATGCCAGAACATACGCGGCCGCATATTCAGGAAAAGTTTCTATTCCGATAAGGCATAATTCCAAGGCTTCGTCCGAACGTCCTTCGGCAAACAAGGAATCTGCCTCGACTGCAAATAACGGAGAAATGGAAGTCATAATACACAATATATTATCTCTGGACAAGCTTATTATTTCTCAAAAATACTCAAAAACAGCGGGGCTTTGTTAATTTTGTCAAATAGTTTGAGTTTACTTATATGGAACTCTTGCAAAAGTACAATCGAACGATATGACTATCACAGCCGACTGTATAGATTTTTGGGTTGCATAACCGACAATGCTTCTGTAACCGAAGGCTTTATGCGGCAAATAAAGGTAAATTCGGACAAATTTAATTTTATTGAGCGGGGTTCAATGGAAATCGAGGGTAAAGGTAAAATGACAACTTATTTCTTGGAAGAGAAATGACAAACGAAGAAATAATCGAAAGATTGGACTACATAGAAAATGCCGCAAAAGAAGTAACCGGTTTGGATAAATTGGAAAGCGAATCTCTATCTTTACTTGCAGTTCAGGAAAATGCACAAGATACGGAATTATATTGCCGAACACTTGTTGTCGTTGCGTTGGTACTTTATTACGGGGAGTCTTACGAAAAGGCGTTGCCTTATGCCGAGCAAGCATCAAATTCAGCCGAAATATTATCGCATAAAAAACTGCTTGCAAAAGCAAATATTATTATCGGACATTGTAATTTTAATTTTAGGAATTTCAATATAGCGTTGGTTTATTACAGCCAAAGTTTAGATTTATATGAAGAGATAAATTACCGGGCCGGCATTGCGGAAGCAATAATAAGAATCGGGTATGTACATATTAACTTGGGCGATTATGCGAAGTCTCTTGAATATCTGATTCCGGGACTTTCACTATTAGAAAGTTCGGGTAATTCTTCGGATATTGGCAGAATAATAAATAACATAGCTTCAAATTACAATTATTTGGGAATTTATACAAAAGCATTGGAATATTATAAACGGGCATTGGATATTGCCGAAAAGTCCGGCGACAACATCTTATTAGGAGGTATTATAGGCAATATAGGCATTGTTTATGGTAAAATAAACGAGGATGATAAGTCTTTGGAATATTTTAAGAAAGGGTTGCTTATTGCCGAGGAGTTAAATTTCAAACCAAGCATTGCAATAAAATTATTGAATATAGGCAAAATTTTTCAAAAGCTGGGAGATTACGATAATTCCATGGAATATTTTAATCGCGCTCAGTCTATTTATGAAGAATTGAAAGATACGCCGGGCATTGCCCTTACATTCGAAAGTATAGGCTATATTTATTATTTGAATAATAATCATAAAAATGCGTTAATGTACTATAAGCGGGCACTCGCTCTGCACGAAGACATTGGACATAAAAGGTCGATAGCTAATGCGCTATGTTTGATAGGTTTGATTTACTCGAAGGCAGACTCTACCTATTATGAAGCGGGAAAAGCCGAAGATTATCTTAAGACTTCACTGACCGGATTTGAAGAACTTGGCTGCAAAGCCGATTTATCGACAATTTATAGTTATTTAAGTGAGTTTTACGCCCAAGAAAACCGTTGGCAAGAGGCTTTCGAACATTACAAAAAATACCATGAATTGTATATTGAATTACACGACGAAGATACATTAAAACAAGCTCGGGTATTCGATGCAGAACGTAAAGAAGCGGAAAGAGAAAAACAAACGGCTGTAGAACGCACACGTTCCAAAGAACGTGAAAATATATTGAACAATATACTGCCAGAAGATATTACCGTACGACTGATAAAAGGCGAGAATCCCATTGCAGATTATTTCGATGGTGTTTCAATACTATTTATGGATATAGTTAATTTCACGTCTATTTCCGCAAAGTTGTCACCACGACAATTAGTTTATTTACTGAATATAATATTCACAAAAGCAGATACTGTTATTCAAGAGTTCGGCTTAGAGAAAATAAAAACCATAGGCGACGCATATATGGCGGCAGCAGGCGCGCCTGTTACTTGCATAGACCATGCGTATCGCGCTGCGAAAGCCGCACTTACTTTACGCAAAGCGATGAATGATTTAAAGGTTAATATACCGGTAGAATACGGCGATATTAATTTACTGAAAAATATACCAGAAATACAGGTTCGCATCGGTATTCATTGTGGTTCGGCGGCCGCCGGTATTGTAGGCGAGAATAAATTTGCCTATGATATTTGGGGAGATACGGTAAACACAGCCAGCCGTATGGAATCTTACGGAACAGCCGACAAAATTCATATATCCGAAGACTTTATGAAACAAATAAAGGATTATTCGGACGAATTTAATTTCACCGAGCGCGGTTCGATAGGAATCAAGGGTAAAGGACAAATGAAAACCTATTTCTTGGAGTAGAAATGATAAATCAGGGAAAATCGAAGATAATAGAGTTGTTGTAGCGTCTTAAAATTATTTATTTTAGCAGAGAATTAAATGTCAATCACAATATAATCAATACAATGAAAATCGGCATATCAGACTTGACGACAGACCGTAAGTGGCGCTCTGCA
>JADZAA010000125.1 GCA_020852855.1 Bacteroidota bacterium
CACACTCGCTGAGCTCGGCTTTAATCTGCTCTGAGGTGTAACCTTTTATTACTAGTACTTTTGCCATAGTTTTTTAAGTAAATGCAACCCTGTTTTGTGTGAATATTTAACGGTAACTATGTAAAATTGCCAATCGAAGAATAATTATATGCTTATAGAAAATATTCGAGCCGATGTATAAGATAGTTTGCCTCCGGTCAAAAATACATTGCAGGCAATTACAGCATTTATGGAGGTTTTGATTTGTCAGCATAAGAGTACGCACTCTACACCGGCACGCATACATCGCACGAATTTCGTATCTTTGCTCTTGGGTTAGTAGCTTATATATCGGGTAATTAAGTCCTCCGGTTTGCGATAATCTTTGATTGGGTTATTACTCTACGACACCGGGCTCAACTTTTTATTTATTAACAACCATTATACTTGACTATTGAGTTCAAGAAAGTGTAAAACGGCGAAGCCATTTTGTACATCTTACGGAAGTACAAAATTTCTCCGCCGCAAATTCAATTAAGAGTTGCCTAAACTGATATAACGTTACAAAAACGCTTAATGTCCGTTATTTTCGAAGCGTTTATTTTTTACGTATATCCAATAGAATACACCGCCGGCACCGGCAAGCGGCAAAACTGCAAGAAAAAGGGTAATTCCTTTATACGCCGAAACCGTCTGCGGCGAAACTCCGCCGTCGCTTTGGCATAAAGGGCAAGCCATTATTGCATCGGGCCAAAGAAGTGTAACCAATAATGCAAGCACCAAGAAAATATACTTCATACAGCAAATTACAGAATATACACAAGATAGTACAGAAGCGGCCATATAGCCACGACAAAATACCAATACATACCTGTAATGGTAATTTTATCGCAGGCGCGCCCAAACGTCTGCCCTTTTTTGATAAAAACAGCAAGATAAGAGAGCAACGTTATACCCACCGCAACGTGCAATGCGTGCGCTCCTATTATCATATAGAAATATGCGCCGTACAAGTTTGATTTTGTGGTCAGTCCAAAGCCGAGAAGTCGCATCCATTCGTATCCCTGAACCGATACGAATACAATTCCCAACAGCAGGGCTGCCAACAAAAATTTTATTGTGGATTTATCGCCGCCGCTCGATTTGTACTTTCGTGCATAAACTGCGTAGATAACGCCACTTGCCAGTAGAATAAGCGTATTTACGAACGTTGCCTCCACCGGCAGTCTTGGCTGTCCGGGCGGCGGCCATATCGTGTCAGTTGCTCTGTTTACGATAAGCGAGCTGATAAATCCGGCGAATAACATCGCCTCGGTTGTAAGCAGGAAAAGCATGCCCAATATTCCGTTGGAAACAGCTTTTTGCGGTTGTTCTAATGCGGCGGCGGCAGAATTGCTCATAGTTATTGTTTTTGTTCTATCGCGGAACTACGTCTAAGTGCGTAGCCGTAATATCGGGATAAATTCCGAAGAAAAATGCTATCAGACAAAAGACTGCGGCCAGCACTCCTATCCATACGATAATCGGCTCGTAACGCAGATGCATAAAGTTTTTTATGACCAGCACCGCCTTATAGAAAGCAGTGGCAAATATTACTGCGACGGTAATTGATGTCAAAGTAAAATTACCGATAAGAAGACTTGCCGCAAAGAATGCGAAAAGCAGTATCAATATTTTAAGATAATTCGGATGCCCGTGGTAATCTGTTGCAGGATCGGGAAACTTTACGTTTTCATCTTGAGCGACGTGTTGCGAATCCATAAGAGCAAATTTCAGATAGTTTCTTAAAATTATTTGGCTAAATACAGCAACGGAAAAAGGAAAATCCATATCAGGTCGACCATGTGCCAATACATTCCGGATAATTCCACGCGATGTAGATTTTTGCCTTTGCGTGCCTGCAATAATGCCCAAAGCATAAGAATCATACCGACAATTACGTGCGCTCCGTGCAATCCCGTAAGCAAGAAATAAAATGACCAGAACAGCGAGCCGATAGTGTCGCCGTCTGCTTGCAACGCAGGGCTGGAAAACGTAAAACCATGGCTGATTTCCGTAGAGTATTCTATACTTTTATTGATAAGGAACAAGAACCCGCCAAGTATCGAAACGCTAAGCCACAGCGTTATTTTCTTCAAATCTTTTCTATTGGCAGCTTCGTGTGCTTTTACCACAGTGAAACTGCTTGTCAGAAGCACAATAGTATTTAATGCTCCAATCAAAGTAGATGTATGCGCTGCTTGGTCAGCCCATTCCGGATAACGCAATCTATACAAGATATAGCACCCTATCAATCCGCCGAATATCATAAACTCGCCTACAATGAGCGTCCAAATGCCCAACCGGCCCTGCGGTATTTTAATTGACGGTAGCGACAGCGATTTTTGATTTTCCATTTGTGTCTATCAGGTTAATCGTTAGATAAGTAATTAGTCTGCTTGAAGATTTTGCGGTAAAAAGTCCTCGCTCGCTTTAGGCACGCTGTATTCGTATGCACCGCGATAAACTTTGGGTGCGGTGTGAAAGTTTCCATGCGGCGGCGGCGAGTCCGCTACCCATTCCAAAGTATTCGCCTGCCAAGGGTTTTTCTCCGCTTTTCTACCGGCTGCCCAACTTACAATGAAGTTCCAAAGAAATATAACCTGCGAAAGTATCAGGCAAATAGCACTGATTGTAGCAATTTTTTCAAATGTTATATATGGCTCAATTGCTACATTGCTGAACATTTCATAATTATAGATGCGTCTGTGCTGACCTCCCAGACCATTGAAAAACAGCACAAAAAACACACCGTTAAAGAATATGAACGTCAGCCAGAAATGAATATAGCCCAAAGCCTTGTTCAATTCTTTGCCCGTGAATTTCGGGAACCAATAATAGAATGCCGCAAAGAATCCGAAGAATACGGACGGGAACAAAGTATAATGGAAATGCGCCACGATAAAATACGTGTCGTGCGCATAAATATCGAAAGCGTTTGAGCCTAAGAATAAACCGGTGAATCCTCCGACCAAGAACAAGCCTATCATTCCCAATGCCCACGACATAGGAACGGTAATTTTTATCTTTCCGCCCCAAAGAGTAGCCATCAACGAAAGAAATATTCCGGAGAACGGTATCGAAATTAGAATCGTAGCCACACTAAAAAACGTTGCCATACGCGGGTCAATACCTGCAATAAATTGATGATGCGCCCATACGACCACCGAAAGAACGGCAGAAATTAAAGACAGCACTATCAACGGTTTATATCCGAACAGCGGTTTGCGTGAGAATACCGGAATAATCTCGCCCAATACTCCAAGCGTAGGTAATAACAGAACGTAAACTTCCGGATGCCCAAAGAACCAGAACAAGTGCTGGAACAATACAGGGTCGCCTCCGCGAGCGGGGTCGTAGAATCCGGATCCGAGAGTAATATCAAACAGAAGCATAAACGCACCGGCCACAAGCGGGCCTACCGAGAACATAAATATAACTGTGGCTATATCAATGTACCACACGGCAAGCGGTATGCGGAACGGTGTCATACCGGGCGCACGTTTATTAATTGTTGTAACCAAATAATTTATACCGCCCATAAGAATTGCGGTGAACTCCAAGGCAACAGCTATTATCATTAAACTGCTGCCGTAGAATATCGCGCTTAAAAAGGACGGGCTCGGGTCGGTATATCCGTTTACGGATAAAGGCGGATACATTGTCCAGCCGCCGGCGAAAGCTCCTCCGGGCACGAAGAACGATATCATAAGGACTATGGCGCTTGTTAGGAAGAACCAATACGACAGCATATTCAGCTTTGGAAATGCCATGTCGTCCGCACCTATCATAATCGGTATTAGAAAATTACCGAAAGCACCGACCAATAACGGCATTCCGACCCAAAACACCATAATCAATCCGTGATTAGTGATGAATTGATTGTATTGGCCGGCGGATAATTGCCCGAACAATGGAATACTTTCGCCCGGGAACGCCAAATTGTAACGGAAAACATAAGCCAAGAAACCGCCCACCAATGCCATAAACAGGCCGGTTATCATGTATTGCGCTCCGATCGTTTTGTGATCGGTAGAAAAAATATATTTTCTTAAAAAACTTAGTCGATGTTCTGTATGTTCCATAACAAACTATATTGAAGTTATTGCTGATTACCGGCAGTCGCCGCTTGTTGATTGTAAAGGCTGTCTATGAAATGGTCGTACTTCTCATTCGATTCCACGACTATAAAATTACGCATTTTGGTATGCGCAATGCCGCATATTTCCGCACAAGAAATGTCGTACTTCCCTTCTTTCGTGAAATTTATCCAGCGCGTAATTGTTCGCCCCGGTATACAATCTTGTTTTAATCGTGTATTTACTACAAAGAAGCTATGCACAACGTCTTTTGCTTTCAATTGAAAAAAAGCGTTCTTGTTGATAGGAACGTGCAATTCGCTGTTCGGCTCGTCAATAACCACATCGTCCGCCGTACCGAAAACGCCGTCGCGGCCGGGATAAGTGAATATCCAATTCCACTGCCGTCCGGTTACTATGTATTCCACGTCTTTTTGCTTGGGCAATGTTGTGAATGCTTCCCACGTGGAATGTTCGGCAAAAAGAATGATAAAGTCGCTCATTGCCATTATCAGCATAGCAACCGCCACTAACTTAAAATGAAATTTACCGAGACTGCCGGTTATGTAAGAAGCACGTTTTACGCGAGTATGATGATTCTTAAATAACGGATACAGCAATAGGAACAAACTAATTACAAAGGCCGTTCCGGCAAAAGCAAGAATCAGCCAAAATAAATTGTCTATTCCCGAACCGTAAGTGCTGACGCTTTCAGGAAATATGTTCATTGTTGGATTCTGTATAATGTAATCAATGCGATATTTATTTCAAATTTTACGGGAGAAATCAATGCGCTTCCAATTTTGCTTTTATCCACAGGAAGAATCCGTAACCTACAATAAGGGCAATAATAGACAAAAACACAATCATAAAGCCGGAAAAATTCATTGCTGTTATCATATTATGATGTTCTTGCTGCCGCTTAAAATGCGTTATGGGATTGGCTACGTTATGCCCGTGCGCACCTATGCCCGTGTTCATCGCAACCGCAGGCTTTGCAGGAATTTCCGCATTATGCAGATATTCTATTACCTTTTTAATGTCATCGGCACTTATAGGCGCGTCAGGCATCGGAAACTCTCCGTTTTCCTTAAACAATTTCACGGCTACGGGGTCGCCGGCCTGTACCATTGTCTGAGACGAGGTTATCCATTTTTGCAACCACGCATCGTCATGACGCTTGGTCGTACCATGTAAATCCGGGCCTACCAATTTCCCTTTGCCGATGGTGTGACACATAGTGCAATTAGCTTTAAACAAAGCCTCGCCGTCGCTTGCAAACGAAATATTTGTGAAAGCGACAGCCAACACTATTCCGACTATCAGCTGTTTTGTCATCATACCGTCCCTTTATATTACAAAAGATTGAAAAGCGTCCGCATACAGATTTTCCGATTGCACTCGAAATCGGATATTCAAGTTGTTACACAACATTTATTTTTTTGCAAAACGTCTTGCAACACGCAACAGACAATGCAAAATAAATAATAATTCAGAACTTGCAATATCTTGAAATCTTTTTTGATATGCACGAATTACTCTTTGTCAGCCGCCGCCGAGCAGCAATTTCATGATTTTATCGGCAAGATTTTAGCCGGGAAGTTGATCCGCCCTATTAAATCAAACCTGTATTTTGCATACGACTTACTTTAACGTTAAGAACAGAACTATATGAGATACTTATGCTTACCGCGTCAGGCGTTATATCTGCAATAATGTGCGCCATTTGTTTTGCAGTCGGCATAATCCTTACCAATCAGCGGCTGTCTCTAATCGGAAAACTTCCGTCATTTCGTCAAGAAGCGGTTGCAAATGCTCGGTATGCGAGCCATAGCGACCGCCATAGGAAGGTGTTGAATCAGTCGGAATGTCAATATCCGCTTTTTCGCAGATTGCCGCAAGTTCCTCGTGCCATTGCCGTTGCAGCTCGCTTTCGCCGGCAAAAACACCCGATGCCGCAAGCTCGGCTTCGTAGCGCGACGGTTCGAATATCCCGAGAGCAAGCGGATAACATTCGTTTAATGCGGACTGCATTCGTGCTTTACTTTCCTCTGTTCCGTTTGCTGCCAATTTAACAACGAAAGAATGTGCATGAAAAACATGATATCTGATTTCGCCGCGCAATTTACGGGCTAATTTGGCAAGAGGCTCATAAGTAGAATTTTCAAGCAAGCGATAACGAACTTGCTCAGCAAGGTCGAACAATAGGTGGCGTATTAAACTGAAATCGTACTCGCCTATCGGATATTCAGCCAAATGGCAACAACGATACTGCGATTCGTTACGCATAAATGCCGCAATGTCGGGCACCGGCTCGCCTAATTCATGCAATAGCGTGTAAAGTGCGAGAGCATGCCCCATTTTGTCTTGGGCTATCGAGGAAAACGCAATATCCTCTTCTATAATAGGACCGAGTCCGGTCCATTCGGAATTACGGTGGGCTATAATAAGAGCATCATCGGCTATGCGATAGAGCAGGTCTTTTAGAGCGTCGGTCGACATATTCATTGCACAAACAAAAGTTTCTGAAAATTTAAGCGGATTGCTCCGATTTTTTGAACGTTTCGATTTTGTCGCGAACGCGAGCGTATGCTACAACTTCCCTGTAATCTTTATCGGCCGATGAAGCGGTTTCAAAAACATCAATATCGGCCGGGGCTAACGGATGTATGTTATCGGTTTGCACAACCCACAGCCCGAAAGTCGGTCCGCGCCGCCCGTAGATTTCTTTGGCAAAAACAAGGGCAATTTCGGGTGTAGATGCACGAACCGAGCCAACATGCGTGTATCGTCCGCCGGATTTTCCCTGCTGAAACACTTCGTAAGATTGAAGCTGGTCAAGTTCGCCTTTCGGCGTGAGTAGCGTGTCAAATTCCGCCGGAATATGCTCCCGCGTAACTCGAGGGTCAAGAGAAATAATATGCTGCATAACGCCAATAGAAAGATTTTTGACTTATCTGCCTCGCAAAATTACGGAAACATATCATACCGCTGTCAACAAAAATTCATTTTACGAAAAAATCTATTTTTATCACAAAATTTTACGGTAAAAGCACAAATAGAAGCAGCCGTACTACTTGGCAACGCCCCCGGCAGTTACCGTATTTTTATTGACAAACGTAAGCAAATCGTATTCTCTGTATTTATTGCAAACTATATCGGCAAAATCTTCGGAATAGAACACATCAACCAAATAAACAACGCCCCCTGCAGAGTGTTTACTTTCCGCATCGTGAAGCAATCGCCGAACTGTATGCTCTTGTTCTTTGCTTTGCGGCGCAATATAAACCTCGTACATCGTTCTTGCGGCATCGCACTCTATGTAATGCGCCAGCATCGCATTGATTTCCGAAGTAACTAATGTTTCCTCCGAAGTTACAGCATCGTCAATACTTACAAGCACTTTGATTGTGTCGCGCAATTGGGTAGCCTGCTCCCGCGGCGGCGAAATGTCGAGATATTGACTGACGCTGTCGCGAAGTGCTACGAATCTGTTTTGCTCGTCCGACAAGCTTCGACGTTGTTCGTCAATAACGAAAGGTATCCCCCAAGTACGTGCAAAAGTTTCGATAAAAGCCTTTTCGCGGTCGTCCAAATTGTTGTCAATCATAGCGATACGGCTAAGTATTTCCATAATTATTTCCGAGCCGGCCGGCTTGAAAAATGATTTTGCAAGATCGCCTACTTCGCGCCTTTCCGCACGTACCGATGAAAGAATAAGTTGCCAAATTCCGCGTCTGCTACTCGTATGTACCCAGAGTCCCGCCCCTATAAGAATAACAAGAATATTCACCGGTATCCATACTACAAGCTCGGCAACGCCCTCGTATTGTTCTTCAAGAGCGTAAAGCAAAAGCAAAGGTAAAGCAGAAACTATGCTTAATGTTTCGGCCATGATAGATTGCGATTCGGCCACTACACGCTCGTGCTTTCGCTTCCAAAGCTTGTTGATTTTTAAATATACCTCGATAATGGCGAACACAATGGAACACCACACAAAAAATCGCAGAATCAAAAGGAATGTTTCCATAATCGCCTGTAAAAGTCCCGCAAACAGAATCAAATCCGCTTGCGGGAACATTTTTGCACATTATGCGCAGGGCAAGTGCAGGGTAAAACTTATTTGGTTCGAAAAACGTTCTGCAATTCGTCGCCGACGCTTTTCATAAGTTCCCCGACTCCTTTTGCTATATTTTCCACGCTTTCTTCAAAACGCTTGGCATTTTCTTCGTATGAAAAATTGAGGTCAGGATAAATCGGGAAGCCGCCGCATAAACTTTTCACGTCCGATTTAACCGCAGAATAAACTCCTTCGTCGCCAACATTGGTCAACACGCGGTCAATCAGACGCGCAATGTGCCGCATATCGTCCTCTTTCATGCCGCGAGTGGTTACGGCTGCCGAGCCTAGACGTATGCCCGATGTTACAAGCGGCGATTCCGTATCGAACGGCACTGCGTTTTTATTGCAGGTTATTCCGGCCGCGTCGAGTGCATTTTCGGCTTTTTTTCCGGTTAATCCCTTATTTCGTAAATCTATCAACATAAGATGATTATCCGTTCCGCCACTGATAATATTATAGCCCTGAACCGTCATTTCATCGGCTAAGGCTTTTGCATTTTTGATAACTTGAGCCGTATATTCGGTAAAGTCGTCCGATAATGCTTCGCGGAAAGCAGTAGCTTTGGCGGCTATAACGTGCATAAGCGGCCCGCCTTGAATACCGGGCATAACCATCGAATCTATCAATTCTCCCATCAGTTTTTTGCGTCCCGATTTGGGAGCAACTTGCCCGAAAGGATTCTCGTAGTTTTTCCCCATTAGAATCAGACCGCCTCGCGGCCCGCGCAGGGTTTTATGCGTTGTGCTGGCAACCACATCGCAATACGGCACCGGTGAGTCCAAATGACCTTTGGCGATAAGCCCGGCCGGATGAGCAATGTCGGCAAACAAAAATGCACCTGCGGAATCGGCTATATCGCGGAATGCTTTGTAATCTATATTTCGGGAATATGCAGAAGCACCGACGGTTATCATCTTGGGTTTATGCTCTTTTGCTAAATCGGCTACGCGATTATAGTCAATACGCCCCGTTTCTTTATCTATGCCGTAAGGAATGAAATTGTAAAATTTACCGGAGAAATTCACCGGCGAGCCATGCGTTAAATGTCCGCCATGCGACAAATCCATTCCCATAACCGTATCGCCCGGCTTGAGATAAACGAAATACACAGCCATATTTGCACTGCTGCCGCTATGAGGCTGCACATTCGCATATTCCGCACCGAAAAGTTGTTTCAATCGTTCGATGGCAAGCGATTCGGCAATATCCACCCATTCGCAACCGCCGTAATAACGACGGCCGGGATAGCCCTCCGCATATTTATTGGTCAAAATCGAGCCTTGCGCCTGAATTACCGACTGTGAAGCGTAGTTTTCGCTGGCGATAAGCTCGAGCTTATCGCGCTGACGCTCATACTCGCCTACCAAAGCGTCGTGAATATCAGCATCTGAATGTTTGATATGAGAATACATTTCGTTGAGATTCGGGTTGAAAAAATGTGAATTACGATTTTACTTTATCACCGCAAATGTCGTGCGCACCGACTGCCCGTTGGCCGAACAAATCAAATAATATGTGCCGGCAGATAATCCTGCTGCAGGCAACGCTACGGTTTCGGCTTGCGACGTTTCTACGTTGGTTGAAAACACTACCTGCCCAAGCGCATTAACCGCAGATATCGCAATTTCGTAACCGCGCATAGATTGAGGTATTACAAAACGCACCGCTTCTGTCGCCGGATTAGGCACAACGGCAAAATCGTCGCTTGGTGCCGCGCTTTCATCTGCCGAAAGAGCTATTTCATCGCATTTTGTTTCACCCGTTATCGCTTGAACTTCGCAAGTAAGCACGGGGCCGTTTGACGTGCCGCCGCCGGGTTGTCCGCCGCCGAAATTCAGCTGCCAGAGCGGTGAGCCCAAGGCAAAAAAGCGTGTAGCCACCGCTACGCTGAGAGGAATAAACATCGGTTTTTTATCGGGATATTTTGCCGAAAAAGTTTTATACTCGGCATTTGCTCTGATTTTTGCAGCCATTTCATCACTATCTAACCAGCCATCGGGCAATGCCGCAGCAAACGGCGATAATTGCCCGAGCGCACTTGCATCAATGGGCAATACTTGAAATCCGAGAAATACCGCTTTGACCACCGCTACCGCCCCGATTGTATCTATATTGGTAACTCGGCTTTTCCCTGCAAAAAAATATATCCATGCTTTGGATTGGCCGTTTGTCAGGTCAAAAGTTATTTTTACCGGTAAATCTTGCAAGGCCGCAGTATCGCCAATTGTAAAAACTCCCAGTATTTTTATGGAAGTCATTGAAGAGTCGGCTGATTTATTCGCCAACGACAAACCGGATTTGGCATTAAACGGTTGCAAAAGAGCATCTAATTGCGCCGAGGCGGTCTGCGCAAAGAAGCCGAATACAAACAAAATTATCAATACAGTTAAAATTCTCATGGAGTTTACTCCTATTTTCAATGTAAGTTTACAAAACGCTTTACCGAAATTATGAAAATTCGCTCTTATCAAAAAAACCTTTTTTGGTCTTACTAAGGCCGCCGCCCGTAGAAAAAGCAACGTTTTTGTAATTTTGCGGCAATTTACGCACATTATTTCGGAGAATACGATATATGACTGCAGCCGAATGGCGCAAAACAGCGCGAATAATTCTGACCTCGAGACTGATGGATATAATCGAAGAAACGGAACTTGCCCCCAAAGGCAAAGTCTTGTATCAATTCTCCGCACGCGGACATGAGTTGGCACAAGCCGTTTTATCTGTTCAACTTAACCACAAACACGATGCCGCTGCCGTGTATTATCGTTCGCGCCCGTTTGTTCTTGGTGCCGGTATGACAGCCGAGGAGGGATTCGCCGGACCGCTTGCAAAAATCGGAAGTCGCAACGGAGGGCGCGATATAGGCGTTGTTCATAATCTTGTTTCACGCGGCGGCGTTACCGTATTGCCGGCAAGCGGCGACGTAGGTGCGCAATATACGCCGGCAACAGGCTGGGCGCAGGCGGTTGCATATCGCTCGGAAATTATGGGCGATGCCGAATGGCGCGGTGCTTGTGCCGTAGCAATGGGCGGCGACGCTTCCTGCGCTTCAAACGGCTTCTGGTCGGCACTTACAATCGCTGCAACGCAGAATTATCCCATAATTTTTTTCATTGAAGACAACAATTTCGGCATATCTGTGCGCGGCAATTTTCAAACGCCCGGCGGAAATATTGCAAAAAACCTTGCAAACTTTTCGGACCTATTGGTCTTGGACGGCGACGGCGCAGACCCGGCCGAAGCCGACGCACTTATTTCACAAGCCGTAGACCATGTGCGCCGCCGAGTTTCGCCTGTTTTGCTGCGGCTTGCCGTACCGCGTATATGCGGACATTCCGGTGCGGATAATCAAAGCTATAAATCGTCCGAAGAACGCGCCGTTGAAACCGAACGCGACCCGATTCCGCGCTTGAAAGCATTTTTGATAAAGAAGAAAATTCTGAACACAAAACAATGGAACGATCTTGAGCTGGACGTGGATAGGGAAGTTCGCACCGCTCTCGAATCGGCATTGGCGCAAGCCGAGCCGCCGACTGAAAATATAAGGGAGTTTTTGTTTGCAAGCGACGGCAAAACACAAAAAGCAGGCGGTATGGCTGCCGAAGGAATAGCACACAAAATCGGGGATACAATACCGGAAGCCGGATCGCGAATGAACCTCGTGGACGCTGTGCGCAGAACTCTCGAAACCGAGATTGACGCAAATAATCGCGTATTGGTATTCGGCGAAGACGTAGGCGTAAAGGGCGGCGTGCATGGTGCTACCATAGGTTTGCAGAGTAAATTCGGCAAAAACAGGGTATTCGACACTTCACTTTCCGAAGAAGGAATTATAGGGCGTTCCATTGGTATGGCTTATGCGGGGCTTGTTCCCGTGCCGGAAATTCAATTTCGTAAATACCTCGACCCGGCAATGGAACAAATCAACGATTGCGGCACTATACGCTGGCGCACAAACAATGAATTCGCCGCACCTGTCGTAGTGCGAATTCCCGTAGGACATTCAAAGCGCACGGGCGACCCGTGGCACAGCGTTTCGGGCGAAGCAATTTTCGCTCATACGCAAGGTTGGCGAATTGCAATGCCCTCAAATGCAGCGGACGCAGCCGGACTATTGCGAACGGCTTTGCGCTCGAATGACCCCGTATTTTTTCTTGAACATCGGAATTTATTGGACACCGCGGCCGGACGCGCCCCCTATCCGGGCGATAATTACGTTGTCCCGTTCGGCAAAGCGGCTCTTGTACAAGAGGGCACACAAGTTACCGTAGTCGCTTGGGGCGAAATGGTGCATCGCGTAAAAGAAGCCTCGCAAAAATTTGGCAATACTGTGGAGATTTTAGACTTACGCACAATTTGCCCTTGGGATAAAGAAGCTGTCCTGCGTTCGGTTCGCAAAACCAATCGTTGCCTGATAGCCCACGAAGACGCAATAACGGCAGGTTTCGGCGCGGAAATAGCCGCTGTTCTGGCAAAAGAATGTTTTGAATTTCTCGATGCTCCTATCGAAAGGATAGCCGTACCGGACGTACCTATTCCCTATAATTTAAAACAAATGGATGCCGTTATTCCTACTGTTCCCGATATTTCCGAAGCACTTCAAAAACTTCTCGATTTCTGAAAAATAATACGAAAGGATTCCAATATGCAACGTATAGAAAGTTTTGAGGGCGAGCGTTATTTTTTCGACGTTATTTTGCAGTCCAATAAAGGCAAAACCACATTCGAGATACGCTCGACTTGTGCCGACACGGGCGCGTCGTCAGTAGTTACCTCGGTCAAGGAATTAGCCGAAAGTATTCTTGAAAATACGTCGAACCGCAATGAAACACGGTATAAATCGCCCGTATGGGAAATTTCGGAAGTCGAGGGCAAAGAATTGTTCGACCACGCGACGGGATTATTCGCCAATCAAGATTTTCTTGAAAAAATGGAAGATGCCATGAACGACGACCGCGCTTCAGGCTCATGGAGCGACGAAGACGATTTTGCCGAGGAATACGGCTTTGACGACGGAGATGACGAAAACGGCGATTTTGACGACGATGAATTTGACGGCGATTTTAACGAAGAAGATTTTCGTTGAAATTATTAACGCTTTTTACTGCGATTTTTAATCGGCGGTCTTGTCTTGTTCGAGCGTAATTTAACTTGGCCGAACCTTGGCACAAGAACGCTTTTTTCGTAAAATACCGGAAATTTCACATACGATACGGCAATAATGCACACACGCGAAAACGGCAATGAATTGCGAAAAAATAAACGAATGAGCATACTGTTTCTAACACCTCGTTTTCCGTGGCCGCTGATAGGCGGCGACCGCATAAAGAGTTATCATCTGCTAAAGCATCTTGCGCGCAATAATGAGGTTACGCTTGTTACATTCAGTCATAACAGCCTTGTAACCGAAGAACAAAAAAAGGCCGTCGAGCAAATCGGCGTAGAATTTCACGCCATTCCGCTCAATCCGATTATTGCGGGGCTTCGTTCCGCAAGTTCGCTTTTTAACGATTTGCCGTTAGAAGTCGCTTTCTATACTCAACCGAAATTTACACGCAAAGTCGACGAACTTTGTGCCGAAAGAAATTTCGACCTTGGCATTTCGTTTTTTATGCGAACGGCAGAATATATCCGTAATTATTCTTTCAAAAAAATCCTGATAGCCGAAGATTGCCGGCTGATGTATCAAAGCCGTTCGTCCGAAGCAAGCAAGAATCTGCAACAACGCATTATTCGCCAATGGGAAACGCACCGCTTGCGCCGCTATGAACCCGAAGTTACAAAGCATTTCGACTGCACTACACTGGTAACACGCGAAGATATTGCCGCAATGCGCACACAAAATCCGGCGGCTGGCTACGCACTTCTTACCAACGGCGTTGAGCTTGATGTTTATACGCCTAATTTTAATATGATATCCCGCACCGGAATTTTATTTGTGGGCAAACTTGACGTTTGGGCGAACGAACAAATGGCTCGATTGATAATTCATGAAATTTTGCCGTATATTCGCACAATTCGCCCCGATGTAGCTCTTTCTATTGTAGGTGCAAATCCAAGCGCGAGCTTAAGACGGCTGGCGGGCAATGGTGTAGAAATTTATGCAAACGTGCCATCGGTCAAGACTTATATGCAATCGGCGGCAGTATTCCTGCATCCGCATAAGGGTGCATCCGGTATTCAAAACAAAGCGTTGCAGGCTATGGCTTGCGGTTGTCCCGTGGTAACTACGCAGACCGGCGTTCAGGGAATTGCGGTGCGGCACGGCGAGGAAGTTCTGATTGCCAAATCTTCGGAAGAATTAGCCGAGCACGCCTTAACTTTGCTGAATAAACCTGAATACGCACTAAGACTTGCCCGCAACGCGCGCATAGTTATTGAAAAATATCATTCTTGGGAAGCCATAGACAACGCTTTCGACAATATTCTCGCCGAATTATTTTCGGCAACGGGCGCACCGCAAATAAAATCGGCAACAAAAAAAATATCGCTATGAACAAGGCTGTGTTTTTTGACCGCGACGGCATTGTAAACAGCCGAATTTATTGCGGATACGTAACTTCACCCGAAGATTTCGTTTTTATTGAAGATTTTTTTTCGCTGTTTAATTTTATTCGCAAACAAGGCTGTTTAGCTGTTGTAATAACAAATCAACAAGGCGTTGGCAAAGGCTTAATGACGCAAAAAGATTTAGACGATATACACGATTATATGCAACGCGAGCTTGCAATAAAAACGGGCACGAAATTCGACGCTGTTTATTCTTGTACGGATTTGGCAACTGTGAATAGTTTCAGGCGCAAACCCAACCCCGGAATGTTGCTTGAAGCGGCGCAAGATTTAAATATAAATCTTGCCGCATCGTTGATGATAGGCGACAGCATAAGCGATGTGCAGGCCGGAAAAGCGGCGGGAACGCGAACAATTCTCGTGGGCGATTTTTCAGATATTGCGGAGGCGGACATTATTGCGCCTGATATTAATTCTGTTCTTCGCAATTTTTCATCAATCTTACTTTAATTTATCATGGCCGACAGTTACTCCTTTGATGTGGTTTCCGAAGTAAATATGCAGGAAATTGACAATGCGGTAAATCAAGCAAAAAAAGACCTTGCAAACAGATATGACCTGCGAGGTTCGAACGCTGAAATTTCATTTGACCCGAAGCAAAAAACAATATCCGTAGCAGCCGACGGCGAACATTTTATCGAACCCGTTCGGGAAATTATTCAGCAAAAATGCTTCAAACGCGGAATTTCCATAGTTTCTCTGAAAGCGGGCAACATAGACCACACGGGCGGCAAAACTCATCGCCAAATAATTACGATAAAAAACGGGCTGGATCGCGACGAAGCAAAAAAAATAACGCAATTAATTAAAGATGCAAAATTAAAAGCACAAGCGCAAATTCAGGACGAACAAGTGCGCGTTACGGGCAAAAGCAAAGACGATTTACAAAAGGTTATTGCCCTGCTCAAAAGTGCCGATTTAGATTTTCCCGTGCAATTTATCAATTACCGCTAAGTAATTTTTTAATTATCGGCGGCAATAATTCAGGCGCATCAAGTTGTTGCGTTACAATGCCTTGTAATGATGCTGCCGTAATATTTTGCGGAGCGTCGTCAATAAATAGAATTTCGTCGGCCGCATATCTAATATGATTTAACACAGAGGCGTATATTTCTGCATCGGGTTTTCTCATACCGATTCGGTACGACATAAATAATCCGTCAAATTGATTAAAAGCCGTATCAAGTTCGGATTTAATTGCGCGATAATGCAGGTCGTTAATATTGCTTAAAAGATATATCGGCATTTTTTCGCGTAATTTTACCGCAAGTGCAATATTATCCGCAATCGCTCCGAGCAACATTGCGTTCCAAGCTTCAATCAATTCGGTATCATCGCCGCGCAAACCGAATACTGAGCGCAATTCATTCAAAAAATCCGGTGTTTCTGTTGTTCCTCTGTCATATTTGTCAAATAAATCATGATGTTCGGTTAGAGAAAACTCCGGTGCTGTTCCCAACCGCGCAAACGCCGAGCGCGTAAGGCTATGGTCTATGCGATACAAAACTCCGCCCAGGTCAAATATAACGGCTTTTATTTTTTTCATTTTATAGCATATCCCTCATCTCGCAGAATTTTTTTCACGGCTCCCGTATGGTTGCCTTGTATTTCAATTTCATTATTAAGCACGCGCCCTCCCGCACCGCAACGTTTTTTGAGAAGCGCGACAATTCTGTCGAGTTCGTCCGGCGTAGATTGAAAACCCGACGCAAGAGTTACGGTTTTGCCGGCACGGCGCTTAGAATCTGCGCTAACCCGAATACGCTGCGGCTTTCCGTCATAGCCTGTTTTGACTACCGGCGCAGCCGACTGTGCATTACCAAGCAAATCCGCAAGTTCGGATAAAGAACCTAATGTTTTCATGATTTTGATTGTAATTAAGGTCAAAATCCGGTAAAAATCCGGCACTTTTGTCGACAAAATTATGGTTTATTTATTAACGCTTATCTTTGCGGGCGGTTTCTCTTAATTTACTCTGTTTCTGCCATGAAAATATCGGTTGTCGTTCCTATGTATAACGAAGAAGGTATAGTGCAACGCTTCTTCGAGCGAATAGAAGATACGCGCAAAATTTTTGCCGAGAGGTTCGCCGTAGAGCGCGGCGACTTCGAGATTATATTCGTAAACGACGGTTCGCGTGACGGTACGCTCGAGATGCTGAAAAAAATCTGCCGAGAAAATATTGGCTATATACTGCTGAATTTATCGCGTAATCACGGGCATCAGACCGCAATAACGGCCGGAATTGATGCGGCACAAGGTGCGGCAGTTGCCGTAATTGACGGCGACTTGCAGGATCCGCCGGAATTTATAGCCGATATGTACGGCAAAATGCTGGAAGGGTACGATGTCGTTTACGCGGTACGAAAAAAACGCGAAGGCGAAACATTTTTCAAATTATTTACGGCAAAATTATTCTATCGAACTCTGAAAAAACTTACGAACGTTGCAATTCCCGTTGATACGGGTGATTTTCGCATTATGAGCCGCCGCGTTGTAAATGTATTTTGCAGTTTGCGCGAGCGTCACCGCTTTATCCGCGGAATGGTCAGTTGGGTTGGGTTTCCGCAAACCGGATTAGAATATGAGCGGCACGAAAGATTTGCCGGTACTACAAAATACACGCTTTCCCGAATGTTAAAATTTGCTGCCGACGGAATTACCTCATTTTCTGCGGTTCCGCTTAAATCAGCATCATATATGGGTATTTTTACGGCTTTGGGCGGCTTTCTTTATGCTTTATACATAATTTATTTACGGCTTTTTACGAATATACCGATACAAGGCTGGAGCTCAATAATCGTTGTAGTTTTAATCTTAGGCGGCGTTCAACTTCTTGCTCTCGGTATGATTGGCGAATATCTTGGGCGTGTTCACGATGAAACTAAATTTCGCCCACTTTACATAGCCGAGAATTTCTATGACAGCGAGCATCCCAATGGATTTATTCCGACAGAATATTATTACCGGAACAAACTGTAAAATAATATATTTTTACAGTATTTTACATAATTGCCGTTAAATAATCGCACAAAACAGTATTGTATCTGCTTAAAAAGATAATCAATTACAGAAAATTTGTGCAATTTATTGTTGAACTCTATGTAATACAATAATCCGGATATTTATTGGCAAAAGCGACCTTCAAAAATCAATAAATTATCATTCGGTTTTATTTGTAAAAAACGGGCGGCAGTCTGTAGCAGATTGTCGCCCGTTGCGTTTTGCGCCATGTTTTTTATACGGATTTATTTTCCGAATAATTTCAGCAATATTCCGCCGTTATTCACAAAGAACGGAACAAATACCAGCGAAATAATTGCCATAAGTTTGATAAGAATATTCAGCGAAGGCCCGCTTGTATCCTTGAACGGATCGCCAACCGTATCGCCAACAACAGCTGCTTTATGCGTATCGGATCCTTTACCGCCGAGTTGTCCGGTTTCAATATATTTTTTGGCATTGTCCCACGCACCGCCGGAATTTGCCATAGATATAGCCAACATAACGCCAACTATTAACGCTCCAATAAGCACTCCGGCCAGCATTTGCACTCCAAACAGCCAGCCTGTCAGCAATGGCGTTGCAATAACCAATATGCCGGGAGCCATCATTTGTTTGAGCGATGCGCCGGTAGAAATATCCACGCAAGTTGCATAATCGGCACGAGCCTTGCCCTCGAGCAATCCCGGAATAGTGCGAAATTGACGACGCACCTCTTCAATCATATCGAAAGCCGCTTTGCCGACTGAGCGCATCGTCATTGCCGAAAATGAAAAAGGCAATGCCGCACCAACGAACAAGCCGGCCATAACTTGCGGGTCGAGCATATTTATTTGCGGAATATTTGCCCGTGTAAGAAATGCAGCAGTAAGAGCCAGCGAAGTCAGTGCCGCCGAACCTATGGCAAAACCTTTGCCGATAGCAGCGGTTGTATTGCCTGCCGCATCGAGTGCGTCGGTGCGCTTGCGAATATCTTTGCCCATTTCGGCCATTTCGGCTATGCCGCCGGCATTGTCCGATACCGGACCGTAAGCATCTATCGTAAGCCCTACTGCAATAGTTCCCAACATTCCGATAGCCGCCATTGCAATGCCGTACATTCCCGCAAAAGAGAAGCCTAAAACTACAGTAACTGCCATTAAAAGCATAGGCAACACGGCACTGTTATAGCCGAGAGAAAGGCCGTAAATAATATTTGTAGCCGAGCCGGTTTTCGAGGCATCGGCAACTTCACGCACGGGTTTATAGCGATGCGACGTAAAGTATTCCGTAATCAGGCCTATCAGCAAGCCAGAAATCAATCCGGCGGCAAGCGAGATAAACACTCCCGTATTTGTATATGTTTGCCCGCCAAGTTGGAAAGTTTCCGGCAACATCTTTATCGAAGCAAAATACACGCCCACAACCATAATAAGCGTAGAACCGATAAGTGCGTTTTTAAGTGAGCTTTCAACCTTTTCTTCGGATTTAGGGCGCACAAAGAACAGAGATATAAAGCTTGCCACTATACCAACGGCACTGATAAACAGAGGGAACAGCAAGGCAGAAGTGCGAACGTCATCGGGCAATACAGCGAAAGAAGCGGCTCCGATTACCATTGCGGCACAAGTGGACTCGGCCACAGAGCCGAAAAGGTCGGCACCCATACCGGCAATATCACCTACATTATCGCCCACATTATCGGCGATTACCGCAGGATTACGCGGATCGTCTTCAGGGATTCCGGCTTCCACTTTACCCACAAGGTCAGCACCGACATCGGCCGCTTTTGTGTAAATTCCGCCGCCAACGCGCCCAAAAAGTGCTACCGACGAGCCGCCAAGCGCAAAACCTGAAAGAATTTCCATTACGATATGCTGTTCGACTCCGGCCGGAAGAATTGCACCAAGTCCGAGATACAGCAATATCATACCGCACACTGCAATTCCCGTTAGCCCGAAGCCCATTACCACGCCGGAATTAAAAGCGATGGAAAATGCGGCCGGCAAAGATTTGCGGGCGGCGGCGGCCGTTCTCACATTTCCTTTGGTGGCTATGCGCATACCTATAAAACCCGAAAGTACAGACGCACCCGCACCGATGATAAAGCAAGCTGCCGAATATAAGCCTGTATTAAAATCTACATGAGCATCATTTACCGTCAGGGCAATAACCACGGCAAATAAGCCCATAAACAGAGCAAGTATTCTGTATTCCCGCTTCAAAAACGCCATTGCGCCCTCGGCAATAGCATTAGATATTTCTTTCAGACGCGCAACCTCTTCGTCCGAAGCAGCACCACTCTCGATAGTAACCGACGATACGCGACGCGAATACGCAAGGGCGACAAGAAGCGACAATGCCCCTAATGCAAGAATTAGCGAAACAATCATGTAAATCCGTAAAATTGTGAATATTGTTGGAACATTTTTTACCGAGACTTTATTTACTTTATCGGCATATTTTCCACTATTGACATAACTTCGCCGCCTTGCCGACCATTAGAGAAAACTCCGAATACGATAATCAGATGGTACGAGTCCGATTTCAAACTCCGCCATTTCTTAACAAGACGGAACAACTATCGGACAATAAGGCGCAAACAGATTAAGGCACAAGCAGACGTGAAATAACTTTACCCGACATTTCTGCAATACGCCGTATTACCCTAAGACGTATCTTCCAAATTTGCCGTTTTCGGTATAGGTTCCGCCAAGTTTGCCGCAAAAATACGAAACATCGCGCTTTTACTTGATTTGAAAAGCGGAATAGTATTTTTGTAAGAGAAATTTGCTTGTTAAATGACATTTCATACGCAATGAGCTACCTTACCCAGTTTTTGATTGTCATACCGCTTTTATGTCTTGACTTTGTTATTGTTATCGGACAAAACAATGTACCGAAACATTCGCCGGTAAAGCCAAAAGTACCGACGGGAACAATACTGCCCATAGAAGAGTCGCGTTCTGCCCGTATTCCGCCCGACCGCGCACCGAAGGCCCTAATCGTAACGGCGCATCCGGACGATGAAACTTGTTTTGCGGCAACGATATACAAAATAACAAAGGAACTTGGCGGAACAGTAGATTTAGCAGTTATTACCAATGGCGAGGCCGGTTACAAATACTCTACTTTGGCTGAGGATATTTATCATTTGAAATTAACCGACGAAGCAGTAGGGCGCGAGAATTTACCCGCGATACGCAAGCGAGAACTTATGGCCGGCGGCAAGTATATCGGTATCCGTAACTACTACTTTTTCGACCAAAAAGACACACATTACACTCTCGATGCCGATACCGTACTGCGAATGGTCTGGAACGTGGAATGGGTAAAACATCGCTTGCGCGAATTGATAGAACGCGAACACTACGATATAGTTTTCACGCTTTTACCCGCGCCGGAAACTCACGGGCATCACAAAGCAGCCACGATTATAGCATTAGAAGTTGTCTGTCAGCTTATAGAACCCGCAAAACCGGCCGTGCTGGGTTGCGGTTCTGGTATGAAAAATGATACAATTCCTATATTTCACGAGTTAGCCGATTATCCGATTACACGGTGCGCCGTATCTTCGCCGATAGCCGCACTTGACAAAACTCAAAAATTCGGCTTTAACAATCGTTTAAATTATTCAATTATCACGAGTTGGGTAGTTGCAGAACATAAGTCGCAAGGTACAATGCATCTCGGCTTTCGCTCAGAACTTGAAAATTTTTGGCTGTTTGGCGAAAACAACCCGAAAACTCTCTCTTACGTAAAAGACCTTTTCAGGCGCATGGCGAACGCAACACCTTGAACACCGTCAAATTACGACATATTGCCTGGCCATTACCTATCTCTTAATTTTCCGATTTCAATTCATAAGAACAAAAGCGGCATCTATGACACAAACAGAATTAAACGAAGTTTTCAAAAAAATACAAGCAGAATTTGATCACGGTAATTATGAAGAAGTTAAAAAATCTGCCGCAGAAATACGCAGACAATTAGACGAATCCGACGAAAATGGCGACTACATTGAATTTCGTGTGAGAACCATACTTTTATTTTTGCAAGCATTATGGAAACAAGGCAATTACGAAGAAGCTGCAAATATTGCTTCCGATGCTGTCGACATAGTTGAACGCATAAGCGACAATGTAGCGGTAAAAAACATACTGCTTGCAAGATGCTACAATATGCGTGGTTTAGCTTATTGGAAACTTGCGGATTTTCCGGCAGCAATAGAAAATTACGCTCAAGCACTCGATATTTGCGAGAGTATAGGCGAGAAAATGGGAATAGCCATTGCAACCGGAAATATAGGTATTATCTACTGCGAACTCGATGATTTCATCCGCGCACGAAGATACTACGAGCGCGCCCTCGCAATTCACAAAGAACTTGGTAATCCCGTCGAAATTGCCGAAGTAACATGCAATCTCGGTGTAGTTTACAGGGGTATGAACGATTATACAGCCGGACTTCGGTATTTCTCCGAAGCCTTGGAAATGTTCGAGAAACTCGGCAACCGCGCCGAAGCATCGCGTATGACCGCAAATATCGGTAATATATATCATAGGCAAGAAGAGTACGATACGGCATATAAATACTGCATAAATGCGCTCGCTGTTCACGAAGAACTCGGCATGAAGGCTGATATAGCAGTAGTCAAAGGTTTATTGGGCGATATATGCCATAGAAAAGCTTCCTCGTTTTACAACCCGCAAACAGCAAAACAATATATTTTGGAATCAATCGAGATTGACGAAAAAACCGGTGCAAAATCAGACCTTCTCGAGAATCATACTTTACTTGCGGAACTCTATCGCGACGAAGGAAATTGGCAAGAATGTATACGTCATTTCGAACTGTTTTTGGAACTTGAGCGCAAAGTACGCGGCGAAGACGTGGCAAAAATGGCGCAACGCTTTGCACTTGAACGCGAAACAGCCGTTATGCAACGCGAAAAAGAAATTCTGAAAATAAAAAACGAAGAATTTGCCGAACTTAACAAACAGCTTATACATAAGAACAAG
>JADZAA010000126.1 GCA_020852855.1 Bacteroidota bacterium
CACACTCGCTGAGCTCGGCTTTAATCTGCTCTGAGGTGTAACCTTTTATTACTAGTACTTTTGCCATAGTTTTTTAAGTAAATGCAACCCTGTTTTGTGTGAATATTTAACGGTAACTATGTAAGATTCCGCAGTTACAGATTAGGATATCTGTATAGAAATGAAACGCGATAAAATAAAAACAGGCTGCATTTATTGAAACGCAACCTGCAAAACGCATCTGGAACTAAAATAAATCCGTGTTTTAATCACCAACCCGAAGAATCCGGGTCGGAATCGTAGCTACCGGAATTTTGTGTGGCGGAAATACCCAACAAACCAAAAATCGCACTACGGTTATTCTCGTCGGCTACCAATTCGGCCAATAACTGGGGCAATGACATATTTCCCCATTTAAGGGCACGCTCTATAAGATACGGCGCAGGGCTGTGAGGCTCGATTTGCTTCAAATATGCAGTTGCCTGGCGAATTTGGTCATAAGCCGCTTCGCGACTTTGCACTATTCCACCGCCGGTCAAAACTCCTGATGTTGTTCCGTTTGTTGCATTACCAATATTTAAATTGTTGCCTGATTCACTATCGGTGTTATCTTCCGTTTCATCTTCGACGTTGCCGTCGGACAAGCCGCGACGTTTCAGCGTATTATTGACAAACGAAAGAGCGTCTTCCAAGATTTTTTTGAATGTACGCAAACTTGGAGAGTCGTTCCCGCAACGAGAGTCCAATTCTGCTTCAAGTGCCGCTGTACTGTCAATAACTACGGTAATCTTTTCTTTCAAATCAAGATAGTAATCGTCGGACGTATCGCGCTCGCTCTGACCGAATTTTTCCATTGTCATTTGCGTCGACATATCGGTTACTTCGACTATAGAAGGATCCTTCCGTATTTTTTGGTCGAATACAAGGGCGTTTTCACGGTCGAGAATCGTCAGTACCGCACCGCCGCTTCTCGGTGAAGTAAGCGGCATAGATTTAAGTTTCACAACATATTTCTCGCCAAGCCAAGAAATAGGTGAAACGCGGTATTCCACGTCATCGTCCTCAATTTCTGGATATACGTTATCCCAGAAATCGGCGCAAAGCCTATTCAAAAGGTCAAGCCCGGCTTTCAATCCGTCGTAGCTTTCAAGCACCGTCCAAGCTTCGAGCAACCAAACGCCTATCCACAGGTCTTTCGTTTGTTTTTTCAAAGCGTCCGAGCAAAGCCTTCGCACGGCCGGCCAATCGGCTTTTTTCTGTTTTGTTTCCCAAACGCCTTGGTCGCCCGTATGTTCGTCCTCTTTTCTTGCCTCTTTAATCTGGTCGTACAGCGGGTCGAATTTCAGCCACTCGCCGGAAGGTGATGCTCCCGATATTGGTTTAAGCAAAGGTTCTATGTCTATCACAGCCATAAAATATCCTGCAAAAGTTGGCGTTCAAGAATTTATTTGATTAGTCGAATATTGTTTCAGTCTGCTCGCTTGGCCTCAAGTTTGTTAGCCTTGTATGGCAAATTGATAAATGCGTTAATGGGAACGGGCTCTTTGCCGCCGGGCGTAAATAGTCGCAAACGGACATACACCCGTGTATTACCGTCTTCCCGTCGAGCGATGTTCTTAGTTTTAACGTCAAACTTCAGGAACCAGTTATAGGCATCACTGTTATCCTCATCGGCATCGGACAGCGGCGGCTCTTTGGCTTTCATCATTTGTATAAGCGACCATTTATTGCCGAATTCAAATATCGCACTTCGGCTGTCCACGCGCAAGATACCGTCGGATGAATCGGGTTTTACAGGCACAACATCGCCGTTATTTGCCCAGCGCAAACTTACCGTAATCGGAGTACCCCATTCCCAGCGCAACCGTTGCGACGGATTACGATTGGTAACTGTATTGTCGCCCGATTGCACTTTCCACTCCACAATGTCTTGGCTTCCGCGCTCGTCGGAGAATTTAATTCGGTAATCGAACAGAAGGTCGAAAGCGGGAGCAGCGTCTGGTCTGTCGCTTTGCAAATATGAACGGAACGATTGTTGCAAGTCCATCATTTCTCTGATAAATCGCCGTGCCTCATCTACACTTTCGTCGTAGTAGCTGTTTTTTGCATCTAATGCCAGCCATTTATGGACAAATTCTAAGCGCGGTCCGAATTTAGAGTAAAATTCACGTATATCGTCGGGGCGTGCCTCGTCGGCTGCGCCATCGTATCTAGCCGGGTTTTGTACAAACGGGAAATGATTTGTCAGCCTTGCATGGCGCGTAAGTTTATCCGGATTGCCGAAAAACTTTGCGGCTTCGTTGCAGTATTCGCTGGCTTTTACCGACACTATGGTTTCGCACCGCTCGCGTATGTTCTTTTTCATTTTTGCCAAGCGGTCGCTGAAATAGTCGTCGGCAACGGAAACACCGCGCGTATCTTTAGTGTAACGCTTATAGTCTGAGTAGTATTTTATACTGTCGAGATATTGCAACAAGAAATTTTCGAGAGCTTGTACGCTGTTACCCGGTATTTTTTTTTCGTATTTATCGAGTTGTTCGGCTATAGCTTGAAATTTCCGTCCTTCACTTGTAAGATTGGTATTGGCTGACTGGCCGTTAACGGCAGAGCTTTGCAAAAAGGAAAGCAAGGGTTGCACATCTCTTACAGCACTGGCCGCAATATCACTACGCCATATTTTCATGTTTTCGACAAGTGCGTCCATATTGTCGGCACTAAACAAGGCTTTGGAAAGATTTTGCTCGCCTTCCCAACCCTTTAGTGCGGGCTGAGAAACATCGTATCGCCCGGACTTGTCAAGGAAAGCCCATTGCCTTTGCAACAAATAATTCATCTGTCCGGCAATCGAACGCGCAAGTTGTCCGGCGGCTATATTCAAGTCGTGTGAACGAAGTGCCGACAACAAAGTGGAAATAACGCCCCGAACTTCGTTAACATGTTGTATTTGCTTGGCTACGGTTGTTTCCTCGCTTCCTTGTGAAGGATAGCCGTTTTGCGCGTCGGATATTTGCTTGCGTACATCTAGTTCCACTTGGAAACGCGCTACTTTTGCCAGCGACTGCCGCAAATCGGTTTTTATATTTTCCAATGCCGGAATAGTCTTTCCTATAAATTCGAAATTCTCGTTAAGCAAGCGAGAGCTTTCTGCAAGTCCGTCTATATTCCATAAAATATCGCGGTCGGCAAGGCGGCTTTCTCGCGATAACTTTACTCGCATAAATTCTTTGCCCAGCAGAGTTGCCAAAGCCTTTTTTACAGCTATAACTTCGTCCGAAACGTAATAGCGCCCTTCTTTTTTTGTTAATAAAGGTGATTCGAAATAGTCGGCACGGCGAGTAATTACGCTACTTTGAAAAGTTTGTAATTCGTCCTCAAATTTACGCTCTACCATATCTACTTTTTCGGCAGATACAAGCATAGAATTTTTCATTATCGTAAATATGCCGCTCAATGGTCTTGGAGTCGAGTCGAACACCCATGCAAATTCGGGGCGGTCCAAATTTCGTTGCAGGCCCTCTATTGACTCGTTAAGTTTGTCGACCAAACCTCCGTATTCTTCCGAACCGTCTTCATTATTATTAAGTGCGGGGTCGAATCGTACAAGCAAAGTCATATATCTTTGCATTTCATCGAGCGAAGAGTTAATTGGATTTTGATGTATCATCCGGTACGAAAGAGCGTCTGCCATACGCTCAAACTTCCGAGTGGCGGGGGCTTGATAGTCATGAGACGATATTTGGTCACCCTTTGCCTGATTAACTGCTTGGTTAAAATAGTCGGAAATTGAATTTTTAAATCCCTCGCTTGGCGACATATTAAATAAGTATTCCATCAGCGATCTTACTTTGTCAAGGTCGCCCTTGCCTCCCGCAGCCAGGCCGTTGTAATCGTCTATTTTTTTACCGAGAAGGTTCAGTTTATTGCCATAAGTTATAAGTTTTTCAAATTCCTGCATTTGTTCGAGCCGTATATTCGGCGCACCTTCGCTTATACTTCCGGCGGACTCTTTTTCCGATGTGATATTAGTTGCTACATACCTAAGTTTTTCTCTGAATACATCGAGAATAAATTTGCGATATTTCAGCCTCATACATTCGGTAATATCGCTGTGCAAACGTGTAAATAACGGCCATGAAGCCGGATTACCGAACGACCATATCTCGGCTGCGTCCGTGTTATTGGCATATTGAACAAATTTATCAATAACCGTAGGATTGAAATTAACGCCGTTTCGCAGATTTGTAGATTGTCCTTTGAATTGCAACTGATTATTGCGTATGGTTTCGCGCATCCGAACCGTATCTATCATAAAAGTTCCGTCGGCTGCGTGTCGGGTAAATTTGACCTCGTCGGCATCGGTAGCTTTCAGCACTTCGAGGAAGGGCAACAGAACTTCTCGTTTTTCCAATAAATTATCGTATCCGAGCCAAAGCCATAAGCTCCAGCCTGTAATCATCACGGCAAGTCCGATTTGTATGGCGCGAATTGTACGATTCTGATGCAAAGCAATGCGTGAAGCGGGACGTGCTATCTGCCATTCCGGGAACACCTTTTTTTCTAAAAGCCCGCGTAAAAACAATGGTTTAGCTTGAGGATTTACCGTAGATTTCTCGGATGTTTCTCCAATCATATCCAGCGTTTCTTCGTCCGAGCCCATATCCGATGTAGCGACTGCCTCTTGCGGAATAAGCGAGATTCCGTCAACAGAGCCGGTAAAATATATTCCGCGCAAGAAAATCGTTTCGTGATATACACTTTGCTTGAAAACGCCGCTCATAAACTCTTTCAGCGGTTCGGCTATTTTTTGGAATTCCGCAGGGAACAGAAACATTTCGTCGCGACCGGCTAAATAGTCGTTCTCGGCGAATGTTTCGGACTGCATTTCGTAGATATGGGAATCCATGCCGTTGATGGCTTCGTCCACCCAGCGACTATTAAAAGCTGTTTCTAAAGTGTATGGGCTTGACCAGCCGAATATTTGTTCGCGGAAACGCTCGGGCAGAGATGCGCCGAACTCGCGGAAGCCAGTAATTTGGTCGCATTTAGAAATTACCACATATACGGGAAAACACAGACCGGTTTCTTTTTGAGCCTCTACAAGACGCTGATAGATAGCATCAGCTTTTGCATATATACGCTCATGGCTTTCGTTGAGGGGTGCCAGAAGATCGGTGGCAGGGATAGTCAGTACAATGCCGTCTATCGGGCGTTCGGGGCGACATTTAGTAAGTTGCCGCAGGATATGCTTCCATATTCTTCTTCCGGCTATCGAACCGTCGGATTGCACAAAAGCATTGCCATTGACGTTAATCATCAAGCCGTCGGAGTAGAAATACCAATCGCATACACTTTTTACATCCGACTGTCCGCCGATTCTGCCAAGCGGCATTGCAAGCCCGGAATTGTCGAGTAGTGTGGACTTACCCGAATCATTTTCGCCCACCATCAAAAACCAAGGTATCTGATAGCGATAGTTCCGTCCGCTTACGCCTGCTTTCAGTTTGGAAACAGCCTCTTTGAACGACTGCCTCATACGTGCCGCCACACGCTTATCGGCTTCACGGCGACTTCGTTCCTGCATTGCGGCTACTCCGGCCGCACGGCGTTCCGCCGACTCGAGCGCAGCTTTTTTGCGCCGTGCTTTCCATAGTAAAAACAAAAGATAAAGCCCCACAAGCAGAATAAGCGAGCCTACTATAATAGCGGCGATAGGCCAATACTGCAACCATGATTCATCGGGCTGTATATTGGGCGACTGTACGTTCGGCGCGGAAATTGTAGGCGGCTGTATAGTCGGCATCTGCGCCGCGGGCAGCTGAAAAAGTATAGAAAGAACGCTGTATTGCACGGTAAACGCCTTCGCGGAATTTTAATAATCGAACTTATACGCGCTGAAGAATATCTCGCACTATCGGCTCGACCTGCGCGGCCACATCGCGCCACAGCCAATAGGAAATTAGTAGAAACACAATCGTAACGCCGACTGCAAGCATCCACCATTGGCGTGGATGCGACAAGCGTTTGCCCATGCCGCGGGTAATGGTATGCTCATACGATTCGGGGAATAATATTCGCTCGTTATCACAGAATTGCGGGTCGCGGCGAAATATATAGCCGAACAACTTTTCCCGATATTCTTTCAGAGGTGAGGCCTCGCCGCCTCTGTATTTTCCTTGAAATCCCAACGACAGCATCGCAAAATAAACGGCCGCAAGGTCAACCGATGCTTGCTCGCGGGTTTCGAGCAGGCTGTCTACCTTGGCAAATATCTCGTCGCCGGCTATATGCGAGCCGAAATGATAGGATTCCAATAATTTTTCACGCCATAAATCGCGGCCTTCCCAATCAAGATAAACGAAAGTTTCGTCGGCAATGGCTGCCATTGCATAGAGTGCCTCCCTATAGGTTGAAGCACTGAAATTACCCGCACCGCCGCGCTGCGCCACAGCGTTTTGCTGCTCAATTTTTATGGTAAGCTCCTGCCAAATTTTTTGCGTCATAGCCGAAACCGACAAAGTCTCGTCATTGCCGGAACGTATATGAAAACGCAGTATTCCGCCCTCGGCCAATTGCCGCAAACGCAATACCTCGCGATAAAAATCTCGAAATTGAGCAAGAAGAAACGAATCGCTTCCCAATGTGGAATTTGTCTGCACTAATGTTCTCCCCGAGAACTGCAAAAAGTCTGAAAATTTACTTCATTTAGCGGATTTTCCGCACAACCTGCCACTCCTGTTGAACAATTATCTTCCAATAAAACAGATATTGGCAAGTATCGCAAGAATTATGCCAGCAAACTTTTACAAAAAGATTTGTAAAAGTTTTTTTTGCCGCAACGTATTTCCCGTAAACAAAACGACTTGCTATGCCGTAAAATTACGCATCATTCACCGCATTTCCTAAATAAGAATTATGAATTTCCGTGTTTTATTGCTTGCAGCATTACTGCCGAACAATGCGTATTGCATTTAGAACTACGTTAACGTATAAAACTTGCCGACGGTTTGTACGGCCGGCCGTATGGACATTTTTACAAAAAGTGGCATTACTAAAATTTTAATGGAGCAAAGTTAAGTTTTCCGAAGTAGAATAGGGCGTTAATTCTAAATCGCTCGAAATTTAAAAATCCTCTTGCTTTAGATATTACCGATTGTATTTTCCC
>JADZAA010000127.1 GCA_020852855.1 Bacteroidota bacterium
CAAATGAACTTAGCAAGTAATCACAGTATAAATCGAATACTTCCGATTTCATTGCAAATCTTTCAATTTGTGAAACAACTTGTTGCTACTAATATAATACTTTTAAGATCTAATGCGTAAGGTCAGATATTAATATCGTCATGATCGGAAATATAACTATTATTTTCAATATATTTTTCGTTATTAATTTTTCACAAACATTGCAACAAAAGGAAAAAACATTGCAGCTGTATAAATTAGATGCAGAAATATTACGGCTGCGACGGCAGCAAGCACATCGTCTGTAAGCACCCAAATAACCCCGTTTTTACTGTTTGCCCAACTTATTGGGAATGGTTTCAATATATCAAAAATACGAAAAAGAGCAAAACCTAAAAGACTCCAGAATATACTTATCGGCACGAAAGGCCATGACAGAACAATCCACATTCCGACACATTCATCTAAGATTATACGCGAATCGTCCTTTCCGTATTTCCGTTCCGCAGGCGGTATAGCCCAAAGTCCAATCAAAATTGCCGCACAAGCCAGAAAAAGGAAAAAACTATGATTGTGTATAACTATTGCAGTGCTAAGAGCCGCAAGCGAACCGAAAGTGCCGGGCATAAACGGCCAATAACCTATACCGAAACCGGTGGCGAGCCATTCCGAAGTATATTCGCGCATATCTTTCACGAAAAAACTGCGCGTCGTTTCGCGATTTACCCAAAGGTATTCCGCACCTGTCCACACGGTATAAATTGTTACAGCCGCCATTGCATAAAGAGTAATGTCGGATTTAAGCAGCGATAAGGCATGTGCGGAAAAAGTAAAATTTGCAGTTCCGAGCCAGGCAAGTGCAAGCAACCAAACCACAAAACTCATTTGCAGAAAAGTCTTGGCTTTTGCCGCACGCGACGTTACAACGGGTTGCCCGACGGCATCGGCATAAGACCGCAACAAAGTGGTAATTACATCGCGCACAATTACCGTTACAACTAACCAAAGCGGTAAAATATCTGCTTCGGCAAAACCAAAAAAGGCTGCAGAAACGAGAATTTTATCGGCGAGAGGGTCGAAGAATACGCCAAAACTCGTAACTTCGCCTCGTTTACGTGCCAACCAGCCGTCCGCATAATCGGTAAGCGCGCCTACGAAAAAAATAATTGCTGCCCAATGCCACGCGCCGGCACTTTCCGCAACGATTAAAACGTACACTAACGGTGCCAGCAAAATCCGCGAACTGCTGACTATTGTGGGAAGAGTGATAATCATATTACCGTTAATAAAGGATTACGCCGATATTTGTAATACTTTGTCGGCAAATTTACGAACAAGAACAGACTATTGCTCTGATTTTCGAGATAAATACTGCATTGAATTATGAATTTGATTTTTATGGGAACGCCGGAATTTGCCGTTCCTGCTCTTGAAACATTACATAAAGAATTTAGCATAAAAGCCGTTGTTACAATTCCCGATAAACCTGCCGGGCGCGGACTTAAATTGCAGCCTTCGGCCGTTAAAACCGCGGCAATTTCACTCGGAATTCCTGTTTTGCAACCCGTTTCCTTGCGCAATGTAGAATTTCAGGCCGAACTTGCCGCATTGCAACCGGATATTATATGCGTTATTGCTTTCCGAATTTTGCCTGCTTCGGTTTATTCATTGGCAAGGCTCGGAACTTTTAATGTTCACGCGAGTTTATTGCCTAAATTTCGCGGCGCGGCACCGATTCAGCGGGCTATTATGGCGGGCGAAACTGAAAGCGGCGTAACGTCTTTTTTGCTGAACGACATAGTTGATTCAGGCAATATTGTTCTACGCAAGTCAATCGCAATTCCCGACGGAATGACGGCCGGCGAACTATACGCCGCTCTTATGCCTTTGGCGGCACAAGCTGCCGCGGATACTTGCTGCGCATTATGGGCAGGCGTTCAACCGGAGCCGCAAAACAATGAACAAGCCACGCCAGCACCAAAAGTTTTTCGAGAACAATGTGAAATAGATTGGACAAAATCGGCGTGTGAAATTCGCAATTTCATACACGGCGTTTCGCCCGTTCCCGGCGCGTGGACTATGCTCGACGGCAAGCGATTTAAAATTTATCGCTGCGCCATAGCCGACGTTCAGAATGAAAATTCTGCCCAATCGGGTGAATTTGATATGTCAAGCGACGGTTTCCGCGTAAGCTGCGGCACGGGAGCACTATTCCTGCTTCAAATACAACCGGAAGGCAAACCAATTATGAGCACCGAGGAATTTATGCGCGGCAGGCAACGCGGACGACAAGGGCGTTTTGGAGTGTAGATCTTATGAACAGCGCGAAAAAATGGCTTTTACCGATTGCAGCGATTATTTTTTGCGGAATTTGCATTTGGCAAATAGATTTGCCGCTCGCCGTGTTTTTCAATAGTATTGCAGGAATATGGCCGATTCGCTTTTTTGAAATTATTACAGATGCCGGCGATTCGGTTTGGACACTTGCTCCTTCATTGATAATTACGCTTGTATTTTGGAAACTGAAAAGGCAGATTGCATTGCAATCGTTGTTTATGTTCGCATCTGTTGCCGGTTCGGGAATTGCCGTAAACATCTTGAAAATAACGATTTGTCGCTATCGTCCGGTAAAATTCTTTGAAAACGGGCTATATGGCTTCGATTTCTTCGCTTTTGCGATTGATTTTGGCCGCAACTCTTTCCCTTCAGGTCATTCTGCCACTGCTATAAGCGCAACAGTTGCATTAGGCTTGATTTTTCCGCGCTTTCGTATATTGTTTTGGTCGGCAGGCGCATTGGTTGCTTTTAGCCGTGCAGCAATTTGCAAACATTATCTCGGCGATGTAATTGCCGGCGGCTTAATAGGCGCGTATTGGGCGGTTTTGATGTGGAAACTGGTTGCGAAACGCTTTACACACAATGCTTTACAATGAATCGGCAAAAATATCGGACGTATTGGATTGCTGAGTAATACCGTTTTTGGATGCCGAGATTTTGTACCTAATGGTACAAGGAAAGCCTTAGAATTAAGGCTACTCTCATACTACTTGCAAATATAAAACTTTTTTATTTATCGCTTAGAAACAAACAAAGCCCTTTGCAAGTTATTATTTGCAAAGGGCTTAAATTATGTGCTTCCTAAGGGACTCGAACCCTTGGCCCACTGATTAAGAGTCAGTTGCTCTAGCCGGCTGAGCTAAGGAAGCGTGGCAAAAATACGAAACGGCCGTCATTTGGCAAGCGGAAGCTGTTCAATATCATTCAAGATTTAGATTGTTTGCGGAAAACTTCGTATTTTTGCGCCGCTTTACAATTGGTCTCGTCGCCTAGTGGCTGGGCAGAGCTCTGCAAAAGCTCCTACGGCGGTTCGAATCCGCCCGAGACCTCACAAGAAAAGGATTTGGCAACAAACAGGAATTTTATGGCAACAACGGCAGATTTGCGTCCGGGCGCTGTAATACGTTTCAACAATGAACTTTGTACCGTTTTAGAGTCCGAGCACCGCACGCCGGGCAATTTGCGGGCGTTTTATCAGGTAAAAATGCGCGTATTGCGCTCAGGCAAACTTCTCGAGAATCGTTTCCGCTCCGGCGAAACCATTGAATTTGTACGGGTTGAGCGCAGCAATTATCAATATCTTTACCGTGACGGCGACGCTTACGTATTTATGGACCCGAATACTTATGAGCAACATTTCGTAGATTCGACTGTGGTTGGCGATACGGCAAAATTTATGAAAGAAGGACAGGAAGTTCAGCTTGCTTTCAACGATGTAACCTGCCTTTCGGCTGACCTTCCGCCTCATGTACATTTGCGCGTTACGGCTACCGAACCGGGAGTGCGCGGCGATACAGCGACCAACGTATTGAAGCCTGCAACCCTTGAGACAGGTGCAATTATCAATGTTCCGATATTCGTAAACGAAGGCGATTTACTGCGTATCGACACGCGCACCGGCGATTATATCGAGCGGGTTAAAGAATAGGCTTCCAAATCTCGACACTTTACAAACCGAGCGTGTTTCTTCGATTTTTGCTGAGATACACGCTCTTTTTATTCGCTTGCAACTTATCAAGGAGTCGTTACGATGGATCTCGAATACATACGGCAATTGCTCAAAATTTTCGATGACAGCACCGCTACGGAATTAAGCGTGGAAAGCGACGGCAATCATATTCATATCTCGCGACAACACCCGGAGTTAGTGTCCGCTCCAATGATGTACTCCGCACCCGCGCTTCCACCTGTGCCCGCGCCCGTACCCGTTGCACCGATACCCGTTTCCGCCGCACCCGCGCCTGCAATAAACAACGAGCATACTGTTCTTTCTCCGATAGTCGGCACATTCTACCGTGCGCCGAATCCGGGAGCCGAGCCGTTTGTGCAAGTCGGCAGTCGAGTATCCGTTGGCGACGCATTGTGCATTGTGGAAGCGATGAAACTTATGAACAGCATCGAGTCTGATTGTGCGGGAATGATTATGAAAGTCCTTGTGGAAAACGGACAGCCTGTGGAATATAATCAGCCGTTGTTTATCATTCAACCGGATTAACAGACGAATGTTACGTAAAGTTTTAATCGCAAACAGAGGCGAAATTGCCCTGCGCATTATACGCGCCTGCAAAGAGTTGGATATAAAGACGGTTGCGGTTTATTCCACAGCCGACCGAACCTCTTTGCACGTGCGCTTTGCCGATGAAGCGGTTTGTATCGGTCCGCCGCAAGGCAAACTCAGCTATCTGAATATTCCGGCGATTATATCGGCGGCACAAATAACCGGAGCCGATGCAATTCATCCGGGCTACGGCTTTTTGGCTGAAAACGAAATGTTTGCCGAAATATGCAAAGAATGTGGCATAAGATTTATCGGTCCCAGCCCCGACGCAATTGTGCGAATGGGCAATAAATCAATGGCAAAAGACACAATGCGCGAAGCCGGCGTACCCGTTGTGCCGGGCAGTCAAGGCATCGTTGAAACACTTGAAGAAGCCGCGTCTGTTGCATCGGAAATAGGCTATCCCGTTATGATTAAGGCTGTTGCGGGTGGCGGCGGTAAAGGTATGCGATATGTATCCGACCCGTCGGAACTCGAGCATCTTTTTACTATGGCACGGTACGAGGCCGAAACCGCTTTCGGCAACCCCAATGTTTATATCGAGAAGTTTATCGAAGAGCCGCGCCACGTAGAAATACAGATATTCGGCGATTCGCACGGAAATGTAACGCATCTGAACGAGCGTGAATGTTCAATACAGAGGCGGCATCAAAAACTTATAGAAGAATCGCCCTCGCCTATTATGACTCCCGAACTGCGCTCTGCAATGGGCGAAGCAGCCGTCCGAGGAGCAAAAGCCGTAAATTACGAAGGCGCGGGTACAATCGAATTTCTCGTGGATAAGCATCGCCGCTTTTACTTTATGGAAATGAACACGCGCATTCAAGTGGAGCATCCGGTTACGGAACTTGCTCTGGGCATTGATTTGTTGCGCGAACAAATTCGCATTGCATACGGCTTGCCTTTATCTGTGGCGCAAAACGAGCCTAAATTGCATGCCATCGAATGCCGCATAAATGCAGAAGACCCGCATCATGATTTCCGCCCGTCGCCGGGCAAAATAACGAGCTTACATTTTCCGGGCGGTCACGGTGTTCGAATTGACTCGCATATCTACGAGGGATATGCAATTCCTCCGTATTACGATTCGCTTGTGGCCAAATTGATTACGTTCGCACCTACTCGCGCCGAATCAATAGCCAAAATGAAACGTGCGCTTGACGAATTTATAATTGAGGGGATACACACAACCATTCCTTTTCATCGTAAGATGATGGATAATCCCGATTTTATCGCCGGCGTATTCGATACAAAATACGTGGATACTCACGATTGGAAAGTATAACTCACGATTCGATTTTATCCATAAACAGGAGCTGACATGAATTTCCCGGAAAACTTACGCTATACCAAAGACCATGAATGGGTGCGCGTCGAAGGCAATATCGGTACTATTGGCGTTACCGACCATGCCCAAAGCGAACTCGGCGACGTTGTTTATCTTGATATTCCGAACGGCGACGCAATATTGTCGAATCACGATATTTTCGGTACTATCGAGGCAGTAAAAACCGTTTCCGACTTATATGCACCCGTAAGCGGAAAAATCATAGAAGTAAATGCCGCGCTTAACGACGCGCCAGATACTGTGAACCGCGACTGCTACGGTGACGGCTGGCTTGTAAAAATTGAATTATCCAATCCCGCAGAACTCGACTCTTTGCTCGACGCGGCAGCCTATCGTGCTTCAATCGGTCAGTAATTCGTCTGCAAAAAATAAAAAAAAGCCGTTCCGAATACAATCGGGGCGGCTTTTTTTCGGTTAAAATATCCAAAGGCTGTAAATGCCCTTTATTTGAAAAGTTGCGTAAAAGCGAGCGAGATACGCTCAACGGGAATAAGATTCAATCCCTTTGGCCGCAACGCCTTAGCGGCGTTCGACGCAGGTAAAAGTGCAGATTTGAAGCCGAGTTTTTGAGTTTCTGCAAGCCGCTGGTCTATGGCGGAAACAGGGCGCACTTCACCGGAAAGACCTATTTCACCGATTATTACCATAGTGGAGTCGAGCGGAACATCGCGCAAAGAACTGACTATCGCAGCCGCCACTCCCAAATCCATAGCAGGATCGTTCAACGAAATTCCTCCGGCTATATTTACGAACACGTCTTGATGTCTGAAATCCACTCCCAACCGTTTTTCCAATACGGCAAGTATCATTTGCAACCGCCTGTATTCAAAACCGGTAGCACTGCGTTGCGGCACACTGTAGCCCGTAGGAGTTACCAGAGCCTGCACTTCTATCAAAAGCGGGCGCGTTCCTTCAACTGTGGCAACTATGGCACTGCCGGAATCTTCGCGATTGCGTTGCGCCAAAAATATTTCGGACGGATTGGGCACCTCGCGCAGGCCGGCTTCCACCATTTCGAATACGCCGATTTCATTGGTAGAACCGAATCTGTTCTTTACGGCACGTAATATACGGTAGGAATACGTCTTATCGCCTTCAAACTGCAAAACTGCATCAACTAAATGCTCTAATTGCTTGGGACCGGCTATCATACCGTCTTTGGTTACATGCCCGATTACAAATATTGCAATACCGTTGCGTTTCGCCAATTGCATCAGTGCGGCCGCACATTCGCGCACTTGCACAATTCCGCCCGGTGCAGAATCAACCGATTGGGAATACATTGTTTGTATCGAATCTATAACCGCAATTTTTGTATTTGCCCCAGCAATTGCGGGCAGAATAACACCTATGTCGGTTTCGGCAAGCAACATCAACGATTCGGGCGGTTCGGGCAAGCGCGAAGCACGAAGTTTAATTTGCCGAAGCGATTCTTCGCCCGTAACATACAGCGGATTAAATCGCTCTATTGCGGCGCACATTTGAAGCATCAAAGTTGATTTGCCTATACCAGGGTCGCCGCCTACCAATATCAGCGAGCCCGGCGTAATGCCGCCGCCGAGCACGCGGTCGAATTCCTCACTTCCCGTGCGAATACGCGGCGAGTCCGCATTATCTATATCGCCAAGCCGCATAATGCCCGCTACCGACGGTGCTACGGATAAATCGCCTATTTTACCGCGATGCACGGCATTTTCCTCGCGCTCTATCTCCTCTACGAGAGATTCCCACGCGCCGCATTGATGGCAACGCCCGCTCCAACGAGTCGAAACCGCGCCGCATTCTTTGCATCTGTATTGTGTTTTTAATTTTTTTGCCATAAATAGCTGTCAACAAAGTAATTTATGCATAGTTTTCGACAAACGGCCGAAACAAGAAATTTACGCTGAACAATCGCGCCGGCGACAAGTGAAAATATAAAATATCGTATATTTTGGGAAAAATAAATCTAAAATGAAAGCAATCTCGTAATTTAGCAAATAACATAAAGCGACAAAGCATAATAATATTGTTGCAAACCGGAGTTTTGCCGATGACGATGCAAAAAATACAAGGAGCAAGGCCGCCTTTGTTGGAACGGCTTACCGACGAGTACCCGCTTGTTCCGATAGAACGCCAGACGTTCAAAGTGTTGAATAAAAACGAGTTACGCGAATCAGTGCGTCGCGAAATAACGTGGTTGCTGAATACGCGATCGCCAATACCGCAATTTATGCTGGAAAAACAAACACCCGTAACGTTTAATTACGGCATACCCGATCTTTTTTCATTGTTTCACCCTTTAACTCCCGAAAAAGAAAATAAACTGTGCGCTTTGCTGGCACGCACAATCTCGGCGTTCGAGCCGCGAATTAAACGCACAAAAATTTCGTTTGAACGCTACGATATAGGCAGTCGTTCGCTTATGCTTAGATTAGACGGCGTAATAATGGTGGCAAACATCGTTGAGCAATTATCTTTTACGGTAACATTGTACAATAATATGCACGGGAAGGCGGAAGTTAATGAAGTCCGATAATACCGGCGATATACTCGAATATTATCAGCGCGAAATCTCGTATTTGCGCAAATCAGGTCTGGAATTTGCGAAAAAGTATCCTAAAATAGCAGCACGTCTTGAGTTGAGCGTAGACCAATCGCCCGACCCGCACGTGGAGCGTTTGCTTGAATCATTCGCATTTCTTACGGCAAGGATTCAGAAGAAAATTGACGGCGAATTTCCGGAAGTTACGTCCGCATTGCTTTCCCTGCTATATCCGCATTATCTTAATCCTACGCCTTCTATGGCGATAGCGCGTTTCAAACCCGACCCGAAACAAGGAAAATTAACAGCCGGATATACATTGCCCAAACACACACAAGTAAACGCCGCTTCGCAGAAAGGCATAAATATCAAATTCAGAACTTGCTATCCGGTTAATTTATTGCCTGTGGAAGTTGAATTTGCAGGATTTGAGTCTACAGCCAAGTATGACTTCCTCGACACGCGACATAATGTAGCCACGGTCCTGCGCTTGCGCATAAAAGCTCTCGGCGCACCTATGCGCGAAATCGCGCCGAACACTTTGCGCTTTTATCTGAACGGCGAAAAAACTGTTGTAAATGTACTTTACGAGTTGCTGTTTTGTAATGTAGCAGGCATTGCATTGCTGTCCGAAGACAGTATGCGGCCGATTATGTTGCCCGAAGATTCCATTACCGACGTCGGCTTTGCTGCCGACGAAGAGGCACTTCCGTTTTCGGGTAATTCTCATCCGCAATATCGTCTGTTGCAAGAGTATTTCGCTTTCCCGGAGAAATTCCTCTTCTTCGATTTGCATAATTTGGACAGACATGATTCAAAAAACTACGTTGATATTCTGTTTCTGTTAGACCAAACCGCACCAAGTCGGCTTGCCGTCAGCAAAGACACTTTCCAGCTTGGCTGTGCGCCTATTATCAATCTTTTTCCGAAAATCAGCGAGCCTATTCGTTTAGACCATCGTCGCTCGGAATATCAGCTCGTACCCGATATGCGCCGCGAGTTTTCCACTGAGGTTTACTCGATTCAGAAAGTCAGTGCCGCGTCCGACGTAACCGACAGCGGGCATACCATAGACCCTTTTTTCTCGTATCGCCATAGCGAAGATTTATCGCCGCAAGACAGTTCATATTGGTATGCACGTATGCAACTGACCGGCCGCGACGATTTACCCGGCACGGAAATGTATCTTTCCTTTTTGGATTTGAACTATCGTCCGGTAGAGCCTCCCACTCAAATCGTGTACGCGCATACTTTATGTATGAACAGGCATTTGGCGGAGCAAATACCCGTATCCACTACATTAACAATCGAGCAACCGGCTCCCGTAACTGAAATTACAAATATCACGAAACCAACGCCGCAATTAGACCCGCCTTATGCCGGTGCGTCGCTGTGGCGGCTTATTTCTCATCTTTCGCTGAACTTTCTGTCACTAGCCAATGGTAACGACGGACTAATGGCATTTCGCGAGATATTGCAGCTGTACAATATCAGCGACGACCCGTCTGTAAATCAACAAATAGCGGGCATAGAGGAAATGACAGCTCGGCGCGTGGTGCGGCGCATAGGCAACGATGCATGGCGAGGCTTCTGCCGAGGCTATGAAATTACTTTGCGCTTTAATAACGATATGTACGTGGGCGGAAGTGCATTTGCGCTTGCTTCCGTTCTCAATCGGTTTTTCGCACTTTACACTTCGGTTAATTCATTCACGCAGTTGGTTATACGCAGCAATCAGCGGAAAGGAGAATGGAAGCGATGGCAGCCAATGACAGGCGAACAAATCGTTCTGTAGAATCGGATATGTATGCAGCCGGATATCGCTATGAATTTTATCAGGCGGCACGGCTTTTTGAAGTATTGCGCATCTCTACTGCAAATCCGATAGGCGAAGATATTGACCCCGCGCTCGAAGCGGTACGTTTTCGCTCATCGGTAGGCTTGGAGTTTCCGCCCACAGACCTTGCCGATATTCGACCTGTTAACGAAGGCGAGCGTCGTGCAGAAATAGTTGCCAATTTTATGGGGCTTGCCGGACATTTCGGGCCGCTTCCGCCTACTTACACAGAACTTATCATCGAGCGTTCGCGCAAAAAAGACCACACCATGCGCGAGTTTCTCGATATTTTCAATCATCGCCTTATTTCTATTTTCTATAGGCTTCGCAAGCGTCATCGCGTTGCTTTTGATTTCAAGCCTCCGGAGAAAAGTCATTTTGCCCGCTATCTATTCTCGCTGATTGGGCTCGGAATGGACGAATTACGCGGCCGACTCGGCATGAGCGACCGTTTCTTGCTGGGATTTGCCGGCATAATGGCACAAAAACCACGCTCTGTAGTCGGATTGCAAACGGTATTGAGTAATTTTTTCGGTCTTAAAGTCGAAGTTCGCTCATTTTGCGGGAAATGGTACGCTCTCGAAGAAAGCCAAATCACAAAGATTGGAACCAACGGAGTTAACAATGCTTTGGGTAAAACTGCAATAGTGGGCTCTAAGGTGTGGGACCAGCATGCCGATATAGAGATTTGCTTTTCGGAATTAACCTACGAGCAATTTCAGAGTCTGCTCCCTACGGGAAATATGTATTTGCGCTTGGCTTCGCTGGCTGAATTTTACGCCGGACGCGAAGTCGGTTTCAAAATCTCACTTGCACTCGACAGTCGTTACGCGCCGCAATTGGTTCTTGACGGAAAATCAAGGCTTGGTTGGACATCGCGCCTCGCATCCGCTTCTTCCGACGGTCAGCAATTGCGCATGACCTCTTCGCCGCACCAATTTATTGCCGTAATGAAAAATGTAGCCGGCCCGAAAGATGCCGAATTTGCCGACGCTGCCGCATCATTCCCCGCCTCTCTGCTCGATACGGAATAATTTACGATAATGCCAAATAAATCTGATTAAACAAAAAATCCCTTGAAATATAAGGGATTTTTTATTATTTTTCAGCACGTTATTTTCCGCTGTTATTCTCTTTTTTCTTTTAATTATCGGCGGATTTTAAATTCTGCGTTGAATAATTAACCGACGCAAAAATCCAGAAGTAAAACAAATGTTTTTTCGCCGAATTATCCCTCGCCTAAAACCGGACGCATTTTACTTTTTCTGAGACGGAATTTCTCGACTGCATATTTTTGAATATGTGCCATTGCCTCATCTACGTCATCGGTCAGCAGAAACAGGTCTAAGTCTGAACGCGCAATTGTGCCTTCAAGCACCATTCTATCGAGAAAAGTAATCAATTCGCCGTAAAAACTTGTTCCCATAAGTACAACGGGAAAATCAATAATTTTCTTAGTTTGAATTAAAGTAAGCGTTTCAAAAAGTTCATCCATTGTTCCGACACCGCCCGGCATAACCACGAAAGCGTAAGAATATTTGAGCAACAAGTATTTACGAACAAAAAAGTAGCGAAAATCCACCCATTTTTGCATATAAGGATTTGGTTTTTGCTCGAACGGCAGAGTAATATTCGCCCCAACCGAATTGCCGTTGGCCTCGAATGCGCCGCGATTAGCCGCCTCCATAATACCCGGGCCGCCGCCGGTCATAACAGCAAAGCCGAGTTTCGTCAATGCCTTCCCTACTTTCCGCGCAAGCTCGTAGTATTGATGCCCCTCTGCAAATCGTGCCGAACCGAATACCGTAACGCAAGGCCCGACGAAATGCAAAGCACGGAAACCGCGAATAAATTCCCAAAATATTTTTATTGCAAAGAGAAATTCTTTTGTGCGCGATTTCGGACCTTCAAGATAGAACTGCTGTTCGCGCAGTTGTTTGTTTTCCTCCCAAAGTTTACGGTTTTCATCTTTTAGCCGTTGCAATTCTTCCGATAAATAATCGTTTCCGGGTTCGATAGCCATACTTTTTCTGAATAGAATTAAATTTAGATTATACGCATGCCGGAATTTTATTTTGAAAACAGAGGCATAGCGTTTCGTTCGTTACGTGAAAAATAAGCGATATTTTTGTAACTGCCAAACCTACAATACGTTCTTTTATCAATAATGCAGGACTTATGCAACAATTCAGCAATTACATTAACGGCGTTTTCGTTCCCGCAAACAACGGGCGCGTATTTCAGAATATAAATCCGGCAGACTCGCGCGACATTATAGGCGAATTTCCGCTTTCCGACAGTTCGGACGCAGACGCGGCAGTGGCGGCAGCAAGCGCGGCGTTTCATTCATGGAGGCTTGTTCCGGCACCGCAACGTGGCAATATTTTGCGTAGAGCAGGCGATATATTCGAGCGTCGTAAAGACGAACTCGCCGCGATAATGACTCGTGAAATGGGAAAACCGCTGTTTGAAACACGGGGCGACATACAAGAAGCTATTGACACTTGCTATTACGCAGCAACCGAAGGGCGCAGACTTTTCGGATATAATGCGCCAAGCGAAATGCCCAACAAAATGAATCTTTCTTTTCGCAACCCGGTCGGCGTTTGCGGAATTATTACTGCGTGGAATTTTCCGGTTGCCGTGCCGAGTTGGAAAATTATTCCGGCTCTCGTGTGCGGAAATACTGTGGTGTTCAAACCATCGGACGACGCGCCGCACTCGGGCGTGATATTTGCCGAAATCTTGGCTGAAGCCGGACTTCCGGCAGGCGTGTTCAACGTGATTCACGGTAATGCGGAGGCCGGCGCGGCAATAGTAGCCCACCCCGATGTGAAAGTAATAGGCTTTACCGGTTCTACGGCTACGGGCAAGGCCATAGCGGCCGATTGCGGACGAATGAACAAGAAATGTTCGTTGGAAATGGGCGGCAAAAATGCCCAAATCGTTATGGAAGACGCAAATATGGAACTTGCTCTCGAGGGCGTTCTGTGGGGCGCGTTCGGCACAACCGGCCAACGTTGCACCGCCACATCGCGACTTATCCTGCACGAGGCCATACACGACGATTTTTTAGAAAAACTAATCGCTCGAGCAACCGCATTGCGCTTAGGCAACGGGCTTCAATCCGAAACGCAAGTAGGCCCGGTAATCAATAAAAGACAACTCGAGAAAATAGAAAATTATGCGCAAATAGCCCGCGGAGAAGGTGCGTTTTGCGCTCTTGGCGGCGAACGTGCCACAGACGGAGATTTAGCTTGCGGCAATTTCTTCAAGCCGACAATTTTTACCGAAGTAACCAAAGATATGCGGCTTTTCCGAGAAGAAGTATTCGGGCCTATGTTGGCAGTAAGCAAAGCGCGAGATTTGGAGCATGCAATAGAACTTGCCAATTATTGCGAATACGGTCTGTCAAGCTCTATTTTCACGGCGAATGTTGACGCGGCTTTTCAGGCAATACGCGACATCGAGGCGGGCATTACATATATTAACGCACCGACAATAGGTGCCGAAGCGCACATGCCGTTCGGCGGCATAAAAGGAACTGGCAACGGACATCGCGAAGGCGGTTGGACAGTGTTCGATATTTTTACAGAATGGAAAACGGTATACGTGGATTACAGCGGCCGTCTGCAACGCGCCCAAATAGATAACCAGTAAAACTCCGAAATAGCGTAAATCTAAATGCGCCGAGAACTTGACTGCTCTTGGCGCATTTTTCCGTTTTATTGTTACATTTAGGTTTTTTGCTTTTTTTTCTTTGCGGCGGGAAAAAGAATATTGTTTAATATCAGTCGATAGCCCGGTGAGTTTTTATGCAAAGAAAGGTCGGTTGGCGGATCGCCAACTGCATGTTGATAATCTTCGGGATCGTGGCCGCCATACCAAGTAAAAGTGCCGCGTCCGACATTCCCGTGAATATACTTTACTTCGTCCGTTCCCTCACGCTCGGCTAACAGCGTAACCGATTTTTTTATCAAATTTTTATGAAAAGCCGTCGTTTGCCCCAAAAATCCGCGCAGAACATTTGCATGGCATTGTGTTAGCATTGTAGGCACGGGATCGTATTTCGCCGAGAAATCGAATAAAGTGAAATAATCGGCCGAAGGATTGCTTAATGTGGTAGGCCCTACGTCGATGTTTGAATATTCATAGACATAAGGATTCATTTCCAGAGCAAAATTTTCAAAGGCAAAAGTGCGCGAAAAGTCCAATTTTTTATTGGCCTGCCGGTCCGCCGGATCACCATCGAACATATCCTCGCAAATATCAACGCCTTTTGCGGCCGAAGCTATGTCGTAAGTGTCGGTAGCACTGCACATTGCGAACATAAATCCGCCATTCACCACATAATCGCGTATTTTTTCAACTACGGCTTTTTTCAATTCGGAAACTTTGGCATAGCCTAATTTCCGCGCCGTACTTTCCAAAAGAGCAACCTGCTGAATATACCACGGCACACCCGCAAAACTTGAGAAGAATTTGCCGTATTGCCCCGTAAAATCTTCGTGATGCAAATGCAACCAATCGAAATTCCGCAAAGAGTCGTTCAGTACTTCCTCGTCCCAAATTTTGGTATATTTCACTTCGGCATATTCCATAGCCAGCGTTACGGCATCGTCCCAGGGCTTGAACCCGGGCGGTGCATATACGGCTATTCGCGGCGGTTTTTCAAGTTTCACCACGTCCATATTTACGTTTTCCGACTGTACTTCGGCGTATATTTGCGCTGCCTCGGAGCCGCTTAACTCCTCAAAATAAACACCGCGTATTCTACATTCGGCTGCTGTTTTTGGCGAATTATCCATCATAAACGAGCCGCCGCGATAGTTCAGCAACCAATCTACCTCTGCGCCTTGCGTTAAAATCCAATATGCAATGCCGTAGGATTTTAAATGGTCGGTTTGAGAAGCGTCCATCGGAATCAAAAGCTTCTGTCCGAAAGACGCTAATGGTACAAGAAAAAAAATGAGTGCGAAAAAACACCTCGATAATTTAGGCAAACGGTAAACGCACTCGCCGTTAAATATGTTTTTTTTCATTGAAGAGCAAGAATTGCAGCGAAAAACCCGATAATGTAACGGCGCATATATAGGATTATTTCATATTGCCAATTACGAATGAAGATTATTTTCCGGCAGTATGTTCTGCCGGTATTTCGGAACACGGCGTTTTACAAACAAGTTTGGCGTATAATTACTTCTGCGGTTCGTCGGCTATACATGCCGCTTTGGTTAAGCGATTCATCAAGCCCGTTTGTGCCGTAATATCCGGAGTAAGCAGAATAAAAATTGCGGAGACATTTTTTTTGTCGGCGCGGCGTAGTTCTGCGTAAAGCGTTGCAGCAGAAAGGAATCGAAATTCTGCGGAACTTGGTATTTCTTGCGGTGGCGACGAAGCAAGAACAACTGAACAATTCCCGATTTCCGGTATTTTCTGCATCGGAAATACAAGTTCTACTTTTGCGTTCGGTGCGTAATGCCGATAACGCACACCCGGCGAAGCGGCCACATCTTTATCCGTCGAATACTCTACGGAACATTGCAATGCGGCGGCTATTTCTTCGGCAGAAATTGAACCGGGTCTTAAAATAACAGGCGGGCGTTCGAGGTCTATCAACGACACTACGGTAGATTCTATTCCCACGTCACATTCTCCGCCGTCAATTACCGCCGCAATTTCTCCGTTCAAATCGTCGAGAACATGCTTTGCACAAGTGGGGCTTGGCCGCCCGGATTTATTGGCAGAGGGTGCAACAACAGGTTGCCCTGCTTGCTCTATCAATTTAAGTGCTGCGGAATGAGCGGGCATTCTTATCGCTATCGTGTCCAATCCGCCCGAAACAATAGCGGGAACATTCGATTTACGTCTCAGAACAACAGTCAGCGGCCCGGGAAAAAATGCTTCCGAGAGAACGTCATATTCAGTCGGGATATCACGTGCTATTTCGGCGGCTTGTTCCGGTGCGGAAATATGCGCAATAAGCGGATTATCCGACGGTCTGCCCTTTGCAGCAAAAATCTTTTTGACGGCCGCTTCGTCGAAAATACAAGCACCGAGTCCATAGACCGTTTCAGTCGGAAAGGCTACCGTTTCGCCTTCTTGCAACAATTTTGCAGCATACGCAATGTCGCTGTCCGACGATGAAAGCAACAATGTCAGCATTATTTTTTACCGTTGCTTTCCATAAATTTTTTGGCATCGGCGTTCAGCTTGATAAGCGATGATTTTTGAACATACATCATGTGCCCTGCCGGATAATACTCCATTGAGATATTTGAGCGCAAAGACTGCTCGAGCGCCAGATGATCGACGGTATATTCGGTTGCAAAGAACGGAGTTGCCAAGTCGTAATACCCGTTGGCAATAAATACTTTAAGGTTCGGATTTTTTACTATTGCTTCGCGCATTGTTTCGGCGACATTAGTATATCCACCGCTTGCCGAGCCCCAATTCCACGGGTAAACACGTCCGGTAAGAATTTCGTAGGGTAAATCGCTTTCGTAACCGAGAGTCGAGCGTAGGTAATCGTTCACGGCTGCGGCAAAAGGGCCGTAAACGCCTGTATCATAGCTTGGGTCATAGTCGGGGCCTTCGCCGGCAGCATCGCGGTCAATTCCCTTGAACCTGCTGTCAAAGCGTCCTATCGTGCGACGTTCGTAGCGAAGCAGTTCTTTATTAAATCTTTGGCTGTTAATCCGCAGATTTGATTGCAATACATATTCTTTCGACAGTCCGGTGAATCGCGATATTTTTTCGGCTGTGCGCTCACGATCGGCGACGGGCAATTTATCGCCTTTTGCAAGAGCAAGCAAGTATTCGCCGAGAGCGAATTCCCGCGCCTCATTTACGGCTTTTTCTAAATTTGCCTGCAAATCGGGCGAAAGTCGCTTGTGATACCACGACGTGGCAGTATATGACGGTAAATAAAGGACATACGGCAAATCATTGCTTTCGCTGAAACGAATGGTTTGAAAATCGAGAACGCTGGAAATTAACAGCAATCCGTTCAAATACATTCCGTAAGTGTCTTGCAAATAACCCGAAAGAGCAGCCGCACGAGTAGTACCGTAGCTTTCGCCCGCTAAATATTTGGGCGACATCCAACGCTTGTTCTGCGTCATATAGCGGCGTATAAAATCCCCGACCGATGCCGCATCTTCTTTAACTCCGTGAAATTGTTCTTTTTTTTCGTCGGCAGCCGGGCGGCTGAAACCTGTTCCTACGGGGTCAATAAACACAAGGTCGGTAAATTCAAGCCAACTGTATTCGTTATCTACAATGCGGAAAGGCGGTACCGGCATTTCGCCTTCATCGCCCAGAACTACGCGCTTTGGTCCTAGCGCACCGAAATGCAACCATAATGAAGCCGAGCCGGGGCCGCCGTTAAAGGCAAATGTAATCGGTCTTGACTCGGTACGCTCGCCGTCCTTTACATAAGCGGTATAAAAGATGCTTGCTTTGTGCTTTCCGGCTTCGTCAGAAATTTTCATGTAGCCGGCGGAGGCAGTATAAGAAATGTTTTTTCCGTTTACTGTAAGGGTATGTTTAGTAACAATCGGCGGCGGAATTTCGGCCGGCTTTTCGTTATTCCGATTATTTTCGCCGTTTTTTTGCGTTTCGGCGGCTTCGCTCATTTGCGCTCCAAATAAGATAAATAAAAGTGTAATCGAAAAGTATCGCAAGAATGTGTTCATACGTGTTTATTCCATTTAACAAAGTGATAGCGACGTGATTTAGGCAGATATAAGCCGGTTGCACCGCCTTTTTTACAAAATTACAATATTTATGCGTGTTTTTTTATCTATGGAACCGTTTAGTATTATCTTGGGCGGATTCAACAGTCAAGTGCAACAGAGTGAAAAAATGTTGAGAATACTTGACTTGGCGTTTTAACATTCAGCACCTTTCGCGGTCTGTTGTTTAATCGTCTCATTACCTCATCTATTTCCTCCTGTTTTACGTTGTCTAATTGTTGCTCCTTCGGAAAATACTGACGTATCAGACCATTGGTATTTTCATTCGTTCCACGCTCCCATC
>JADZAA010000128.1 GCA_020852855.1 Bacteroidota bacterium
GATATTATCCGACCGATTAAGATTGCGCAATATAAATTTTTACAATGAAGTATTAGAAGTTTGTGCAGGTTTATGGAATTATTGTCTAACTAATTGATTTACAATGTAACAACTACTCTATTATTTATGCAAAAGCGTACCGACAAGCATCACAAGTTAATAATTTCCAAATGAAAAACCTATTTGTTGTCTGTACCAGACATAAATAATGCAGATTTTTGCTGTGATTGAAAATAATATCAGCAATATCTTCGGGTTTATTCTGCGGAGCATAAAAGAATAATTTGCAGTTGTCGGCGAGTTAGAAATGATCTCAAATAAATTTCAGGTCAATTTTGTATGTTCCGAGCCATATACAATTACAAGCAATAACACTTTTACTGAAGCGTTTTTATACTTCGAACTACGCCAATGCCGCATTTTTCCGGGAACTTGTATGCTCGACCGTATACTCGACGCATTCCTTCTGCGTTTTACTGCTGACGGACGTGAAAATTTAACAGGAAAACAACCATCTAATACCACCGGCTCGATATTATTCGGCGCATTAATGCGAATGACGCTGATAGTTTTGGTTGGTTTTATTTGTATGGAATATTTTCATCTTTACGACTATTGGATGGTTGCAATTTTTGCAGTAGTAGGCTTTGTGTTCTATCCTGCATATCGCCAATACGCGATGTTCTACGGACGTATGGAGCAACTGGAGGAAACTACGCTATGCGGGCAATGCAAACATTTCGATGCTTCCGGCCAACTCTGCAAAATTTACGACGAACACGTTTCGCTGACGAATATCCCGTGCGGCGGCGAAGATTGGGAGCCGATAAGCTACGAAGACCGCCGTGAAAAATAACGTAAAAAATAATTTGAATCTTTCCGGAGTGCTTTATGGAGAAAATCATAAAAACCGAAGAAGAATGGCGCGGCTTGTTAACGCCGATACAATTCGAGGTAACGCGGCGCAAGGGCACGGAGCGTGCTTTCACCGGAGAATTTTGTAATGAGCATCGGACAGGCGTGTATTATTGCGTTTGTTGCGGTACAAAACTTTTCAAGTCCGACTTGAAATTTGAATCGGGTTGCGGCTGGCCAAGCTTTTTCGACAAGGCAGACGGTGCGATTATAGCGGAATCGGTCGACAAAAGCTACGGAATGATGCGCACGGAAATTACTTGCGGTAATTGCGATGCCCATTTGGGGCATGTATTCGAGGACGGCCCCAAGCCTACGGGATTACGCTATTGTGTCAACTCTGCTTCGCTTCTTTTTGAGCCTGACGAGGCTTAACCCATTTCTCTACGACTGAAAAAGCGCGATGTTCAAGTGGAAAATATCGCGCTTTTTTATTTTTTATTTTATGCGTCAACTTGCTGAATTGCCTATACTTGCAAGTAAATTACACGAACGGGAATTTAGCAGTTTCAGCCGGAAAAGTTGTTCCGCGTGCCGCAATTTCTATTTGAATGCCCGGCGCGGCACAATTAACGGGAACATATCCCAAGCCTATGCCCGTATTAAGAATAGGCGATATATTACCGCTTGTAACCGTTCCCGCTTCTTTGCCGTTGATAATGATTTTATAGCCGTGGCGCGGAATGAGTTTCTCGGTTTTCATCACAAAACCGGTCAATTTACGGGTTAAGCCTGCCGATTTAGCCGCTTCGATGGCAACCTTGCCGTTGAAATCTCCTTTGGCGAGCTTTACTATCCAACCCAAACCGGCTTCGAGAGGATGGGTCGAAGCATCTATTTCGTTGCCATACAAGCAATAGCCTTTTTCCAAGCGTAAGGTATCGCGTGCGCCCAATCCGATTGGCTCAATTCCAAATTCCGCACCCGCGTCGAAAATTGCATTCCATACTGCCGTAGCCGTATCGCCGCCGCTGCGGAAATAAATTTCAGCGCCGAGTTCGCCCGTGTAGCCGGTGCGCGAAATAATTGCATCAACTCCGGCAAAAGAGCCGAAAGCAAAATTATAGTATGGAATATCTGCAAGCGTTACATCGGTAAGCTTTTGAAGTGTATCGAGCGAACGCGGCCCCTGAATCGCGAGAAGATTGATATCATCACTAACGTCGGTAAGTTCAATATCCCCAAAGGATTTTGAATTTTCCAAAGCCCATGCGAAATCTTTTTCCTCATTTGCTCCATTTACTACGAGCATATAATAATCGCCGCAGTGATATACCAATAAATCGTCGACAATGCCGCCGTTCCCATAGCACATAGCCGAATATTGCGCTTTGCCGGGTGCAAGCTTCGAGCAGTCGTTTGTGGTGAGTTTTTGAATAAACGCCAAAGCATCGTTGCCGCGAACTTCAAACTCGCCCATGTGCGACACGTCAAAAACGCCTACGCCGTTCCGCACTATATTATGCTCGTGAATAATACCGCGAGGATACTGAATTGGCATTTCAAATCCGGCAAAAGAAACAATTTTTCCGCCGAGTTGTTTATGAATTTCAAAAAAGTTTGTGCGTTTCATACAAAAATCAAGGTTGATGTAAGGAAATTTCTTGGAAGTTTTCACCACAAAAATACATAAAAAACGAAGTTGTTGCGCGATATATCACAGTTGCAAGGTCAGCTGATTAATCGGCGTATCGTCATAATTTTACGCCTATACTGTAATAAATCAAAAATTCTCCCCAAGTGACGGTAGGCGGATTATCAAGGAAATAGAAACTGCGCCCCAAACTTATTGCAGCCGGCCCTACGGGTGTATCGGCAGCGAGAGAAATGCCGACTCCATGTGTAAATTCACTGAAATTCACGGCCGCAAAATCCGGCCATATTGCACCTACATCGTATCGCGCCGAAAGATACGTATCAAAAAACAATGAGAACGGAGCGTGAAAACGATATTCCAAAGAGCCGGATACGATTTGTCGTCCGCGCTTATCGTTTTCGCGTTTGCCATATAGATTATCTTCGCCGCCAAGAGCAAAAAATTCCGGAATCGGCATAGTGGCATCGGCAATTCCTAAGCGAAAAGACGGAATTACGCTGTGCCGCCCCGTGCTGAATATCGAACGGATAAAGACCTCGATTTTTGAAAATCCGAGCCCGTCGCGCCCTGTCAAAATATTCGATTCGAGCGACAAATCTATAACACGCCCGTCACGCGGAAAATACGAGCGGTCTTGAGTATCGAAGCGCGAACCGATTTTGAATGTGCCGAGCGGCATAAAAGGTGCGGTTACAATTGCCGAATCTGCATAAGAACGTTGTTTCTCAAATCGAATTTCTGCAAAAATTTTGCCTTGTTTTTCTATCTGTGTGGTAATAGCCGCACGTGCGCCGAACCGCTCCTCAAAAATCTCGCCTTTGCGAATGCGCTCGAATTCGTCGCGTGGTAAACCGTGGCGGTCGCCGTATATAAATATGTTTTTTCTGTCGTAGTAGCCGCTTGCCGACAGCGACCAATAAGAGTCGGACAGTCGTGCAGCTTCGATTCCGAGCACCGTACCTAAATTACTTTCGCTTCCTATCTGTAAGCGTCCAAAAATGCGATTCTCGCCGCCTAACATATAGCCTTGCGACATATTGAACACGCCTTGCGTATTGCGTTCATTGTCAATTCTAACGCCAACCCGCAACATTTGATTACCTGCTTCGCGTACATTTACCAGAATGTTCGTTGTATTGGATATTGAGTCGTACAGCGGCATAACCTCAGCTTTATCGAAATATCCCGAATTGATGATGTTTTCCCAGCCTTGCAACAATTCTGCCGCACCGAATTGCCCGCTTTTTGGAAATTCTCGCTCTAAAACGGAAGAAGAAACGAGATTAAGTCCATAAATGACGATTTTTCCGAGAGGCGGTGCGTTTATGGCGATTCGCAATGTAGAAAGTGCAGTGTCGAAAACGATGCTTTTTACGTGAGCGAACGAATAGCCGGCAGACCGTGTTTGCCGCAGAGCAGTTTCGGCGCATAGTTTAAGCAATTCTGGCGTAGCGGAATGTCCGAGCGCAAAATCGAGCGGGCGGCCGAATACGGAATCGGGCAGTACGGGCGGTACAATTGAGCAAACCACGTTTCTTATTCCAAGCCGTTTTTGCGGATAAATTGAAAAATCGTCAGTACCTTCAGCTCGACTGACTATAAGGGTGGAATTAGCATCGGAAGAATGTAGGCGACGAACTGTTTGAACGAATGTTCCGGCTGTCGAATCGTGCGTACTGCCGACGGAAGAAGAATTATACGCGGCATAAAATTTATCGGAAAGGGCGTATGACGGTGCGTATCGGGCAAGCAACAGCGAATCCTCTTTTCGGCGTATAAATGCGGCAAGCGCAGGGAGTTGCGCAATGGTGGCGGCGCGGCCGGCATCAATGGCGCCGGCGATAGTGCTGAAATCGGAGTTTTGCATTGAGCCGAGCATCGGCTCGATTAATATATCAGCTCCGGCGGCTTGCTTTTTGGTAGCCTCGCTCATAAGAACGGAAATTGCTTGGTCGGCCAAATTCCAAGGCTTGTCCAATTCTTCACGGCGAAACAGAGGAGAAGTTGTATTGACTGCAATTATTATGTCGGGCGCAAACTCTTTTGCCGCTTCTATGGGAATATTCGCAAAAATACCGCCATCTACAAGTATCATGGAATCGAGTCGAATGGGTGTATAACGCAGAGGTATTGTGGAGCTTGCCCGCATAGCCGTAACCAAATCACCTGTGCTCAACGAAATGCTGCGCCCGGAGGCAAGGTCGGTTGTTATGGCACGAAAAGGAATTTTCAAGCGATTAAAATCACCTTCGGCGTGATAGATGCCGTTCCATACCAATTTTCGCAGAAAAGCCGAAAGCCGCAATCCGTCGCTGACCGATTCGGGTACGATAAATTTGAAATTATTAAAGCGCAACTTTAATAGGCTCCCGTCATTTTCAATTTTTTGGTCAAGAAACAAGTCCGACCGATTTTGTTCGCTACCTATTGCAAGCATTTCAGTCCAATTTGCCGACTTCATTATAGAATCGAGTTCGCTTATAGAATATCCGCAAGCGTACAATCCGCCGATTATCGAGCCTATACTTGTTCCGGCTATATAATCAATATGAATACCGGCGCGTTCTAATTCTTCAATTACGCCGATTTGTGCCAAGCCTCGCGCACCGCCGCCCGAAAGAGCCAGCGCGATTCGTGGACGATATTCGCTTTGCGGCGGAATTTTCCACGCCGCAGAGTCATACGCACTAAGACGCTCATGCAGGCCGGCTTTCAGGAGAAACAGCATGGCAAAGAGTGCAACTGTTTTCATGATTCATCCATTCCTTTATTTATTCGCAACCGCCAATTCCAAAAGTTATTTACCATTGTTTTCGGTACAAACTTCCGCAATATACGCGCCTGCCGCAAGCCCTGCCGTAGAAAACACATCGCCCGCTGTTGCCGCTTGTGCGAAAAACATCGAACGAGCATTGGATGCTTCTTAGGCTAAGCAAAGTATGCTTAAGTTCCAAAAAAAATATATTTTGCCCGAAAGGAATCGCAACTTACAAAAAACAATGCTTTATCGCATCGCGATTACTTGTTCTCGATATACGCAGTAAAATGGCATTATTGTTGTGTACTTTTGGAAGAACATTTAAAAACAGGACATTATGAAAATAGGATTCTTTGCAAGTTTTAATGAAACTGCGGGCGGTATCTTTCAATATGCCTGCTCGATGATCAATGCGTTGCGGCATCGCAGTAACGATAGTTTTATAGCACTTACGCCGCCCGGCAGTCCGCTGAAACCTTATTTTCCGGAAAATTGGCTGATAGTGGAAGTGCCGTCGCAAATTTTCACCACAAATGCCGACCGTACCGGTAAAATGGCCGATAACAGCCTCGAACTTCTTGAAAAAGGGTGCAATAGCCGCGCCGCAGATTTTTTTCGCTCTTTCGGTATAGATATTTTACTTTTTGCCGCACCCGAAATGATTTCCTTCGAAAGCGGCCTGCCTTATTTAATGCCGTTTCACGATTTGCAACATCGTATTCAGCCGCATTTTCCCGAAGTTTCGGCACTCGGCACATGGCAATGGCGCGAATATCTTTTCGGCAACGGTGCAAAATTTGCCGATGGAATTTTGGTTGACAGCGAAACGGGCAAAGAAGATGTTCTGAATTATTACGGAAATTATATTTCGGCAGAAAAATTATTCGTTTTGCCGCTGCCCCCCGCGTATACTCCCGAAAAATCAACGATTACACCTGAAAAAATATCGGAAATAAAAGTTAAATATCGGCTTCCCGAAAGATATTTTTTCTACCCTGCTCAATTCTGGGCACATAAAAACCATGCACGGCTGATTCAATCGTTGCATATCTTGCGCTCGCGCTACGGAATTGATGCAACACTTGCTTTGGTCGGCTCTCGAACAGGAGGCGAACAAGAGGCACGAGAAAAAATTTACGAAATTGCCATGCATTTGGCCGAACAATTAGGCGTTCAGGATTTATGTCGCTATTTGGGCTATGTACCCGACGAAGATATGCCGCTTCTGTATGCGGGAGCGACGGCATTGGTTATGCCTACTATGTTCGGGCCGACAAATACGCCGGTTTCGGAGGCGTGGGGGCTGGGCTGTCCCGTTATTACAAGCGATATTCGGGGCATACGCGAACATGCGGGAGAAGCAAGCCTGCTGGCCGATCCTAACTCCGCAGATGCAATAGCGGAAACAATATATCTGATAATGAGCGACGATGCTTTGCGAAACGATATTATTCGACGCGGAAAAAAAAAATATGCCGAATATAATCCCGAACATTTTGCAGTAAAATTAAACGCGGCAATAGACCAAACAGCCGCCGGATTAGGAATAATTTCAAATGCAGCACCTTTAAATATTACCGAAAATATTGAAATTAAAAGCACTGTAATGCAACGGGACAATATATCTGTTTCGGCAATAATTTCTACATATAAATCCGAAAAATTCATACGCGGTGCACTTGACGACCTTTTGGCGCAAACTCTTTATACAAAAGGAATGTTGGAAGTTATCGTTATCAACAGCGCATCGCCTGAAAATGAAGATGAAATCATACGCGGATATACAGAAAAATATCCGAATATTATTTATGTTAAAACACCGACTCGCGAAACTATTTACGAAGCGTGGAATCGTGGTGTGCGTTTGGCATCGGGCAAATATATTACTAATGCCAATACCGACGACAGGCACCGCGCCGATGCTCTTGAAATTATGGCGAATGCATTGGACAATTTTCCCGAAACAGGGCTTGTTTATGCGGATTCTTTTGTAACATCGGTTGAAAACGACGAATTTTCGACAACGCAATCGGAACTGCGCTATGAGTTGCCGGATTTTAATTTGGGAACGCAATTATCCGGCTCTTGTTTCGGTGCGCAACCTATGTGGCGGCGTTCGTTGCATGATGCACTCGGCTATTTTGACCCTCAATGGAAAATTGCCGGCGATTACGAGTTTTTTATTCGTGTTGCACGGAAAACGCGGGCAGCGCATATACGCGAAACTCTGGGGTTGTTTCTGTCGCGTCCGGACAGCGTGAGCGGAAGCGACAATGCACGGAAAACCATAACGGAAACGTTGTTGATTTTACGTAAATATCGCACAGAAATTACCATAGAAGAATTATATCCAGAATTATCCGAATATAAAAATGAGCCGCTTGCTCGCGCCGCTGCATTATGGGATTACGGAAATCTTTGCGCCCTAAGCCCTTATCGAGACTTTGAATTGGCTCTCGGCTATTATGAAAAATCACTGGAAACTACAAATTTATCTGAGGCCGAAAAGGAATTGTTTGCAACCGCGATGTTGAATAACGGCGGCGTTATGTCGTACTGCATAGGAAATGTACGGCAAGGAACAGAATTACTCGAAAAAGCAGTCGGAAAAATTGCGGCAGCCGAAGAAAATCTGCAAATAATTAAATGGGCGGAGCGTGAGAATGAAAAATTATATCCGTTGCATTTTCGTATGACGCAATTCAATCATCGGGCGGTAAATGCAGCGCGCACTGCTAAAGGTCTTATGCTAACGTCCGACGGCAAATTTGTATGGTCGGAAGAAAGCCAACAAGTATTTTGGGACGGGTACATCGGATTAGACGGCGTTGCAGTTGGTCGCGAAGAGCTGGAACGAGCCAAAAAAATGTTGCCGCGAATAGAAGAAATTAAACATAAAAAAAAAACTTCTGATTTAGAAAATAAAAATATATTAAAAAAAAGACCGAAACGTATATTGATGACAATGTACGGCTGGGACGATGACGGCGGCGGAACGTTGTTGCCTCGTGCTTTGGCCGAACATCTTGTAAAACAAGGGTTTGAGGTTGCCGTAATTTATGCAGGAGCAAGAGATATTGCGGAAAAAGAAGCGTACTATGTGCATCGGTACAATGAATTCGGGGTTGAATTGCTTGGAATATACAACCGGCCGGTTTTATTTTATGATTTAGAGCGCCCCGACAGAGAAATAGAGGATAAGCGAATCAGCGAAATATTTTCTTCGTTTCTTGACGAATTTAAGCCCGATATTATTCATTTTCACAATCTTTTTAACCTTTCGATAAAAATTGCGGAAGATGCCGGAAAACGCAATATTCCTTCTGTTTTTACCTCGCATAATTATTGGATTATATGTCCGCGCCTGTATTTGATTACGGGCGACGGTAATCCATGCTCGGGGCCGGAAGCAAGCGGTAAAAAATGTGCCGAGTGTATCGGAAAAGGTGCGTCGTCCCACAATTACGCGAAAAGATTGGAATATGCGGTTAAGGCGACGGCCGAGTACATATCTCTGCATATTGCACCGTCTTCGCGGGCAAAAGAAATATTTATTGCGGCGGGTTGTTATCCCGACAATATTCGTGTTCTGCGGCAGGCCTCGCCCGTTGTTGACCATATTTCGCGCTGTCGCAAAGAACGTAAGCACAACGATATTTTGCGGCTTGGATTTTTAGGCTCGGTTATTCCGATAAAAGGGGCGCATATTTTAGTCGAGGCCGCGCAACAATTCGGTAAGCAAGAGATAGAATTGCATTTTTACGGCGGTGCCGCTCCGCAATATGCAGAAATTCTGAAAAAAATTGACCGGAAAAATTTAATACGCTTCCATGGCGAATATTCTTATGCGGAGCTGCCCGATATTTTGGAAAAAATAGATGTTGCGGTCGCTCCGTCGTTAGTCGAGGAAACGGGCGGACTTACTGCGGTCGAGGCATTGGCTGCCGGAATTCCCGTAGTGGCAAGCCGTATCGGAGGATTGACCGACGCTGTGTCGAACGGTATAAACGGATTGCTGTTTGCGCCGGGAAGCGTAAGAGAATTAACCGAAATAATAGCACGCTTGTTGAATGAAGAAAAATTATACGGCAATTTGCAAAAAAATGCAAAGCCGGAAAAAACGTTCGAACAATTTACCGGTGAATTGATTGAAATTTACAACGAAATAAAATATGCCGGAATTTAAAGATCTTTCACGAATGTATCGCGGAAAATACCGCGTGCGCCAAAGTTCTCTTTGAAGCGCGCCAGCCCCCAGTTCGGCTCCATATTTACAGTGAAAATACCAAAGTCGAGCCACGTAAAGCCTTCGGCGGCGGCACGTTTCATAATTTCACGAAACAATAAATTAACTGCGCGAAATTCTTGATACTTTTCGTCGTGACTGATATAAAAAGCCAAAACTACACGCGGATTAACTGTAAAATTACATACACCTGCTATGAGTTTATCACCTAAAAAAGCACCCCACAGACGAATTTTTGCCGGAAACAATCGTTTAAGTAATAATAATTCGTCAAGCGAATGAGTCGGCGTAACGCAGTGCCGCATTTTTAGATTTTCTTTAAGAATTTCATAATATTCTTCAAAACGGTCGCACTCGGCAATTTCCACGCCTGCACGCTCCGATTTTGAGGCAGCGGCACGTGCTTCTATGCGATAATGCGCAAGCATTTTATTGGTATCTGGAAATAGCGCGACTGCACTTGAAAGCTCTCGTTTCAAATATGAATATTTTTTTTGGATAAGAGCAAAATCAATGTAATTTGAAAAATTATCTTGATAAATAAACGGCGGAAGCGTTAATTGTATCCGCGAACAATTCAAAGATAGTGCGCGTTCTTCGAGAATATCCGCAAGTTCGAAAGCCTCTTTCAGATTAAGCGCGGAATTATAGGCAAAACCGCCGTAGCTTGCCCCTTGATGCGAAATCAACGCACGCCTCCCGTTCTGTTCCACGGCAACGGCGGGTAAAACAGCAAAAAGTTTTCCGTTTTTAAACACTTCCGCAGAAGCATCGCAAAAACGGTCATGACTGTGATACGACAAAAAACGTCGTGTATGAAAAATTACGCCGTTGTCGCTTGTCTGCACAAAATCGTCCCATATTTGCCGTCTTTCGTCGGTATACGGTTGCCATTCAAAGATTCGCTTCATTATTGAGATTTGTGTGATGCTTTATCGTAAACTTCGCTAAAATTGCTTCAAAAGTCGTTCAAAACACATTCTTATTTTTGAATGGCAACTCTAAGGCTCCGGCATCAATTCAAAAAAACAGCGGGTTTTCAAGATTGTTGCTTCTGTTTTTCGAGGTATTTTTGCACTTTCTGTTCGATTGTTTTAATTTTATGCCGACATTTATCCTTAATTTATTTCTTCGCATCGCTCGCGCAATATACGGTAAATTGTTTTTTCGCCGTATTTTATTGAGTGTAGTTCATTGCATTATTATTTTTATTATTCTTGATATTATTTTCCCGTTTCGTCCGCAAATACATTATTCGCAAATCATAGTGGCAGCCGATGGAACGGTTATGCACGCTTTGCTTGCAAAGGACGATAAATGGCGCATGAAAATCGAAGCAGATGACATTAGTCCTGCTATGCGCCGCGCATTTACAGCCAAAGAAGATAAATGGTATTATTGGCACTTAGGCGTAAATCCGGTGGCAATTGTCCGTGCAGCCGTAAACAATATTATTCAAGGTAAAACAACTTCCGGTGCGAGCACCATAACGATGCAAACTGCCCGACTTCTCGAACCGAAGGAGCGAAGTATTCGGAATAAAATAATCGAGATATTTCGTGCCTTGCAGCTTGAAGTTCATTATGATAAAGAAGAGATTTTGGAAATGTATCTTGCCCTTGTTCCTTACGGCGGAAATATAGAGGGTATAAAGTCGGCTGCGTTTCTGTATTTTGGCGTTATGCCGGCAAAACTTTCACCGGCGCAAATAACAACTTTGACTGTTATTCCGAATCGCCCGACTTCGCTTGCGCTTGGCAAAAGCAATAATTCCATAATTGAGGCTCGCAATCGTTGGTTGCGGATATTCGCAGAGTCGAATATTTTTTCCGAATCCGAAACTCGCAACGCCATCGCCGAACCGTTAGACGTAATACGCCGTAATCTGCCCGAAATTGCTAGGCATTTGGCATTGCGTCTGGCGCGGCAGTATTCCGATAAATCAGTCATTCATTCTTCAATAGTGCCGGCTGTACAGCGAAAAATTCAGAATTTATGTTTTAATTATTCGCGTGTGAAAGCATTGTCGGGTATATTCAATGCTGCCGTTATTGTAATAAATAACGGCACAGGCAAAGTAGAAGCATATATAGGTAATTCAGATTTTTACGATACGGCACATCAAGGTCAGGTCGACGGGGTGCGGGCTGTTCGTTCGCCGGGCAGCACTTTGAAACCGCTTATGTATGCTATGGCGCTCGACCGCGGCATTATTACGCCTAAAAGCGTAATAACCGATGTACCGGTAAATTTCGACGGATTTGCTCCGGAGAATTTCAATCGTAAATATAACGGTTTGATTACCGCGGAAAAATCGCTTGCTTTTTCGCTGAATGTGCCGGCCGTAAAACTTATGAATGAATTACGTCCGGAAATTGTTATTGCTAAGTTGGCGCAGGCCGGATTTCGCCGAATAGCTGCCGATAAAAGGAATTTGGGACTGTCTGTTGCTTTGGGCGGTTGCGGTGCGAGCCTGGAAGAGCTTGCCGCGCTTTATGCCGCTTTTGCGAATGGCGGAATATATCGCCCGCCGCAATATATCAATGATGCATCGACAGACTCGGCGCAAATAATTTCTGCACAAGCGGCTTATATGCTGTCGGAAATTCTGACGCAGCCTACCCGCCCCGACCTTCCGTATAATGCCGAAAGCAGTTTAAGACTGCCAAAAATTGCTTGGAAAACAGGAACGTCTTACGGGCGGCGCGATGCTTGGAGTATCGGGTTTAACAAACGCTATACCATAGGCGTATGGTTGGGGAATTTTATCGGCACAGGAACGCCTGATATCACAGGGGCCGACGCGGCGACACCTTTATTGTTTGCTATTTTCAATTCATTGGAGTATGCGGGATCCAATGAATGGTTCGCACCGCCGAAAGGACTTGATTTTCGTTATGTATGCTCGGAAACAGGACATTTACCGGCGGATTTCTGTCATAATTTAACTATGGATTATTATATTCCGGGAGTATCGTCGAATAAACATTGCGAACATCGAAAAAAAGTGTTTATTTCACCTGACAGCTCAGTAAGCTATTGCGGTGAATGTTTGCCTGAAAACGGCTATGTAAAAGCTGATTATACAAATATCCCGCCCGAATTAATCGCGTTCTGCGAATCGGAGCGTATAGCATGTCAAAAAATTCCCGAACATAATCCGAATTGCATCCGGATTTTCAGGGATAAACCACCTGCTATAACCTCGCCTGTAAACGAAAAAACATATATTGTAGAGCGCGGCGAAGACAGTAAAATAATGCTCTCTTGTATTGCGAATAATGATGTTAAAAAGGTCTATTGGTATATTAACGATAGATTTCTAATGTCGGAAAATTCAGGCAAATCAGTTTTCTTTATTCCGCCGCTCGGCGATGTTAAAATTTCCTGTTCGGACGATAAAGGGCGCAACTCTAATATATATATTCGAGTGGAAAATCACTGACGAGCCAGATTATGTATCGAATTGGAAAAATAATAAAATAAAAAGTAATAAATATAGCCCAAAAAATAAATTAAAAAAGGCGGCTCGAACTATTTGCCCGGCCGCCTTACTTACGTATTTTCTATAAAAAATAAATTAAACGTCCATAGTGTTCTCGTTCATTTTTTCGAGAGATTTGACCATTGCGGCCAAAAAGCCGGACGCGAGAGCACCGTCAATAACCCGATGGTCGTAGGTAAGCGAAATGTAGACCATATTGCGTATAACAATAAGGTCTTCACCGTTGATTTCGCGGACTACGGGGCGTTTTTGTACCGCATATACGCCAACAATGGCTGTCTGCGGCTGATTGATAACAGGTGAACCGAAAAGTGTTCCCCAGGCTCCCATATTGGTTAGTGCAATAGTGCCGCCCTGAATTTCTTCCGGTGCAAGTTTTTTGTTGCGTGCGCGGGTCGAGAGGTCGTATACGGCACGTCCCATGCCCGAAATGCTCATGGCATCGGCATTTTTGACCACGGGAACAATCAGATTGCCGTCGTCGAGTGCAGTTGCAAAACTTAGGTTTATGCGTTTATGGCGTATAATATTTTTTCCGTCGACACTTACGTTGACCATAGGATTTGCCTTTACCGCGTCAATTATTGCGCGCATAAAGAACGGCGTAAGTGTAAGCTTGAAACCTTCGCGCTTTTCAAATGCCGATTTTTGTTTTTCGCGGAGCTTTACGATAGCCGTAACGTCTGCCTCGATTACGCTGGTAACATGAGGCGAGGTTTGCTTGGAACGTACCATGTGCTCGGCTATAAGCTGGCGCACACGGTCCATCGGAATAATTTCCACATCGTTGCCGTAATTGATTGGCGCAACCGGACGCGAAGCAACCGCAGGTACTGTCGTAACGGGAGGTGCCGGCGCAACCGCAACTGCATATACGGGCGCAGATACTGCCGGCGCAACGTATGCCGCACTCGGGGCATTGCCGCGAGAAGCAATATAAGCCAAAAGGTCATTCTTTGTTACGCGCCCCTCCAAGCCGGTACCTGTAACAGAGTTCAGTTCTTCGAGCGTTACGCGCTCCGTCTCGGCTATTGAACGTACAAGGGGAGAGTAAAAGCGTCCGTTGCTGGATCGTGGAATATCTACTGTTGCCGGTGCGGGCGGCGCAACTGCCGGTGCGGGCGGCACAACTGCCGATGCGGGCGGCGCAACTGCCGGTGCGGGCGGCGCAACTGCCGGTGCGGGCGGCGCAACCGGAGCGGGTGTTCCCGCACTTGCTCCGAGTCTGGCTATAACTTTTCCAACCTCAACGGTATCGTTTTCTGCTGCCAATACTTCGACTAAAATTCCGGCTGTGGGCGACGGTACTTCGGTATCAACCTTATCGGTAGAGATTTCGAGAATAATTTCGTCGCGCTCTACGCGCTCGCCGGGTTTTTTCAGCCAGCGAAGAATTTTTCCTTCCTGAATAGATTCGCCCATCTTCGGCATAACAATATCAGTCGCAGTACCGGCGGCGGGTGCGGCAACAACCGGTGCGGGTGCGGCAATAACCGGTGCGGGCGCGGCAATAACCGGTGCGGGTGCGGGCGGTGCAATTGTTGGTGCAGGTCCGGGAATAGGTGCGGCAACCGGAGATGCGGCAACCGGAGCATGGGCGGCGGCAGACGCTTCTGTTTCCAAAATTGCAATTGTTTTTCCTACTTCAACCGTATCATTTTCATTGGCAAGTACTTGAATTAAAATTCCGGCTGCGGGCGACGGTACTTCGGTATCAACCTTATCGGTCGAAATTTCGAGAATAATTTCGTCGCGCTCTACGCGCTCGCCGGGTTTTTTTATCCAACGAAGGATCTTTCCTTCCTGAATAGATTCGCCCATTTTGGGCATTACGACATCAATTTTCATGCTATTCTCCGTAGTAAATTACCGCAAAAAGCGGCGATTTTAGGCAAGATTTGATAACTTAGCGACGCAAATTAGCCAAAATCCAAGAGTTTGCCAATTTCTTGCTCTATGATTCGCTTTCACAACCTCATATTTATCCTATTGGTTCCGGTGGCTACCGTCGCCGTAATCTGTTCTTTACAGTCGGTATCCGCAAAAAATAAGGCTTTGAGAAAAAAAGCGGTTGCATATTCTGTTGCGAAAAAAAACAAGCCGATTGCCCTATCCGGTAAAAGCCGAAAATCGTTGCGAAAACGGGGAGCGCCGCCAATTACTCGCGTGCAAATTGTTTCCGATACAATGCTTGCGGAAGGGACACGGCTAATTAATTTTATTTTTGGGCGGCAACGGCACAATGTATTTGCACTTGAACTTGATGTAGATTCGCCCAATGCCGAGCTGGAAGTAGTTAAGTCGCTTGATGCGGCCGGTGGGCTTGAGCGCGTTATTGATATAACACGCAGATTCGATTCGTGTTGCAACCGCACCGTAGTAGCCGCTGTCAACGCCAATTTCTGGCGAGCATATAGAAATTTGGCTATCGGGCCTTTGGTTGTAGATGGGGAAGTGGTGCAAATGCTGAACTATAAACAATGGTCAAGTGCATTTTTCGATGAAAAAGGACGAATGACGATTGATAGATATTCCATGAGCGGAACATTGCGCAGCGCGAACGGCTCATTGCCCGTAGTCTCCGTAAATTATCGTCGTGATTCGCTGGGAGTATGCGTATATAATCGCTTCTCCGGCAGGGAAATTCCGTCAATATCGCAGAAATCGGTGGAGCAGGCTTTTGAGGAATTACGTCTTAACTCACTTATGCTGGGCGACGATTCTACGGAAATTACGCTTGATATAGAGCAAATGAAAAACGATATAGCACGTGCCAAACTCGAAGCCGACGCAGAATACGGACTTGTTAAAGCACAGGTGCGCTATCTTGAAAAGCCCATAGTCAATCGTCCTGCCCGTTGCGTTGTAGACAGCGTGGCTCCCGGAGCCGTAACTATTCCTGCAAACGGTTGCGTTCTCAGTTTTGGGATAGACTGCGCTTTGCAAAATATACCGAGAGTAGGCGATACACTCGCATTACAATTTACAACAATACCAAACAGCGGGCAACCGTATAAATGGGCGGTAAGCGGAACGCCGCGTTTGATGCGTAACGGCGCGGCCAAGCATGAAGCAGCCATAGAAGGCGTTACAAGTAAACGCTTCATACGCAATAATTTGGCGCGAACAGCAATAGGAACAAACAAAAATCGCTCAAAAAATATTCTTGTAGTTGTTCAGGCTAATAATGAGCAAGGCAAGGGCGCGGATTTGGCGCAAATGGCATCAATTATGAAGCAGGCGGGAGCGTGGAATGCGCTTAATCTGGACGGCGGCGGCTCTACGCGAATGATAGCAACCGGCCGCAACGTATTTAACGGCGATACGGCATCTACCGGGCGGCGTGTGGCAGCCATGCTGGCTGTTATTCTTAAAAATAAAAGTGCGGCACATGCCGAAAAAGGTAAAATACCCGAAAATTCCGGCGGAAAGCAATAAAACTACGCATTCGGCAATTAAATTCGGTTGCCGTAACAGTGCCGTTACAGATTGCAAATTTAATGGTTGAAGTCATCTGTGGTATTGAATTCGAGCGTGATTCCTTGCCAAGAATCGTCGGGCGACGTTTTATACGTTATCATTTTTATTTGCATTACGGCTCCGTCGCGATCCCGTACAATCCATTCGACATTTGAAACGGCACGCCAAAATTTATACGTGTCGCGTTGCAGGCAGTTCTCTTCCGTTTCATTTTCGATTCTGGTTAGTTTATACATTTTCTCGCCGCGATAAACGAACGATTTGCTGCGGTGACAGCGAGTTTGTACGTAATGAGTTGCTACAACATCTGTTCCGGGATCCTCTTCGTTATCGGATAAAATTGCCCGCCGTGAATAACTCGCGCTTTGAACTGTGTCGAGCGCGGCCGCTATATTAACCGGACGCGGCAGATACGGAAAAAGAAATTGATAAGCCAAAGCCGATGCGTCGTTTCCCCAAACACCGCGATAAACTGTATCTTTTTTAACGGCTTGCATAATTTCTTCATCCTGTGGCGATTCGTGTGGCGGAACGCGGATTTGTCCTCTTGGGGTGAGTATGGCGTTGAACCGCAAGCCGCCGAGATACTCGCCGTATTCTGCCGGCAATACTGTTAGATGCGCACCTCCGCGCTCGTCAATACTATCTACCGTAATGGGAATAAGCCCTGTCCGTTTTTCGCCGCTTGCTTCTATGTCTATTTTAACCGTTACACGCTGCCCCGCTTCAAACTTATAGGCGAGAGGTTTATATTGCGCCAAACAGACGGCTGCGGAAAAAATATAGAAAATAGCGATGAGCGCGTAAGATTGTTTCATATTTGACACGGTATTGGTTCAAGTATTGTCCGAAATTACGCAGACTGCACGAAACAGCGTGTCAACATATATTGGCCGCCTTGTTTGCTGTGTAGTGTAACGTATTGTGATATATTGAGTTTCATTACTTGGGCGTAGTGTTTTTCTTATATGCTTATACCGTTTTTTTACTTGACAATAGAGCAACTATACGCAAAAAAAAGCGATATTTGCAATAAGTTACGACGTTTTAGACGGTAAACGCCGCCTTATTTGTTTCAATATTGGGCATACTTTCAATGTTATCAGTCGAAGAACTTCGCGCCTCGCTCGATTCTATCGGGCTGACGCACGTCGAAGAGTTGTATCACAATCTTTCGACAGCCGAACTTTACGAACACGCCATTTCGTTTGACGAAGCGGCACTTTCTGAGCATGGTGCTCTCGTGGCAGTTACCGCACCGCATACGGGCCGCAGTGCCAATGATAAATTTTTGGTTGACGAGCCTTCCAGCACCGGAAATGTTTGGTGGGGAAAGGTCAATAAAAAATTTCCGCAAGATAAATTTAACGCGCTTAAATCTCGCGTTTTTGCCTATTTGCAGGGGCATGACTTATACGTATTGGACTGCATGGCGGGTTCGGACGACAAGTATCGTCTGCCTGTTCGCGTAATTGGTCAAAAGGCTTGGCATAATCTTTTTGCCAAGAATATGTTCATTGCGGCTACGGAATCCGAACTTGAGAATTTTGCACCCGGCTTTACAATTGTTCACGCACCTGATTTTAAAGCAGACCCGGCTATAGACGGTACGCGCTCCGAAACTTTCATAGTGCTTGACTTCTCGCAAAAAATAGTTATTATCGGTGGCACTCAATATGCCGGCGAAGTTAAAAAGTCTATATTTACGGTTCTCAATTACTTGTTGCCGCTTGAAAACGTAATGAGTATGCACTGCTCTGCAAATATCGGTGCAAGCGGCGATACGGCTTTGTTCTTCGGGCTTTCAGGCACCGGGAAAACCACACTTTCTACCGACCCTGAGCGTGCTTTAATCGGCGACGACGAGCATGGCTGGAGCAATGACGGAACGTTTAATTTCGAGGGCGGGTGCTATGCGAAAGTAATCAATCTTTCTGCCGAAGCCGAGCCGATTATCTATCAAACCACGCGAGTTTTCGGCACTATACTCGAAAACGTCGTGATGGATCCTTACTCTCGCAAAATAGATTTATTCGATGACAGCATAACGGAAAATACACGCGCTTCATATTCTCGCGATATTTTGGGCGGCATTGCCGAATCGAATAAAGGAGGCCATCCAACCAATATATTCTTTTTGAGTTGCGACGCTTTCGGCGTTATGCCGCCTGTTTCGCGCTTAACTCCCGAGCAAGCGATGTATCATTTCTTAAGCGGCTATACTGCAAAAGTGGCCGGCACGGAAAAGGGTGTAAAAGAACCGACAGCCACATTTAGTGCTTGTTTCGGAGCACCATTCATGGTTCATCATCCGAAAGTTTATGCTAATTTGCTTCGCGATAAAATCAATGCTCACGGTGCGCAGGTATGGCTGGTAAATACCGGCTGGAGTGGGGGTGAATATGGCGTTGGAAAACGTATGAAAATTGATTATACACGTGCTTTACTTCGCGCCGTGCTTTCGGGAGATCTTAAAAATGCAGAATACGTAACGGAGCCTTTCTTCGGGCTGCAAGTTCCGACTTCATGCAACGGAGTCCCGTCGGAAATTCTCAACCCGCGCAATACTTGGGCAGACGTTGCCGCTTACGATGCCAAAGCTAAACATCTTGTAGGGCTTTTTGCCGAGAATTACAAACAATTCGAGTAATTTCGGCCTGCGTAGCAGAAAACATAAATGCCCGTTCCGACTGCTCGAAACGGGCGTTTGTTTTATAGAGAGAAATTTGCAAAGAAATAATGAATTTTTCGCGCTATACGATAAAATCAGCATCTTTTTTCGGGAAATTCTCTCGATTATCGTTTTTGGCTGTTGTATTCATTACAACAACGGCCATCGCTTATGCGCAGAAATCAGGAACGGATTATTCCGACATAGCCGAAATTCCTATTGACGAAGTTCGATTTGAAGGAAACCGCAGATTCTCCGATGCGGAATTAGCCGATGCGGTTACTTCACGCCCGTCAGAGAGAAACGTTGCACGCGAGATATTTCTGTATCTTTATCGTAACTTTCACCGCAATCGGTTCGTTCCTCACAGAATAGCCGACCGCTTCTTGACCGTAGCCAAATCTATGCCCGACGGACTTCGTTATTTTTCCGAATCCGCTGCACGCGACGATGCCGACCTGATAGAAGAAATATACAATCAAAGCGGATATCACGAAACGTCAGTTACATATAATTTCGAGCGCGATCCGGCAAGTAAAAAATATGCCCTCTCATTCTTTGTAAACGAAGGAAAATCTTATTATGTGCGCTCTCTAACGTATTTAGGATTAGACAACTTGCCCGACGATATTAAAGTGCTTGTACGTCGTGAAATGCGTTTTAAAACGGGTTCGATTTTCGATGAAATCCGTATACGCCGCGAAGCCGATAACATTGAAGATATACTTAAGAATAACGGCTGGTATTTTTCTTCTTATCAACGCGAGAAACCGACTGTTTATACCGATACTACCGCTAAATCCGACAGCGTAATCGTTAATTTTACACTTGGTAAACGCATTGTAATAGGCAAAATCGGAGTAGAGCGACAAGTCAGCGGACAAAGTGCAATTACCGACGACCTTGTACGCGCTATATCCGAGCTTCGCGAGGGCGAATGGTATTCACGACGCAAGGCGGTAACCACAGTCAACGCGCTTTATCAGCTTGGCGTTTATGATTATGTTTCTATAGACACAGTAGGCCGGCAAATTCTGCCCGACAGCACTTCGGAGGTCTATAATATAAACATATTTACGCGCTATAAAGAGCAGGGTGAGTTCAATGTTTCTCCATTTTTGAATAGAACGGCCAACGACAACTTAACGAATTTCGGCGGGGAAATAAGCCTTACGCACCGCAACGTGTTCGGAGCAGCGCAAAACGGAAATATCTTTGCGCGATATATGTGGAACGATTTCCAATTTTCGCTTCCGTCGGGGTTCAGTTCCGTAAGTACCGAAATACAGACCGGTCTGTCGTTTATTCAGCCTGTTTTGGAAACATTCGGCTCATTGCGTATCAGCGGAAGTGCGCAAACATTGTATTCGCGTAAATTCGTCATTCCGCAGGTTGCGGTTAACGCATTTTCGGCCAAAATATCGTTGCCTGTGGTTTTTCCGCCTTGGACTTATATCACTTCGGCACTTCCGGAAATTTCGGCCGAAGCGCAAAGTGTAGAAAACGGCGAGATGATACCGTCGGCAGATGTAGCGGGCGAGGCGCAGCTTGGCGTTATAGAACCGCTTCGTACTCTTAACAGATTTACGGGAAATATATTCAGACTTACGGGAGTTTCTCTTGGTTTCAGCGTATCCGGTGATAGCAGAAACGACCTTTTTGCACCTACTGAGGGGCATTTATTTTCATTTACGCCCGAAAGTGCTTTCGGACCATTGGCTCTATACCAAAAGTTTCAGGTTGCATATTTATATTTTGAACCGCTTGCCGCCCGCACCGTATTTGCTGCAAAACTTCGATTGGGGCATATTCTTGCCGATAGCGGTGCTTATGTTCCGGTAGAACGGTTATTTTATGCCGGCGGTGCAAACAGCGTTCGATCTTACGGGGCGCGAATGTTATTCGACCCGTTTGCGGGCAAGCATTTGCCGGATTCACTTAAATATTCTGAAAATATAGGGATTCTGACCGGTTCACGCTCGCTTATAGAAGGAAGTTTTGAATATCGCTTTACTTTTGCACGACCGTCGGGAACAAGTTCATTTATAGCCTCGCAAATCGAACGAATGGGAATTGCATTTTTCCTTGATTACGGCTCTACGTATAATTCTTCGGCACTTTCACCTAATTTATCCGAAATTTTAAGTAATATAGCCGTCGGATTCGGTTGCGGATTCCGCTATTCAACGCCGGTGGGGCCTTTTCGTGTTGATTTTGCAACAAAACTTTACGACCCGATGAGTACTGACCGCCCTTTTATTATGCAACGCGCACCTTTCGAGGATCTTCAGTTGCTTATCGGTTTGGGACACTCTTTCTGATATTTCAAATTGCCTGATTAATGTTTCTGTTGGAACTTGTTTAGGGTTTGCCGGACAGTAAAAATATACAAATAAATGTTTAGATTAGAGTATCTGTGCTTACATAATCTGCATTTTAAGGGTATCTTCGCCGGACAAACGGCTAACTGGTGTCGTCGGGAAAAATATTCCGGCAACAAAAGAAATAGTTTTTTATGTTGTATTCTGCATGGAACGCTATATATTTCTTCGCTTTCGTCTTTCTGCCAATATACAATCCCTGCCGGATTTGGAGAAAAACAACAGCGCATCGCAATATTGACAAAGCACTTATTCACGCAAAGCCGCAAAGCAAAGTTTGCAGAGGCAAATAAATACTTTCAAACTACGGTTGCAAAAATAAATCTAAACAGGTTTTTGAATAGAGTCTGAAACTACAGGCAGATAATCGGCTTAATACGCAAAATATTCAGAGAACAATACGTGAATAATACAGATAAAAGTTACGACGTTTTGCCGTACCCGAGTTCGGCGCGAAAGAATACACATCCGTATTATTTACGCTCGGCGGCTGCGTTGTCCGGCTTTTGCGCACCCTTGCCTGACGGTTGCCGTGTGCTGGAAATCGGCTGTTCAGATGCCGGAAATATGCTGAATATGGCGCAAACGATCCCTACTGCCCATTTTCTCGGGATAGATATTTCGGAGCGTGAAATAGAGGCTGGACGAGCCGCAATTATGGCGTTAGGGCTGAAAAACATAGAAATTGAAGCGGGCGATATTATGGAATTTGATGCGTCGCGTCGCGGCCCGTTCGATTATATAATTGTACACGGAATATATTCCTGGGTGCCGGAATTTGTTCGCAGAAAAATTCTTGATATTTGCCGCGAAGCACTATCGCCGCAAGGTGTTGCATTTATCAGCTATAATGCAAACCCGGGCTGTAGATTGCGTGATGCCGTGCGCGACCTTGCTCGTTATGCCGTGCGTGGTACTGACTCCTTGCACGATGCTGTTGCGGCGGCAAGAGAAGCTGTCGAAACAGCCAAAAATCTTAATGCGGCGGAAAGTGAATATTACTCGGCATTGCTTGAACGCGAGTGTAAAATGTTCGGCGAAGTTCCCGATTCGTTCGTGGCGCACGATGTTCTCGAAACAGTTAATCGGGCTTTTTATTTTAAGGAATTTGCCGCCGATCTGGCCGATGCGAATTTAGAACATTTCGGCGATTCCACGCTGGACCGTTATCGTATTATGTATCCGCCCGCGCCACTTGCAGATAAAATCGCCCGTTTGTCCGGCGATTTTTATCGGCGCGAACAACAAATAGACTTTTTTATTGGCCGTCAGTTTCGTGAATCGCTTGTATGTCGTTACGGCATTTCGAGTACGCCCGAAAAATTACCGCCAATACTTTTTTCCATGCGCATTGTTTCGCGGCTGTGCGCTAGCGACAAATTCGTATTTTCGACAAAAAACGGTGGTATGATAAATGCGGCGGAACGCCCGTTGTTGCGAGGCATTTTGCAGATTTTACAAGGTGCTTTTCCGGTCGCGCTTACGCTCGAAGAAATTCATTGCTGTTTGCAGGGCGAATTCCCCGATGCATTGCCGGAGCAAATTCTGCTTGAACTGCTTGAATGTTACCGCAGTTTAACGGATTCCGTAGAATTTTTAACCGATGTTTTTCCTGTGGCGGCCGAATTGCCCGAATTTCCGGTTGCATCGCCGGTAGCACGATTTCAAATGCGCGGAGATGGAAAAGTTTCTACGTTGCTTCATGAAACAATCGAAATCAACCCAATACAAGGCTTGATATTGCAAGCAGCCGACGGAACACGTCGCAAAAGCGGTTTCGGTGAGTATCTTTTGGCGCTTTTCGATGCCGGCGAGCTGGAAATAGGCGGTGCCGAAGATGCCTCACGCGAAGTAATTTGCGGTTTTTTAGAGAGAACGGCCGGAGAATATCTTGACTTTTTGGTAAAAAACGCACTGATTCTCAAAATGCCGGGCGAGATACGATGATAAATCTTTTTCGCATAGGTTTTATTGATTTTACGCTGATAGATTTGCTTGATATAAGCATTGTGGCAGTGCTTTTTTTTGCTATTTATCGCGCTCTTCGTCATACGGTTGCAGTGCAAATTCTTTTTGGGTTTGTGGCACTTCTCGGCATTTCGTTCGTAACGGAATCGGCGAATATGAAAGCACTTAATTGGGTGCTTCGTGCAATTTCGGATATATGGTTAGTGGCTTTTATCGTATTGTTTCAACCCGAATTGCGCCGTGTAATGTTGATGATAACCCGCAGCCGCCTTTTCCGTATTTTCATACGACAGAATATTGCGGAAACAATAGACGAAGTGCTTGATGCGGCAAAGGAACTTTCGGAAAAACATATAGGTGCGCTCATTGTTTTCGCACGCTCGCAAAACGTAAAAATGACAATAGATACAGGCATACCTTTGCAGGCCGTAGTATCGAAAGAATTATTGATATCTGTGTTTAATCCTCGCTCGCCGTTGCATGACGGGGCTGTAATTATCGAGAATGAATTGCTTGTTGCCGCACGTTGCGTATTGCCGCTTAGCTCAGTTACCAAAATCGGTTCGCGCAATTTGGGAACGCGGCACCGGGCGGCACTTGGCATTGCCGAACAATCCGATTCCGTTGCCCTGATTGTTTCGGAGGAAACAGGGGCTATTTCCATTGCCCGCGACGGCGAGATAATCCCCAACATACCTTTTGCCGAATTATCCGAAGTGTTGCGCCGATATATCGAAGACCGTTCTGAGCAAACAGATATGCCGAACTTGGCCGGCGGGGCATCGTAGGGCGGCGTGTCATATCTCAATAACTCGTAAATTTGCGTTTCCGTTGTTCTATCACATCTGATTTTCGTGCATAAAGATTTCTATAAAACAGGTCGTGAGCGGCTTATTGCGCAGTTGCGAAGCGCGGGTATATCGGACGAGCGCGTCCTTGGGGCAATAGCAACCATTCCGCGAGAAAAATTCGTTCCCGATGCCATAAAATCGCGTGCTTACGAGGATACCGCTCTTCCAATCGGTAATCATCAAACTATTTCTCAGCCATACACTGTTGCTTTTATGACATCCGCGCTTAATATCAAACCGGGAGATTCCGTACTCGAAATAGGCACCGGTAGCGGTTATCAAGCCGCTACGCTTATTATGCTCGGTGCTAAAGTTTTTACCGTAGAGCGTCATTGGGAATTGTATAATTCGGCAAAGAAAACACTTGACGAACTTGGACTTTCGGCGCAGTCGCGCTTTGGCGACGGCACCATAGGCTGGAGTGAATTTGCACCTTACGATGCCATTATAGTAACCGCCGGAGCACCGGAATTGCCGCAGTCGTTGCTTCTGCAACTTGCAATTGGCGGAAGAATGATAATTCCTGTAGGCGATGAACGCTCGCAAACATTAAAATACGTGGTACGCAAAGACGACCGTGAATTTGACGCTTTCGATATGCAAGAGTTCCGCTTCGTTCCGCTTATCGGCAAAGAAGGCTGGACGGTAGGATAGTGGGATTCCTATCAAAATTGCAAAAAATATGAGGCAATCCCGACATTCTAGAGCAATAACCAAGTAAAGCCGTTCGCTATGGGCAACTCTAAAGAATCGTCATTAGCGACATTTCGTGTAAGAAGATTCGATATTAAGTTTTACATCTAAAATAGCCTGAACTTTAAAATAAAAGGCATTACTAAAATTTTAATGGAGCAAAGTTAAGTTTTCCGAAATAAAACAGGGCGTTAATTCTAAATCTGTCGAAATTTAAAAATCCTCTTGCTTTAGATATTACTGATTGTATTTTCCCGTTCA
>JADZAA010000129.1 GCA_020852855.1 Bacteroidota bacterium
GATATTATCCGACCGATTAAGATTGCGCAATATAAATTTTTACAATGAAGTATTAGAAGTTTGTGCAGGTTTATGGAATTATTGTCTAACTAATTGATTTACAATGTAACAACTACTCTATTATTTAGCGAATTACATTGTAAGGCATTGACAGAAACTCTTTTTCCATTGCAAGCAACCGACTTTTACGCCAAAGTCCGCCGGCATAGCCCGTCAATTTGCCGTTGCATCCCGTCAAGCGATGACAAGGTACGATAATAGCGACAGGATTGCGTGCGTTTGCAGCACCTACCGCACGTGCGCTTTTCGGTCTGCCCAACGCAGCCGCAAGTTTGCCGTAGCCGGATATCGTTCCGTAGGGTATATTTCGCAATACGCGGTATACGTTCATTTGAAATGCGGTAGCCGATAATGAAAGCGGCGTTGTAAATTCCCGTAGTTCTCCGGCAAAGTACAGTCGAATTTCTTCGGCGCAAAGTTCCAAATGGCAGGCGGCGGCACCCGACGGCTTGTACAAGGCCGGCATATTCTCGGAAAAACAGAGTCGCGTTATGCCCGAACTATCGGCGAGAGCAATCATCTTGCCGATAGGTGTGGAAATTTCTATGGTGGGTAGCGGCATTGTAATCATGTTACTAAATTACGGCCGTAAAAGAAAAAATTCGGTGTATCTGTTCATTTTACCGTAAAAGTCATGGTTTTTCAATCAATGGCCGAAAAAATAGACGTGTTTTGCCGAAAACTTCGTAAATTTGCAGGCTATAATGCTTTTATGCTTACAATTTAGTATTGGGAGACACAAGTGAAACCTTCCGCAAAGATTACGAAGTCTGCCCGCGAGGCGGATATTCAGCGAGCGTGGTGGGTTGTCGACGCCGCCGGTAAAACGCTGGGGCGCGTTGCGACGCAGGTTGCCACGCTTCTGCGCGGCAAGCACAAACCGCTTTACACGCCGCATGTTGACTGCGGCGACTTCGTTATCGTTATCAACGCTTCGCAAATAAAAGTAACGGGCAAGCGCAACGATAAGAAAGAATATTTCCATTACACGGGCTACATGGGCGGAGCACGATTCCGTTCGTTCAAAGACTTGGTGGCAAGCAAGCCGGACGAAGTAATCGAACTTGCCGTAAAAGGTATGTTGCCGAAAAATTCGTTGGGGCGGCGTATCGGCAAAAAACTTAAAGTGTACGGTGGCGGCGAACATCCGCATACGGCTCAAACGCCTAAAACATACGAGTTGCCCCATTCGGCGTAATTCTTAAAATATTTTTTTACTTTTAAATTTTGGAGAACGGTTCTCTATGAGCACTTTTGCTGCAACCGGACGACGTAAAACCGCGATAGCACAAGTACGCATGACCTTGGGAACAGGAGTCGTAACGGTGAACGGTGTTCCGATGGAAATGTATTTTCCGGTGGAAACATATCGCCGCGATGCTTTGCGTGCCTTCGAGCTAACCCAGAATGAGGGCAAGTTCGATGTAATTATCAAGGTTTGCGGAGGTGGAAAAAGCGGCCAAGCGGGAGCAACACGGCTTGGCGTTGCCCGCGCTTTGGTGGAGTTCGATGCCGCGTTGAAACCCACGCTGCACTCGGCCGGCTTAATGACACGCGACCCACGTATGGTAGAGCGTAAAAAATACGGTCTGAAAAAAGCGCGCAAACGTTTCCAATTCTCGAAACGTTAATTCTACGCTTTTGTCCGTTCGGCTTTTGCAGTCGAACGGGCTTCGTTTAACACATTTTTTAACGAGTCATGCTTCGGGATTGTTCGTGTGTGGCGGCGCGTAAAGCGACGTTGAACGAACAAGATGAGCGAAGCAGAAGTTTTGTAACACAAATTAAATCATTTCTCTATGGCTTACCTTGAAATAGAACAACTTCTTGAGGCGGGTGCTCACTTCGGGCATTTGACTCGCCGTTGGAATCCGAAAATGCGCAAATTTATTTTCGGCGCACGAAACGGTGTTCATATTCTTGACCTGCGCAAAACCCAAATTCTTGTGGATATTGCCCGCAATGCAGTCTACGACATTGCCGCGCAAGGTAGAACCGTGCTTTTTGTAGGTACGAAAAATCAGGCAAAAGAACCTATACGCGACCATGCAAAACGTGCCGGTACAAATTATGTAACCGAGCGTTGGTTAGGCGGAATGCTCACAAATTTCTCCACAATACGCAAAAGTATCAAGCATTTGGCTGCGATTGACAAAATGGAGACAGACGGTACTTTCGATAAAATCACCAAAAAAGAGCGTTTGATGAAATCGCGCGAGCGCGACCGCCTGCGTAAAATTTTCGGCGGTATCGAAGATATGATGCGTCTGCCCGGTGCTTTGTTCGTAGTCGACATCAAAAAAGAGCATATAGCAATAAAAGAAGCCAAAACTTTGGGAATACAGGTTATAGCCGTCGTAGATACTAATTGCGACCCGGATATTGTGGATTTTCCGATACCGGCAAACGACGATTCCGTGCGTACAATAGAACTTATGGCGAAAATTATGGCAGATGCCATAGCCGAAGGAAGCGGTGCGCACCGCGCCCGTGCAGCAGAACTAGGCTTGCAGGACGACCGTGCCGCCAAAGAAAATGAAGGCGGAACGGAAAGCGGCGATGTACGCAGACGTATGCGTAGCCGTCGCCGTGAGGACGGCGGTTCCGACCGGCACCGAGGCGAATTCCGCGGAGAGCAGCGTCGCCAAGACCGTAGCAATGCCGAGCAAAGAACAAGCGCACCTGCAACTGCCAAAGCGGCCCCTGTGGAAACGCCGGCCGAAAATTCTGCCGCTGCCGAATCTGCGGCCACAGAATAATGCGACTACGAAAATTTTTAATCTAAGATGTTGGGAGAAAAGGACTAAGATGGCAACTATAACGCCCCAGATGGTTAAAGAGCTGCGCGATAAAACCGGCGCGGGAATGGCTGATTGTAAAAAGGCACTCGACGAAACGGGTGGCGATATGCAGACCGCTGTAGAAGCGTTGCGCAAGCGCGGTGCCGCCGCCGCCGGAAAGCGTGCAGACCGTTCGGCAAATGAAGGAATCGCTATTGCAAGAACATCGGACGATAATAAAACAGCCGTTATCGTGGAGGTAAATTGCGAAACAGATTTCGTAGCAAGAAACGAAGAATTCGTTGCGTTTGTGGATACAGTAGCCGCAAAATTGCTCGAAAATAACGTCAATTCCGTAGAAGAGCTTTTGGCACTTAGCGTAGGCGATAAAACACTGACGGATTTATACAATGAAATGCTTGCTAAATTCAGCGAAAAAATCGGTGTGAACCGCTTCGAGAGATTTGCAAGCAACGGGCATGTAGCAGCGTATATTCATCCGGGCAGCAAGCTCGCCGTTCTGGTAGAAGTTAATGCCGATAATCTGAACGAAAAAGCAAAAGCCGTAACGCGCGACATTGCGATGCAAATAGCCGCTATGAATCCGGCTTATATCAATCGCTCGACCGTAGATGATGCGGCGATTAAAAAAGAAATAGAAATATATAAAGAGCAGGCAATACAGGAAGGCAAGAAAAGCGAAATTGCCGAGCGCATTGCAACCGGCCGTCTCGAAAAATTCTATCAGGAACAATGCCTTATAGAGCAAGCATTCGTTAAAGACGGAAATAAAACCATTGCCGATATTCTGAAAGATCTCTCGGCAGAAACCGGAACAGAAACTACGGTAACGCGCTTCCGCCGTTATTTGCTGGGCGAGAGTGCATAAAATTTCCGCAGTAAAAGCGTGAAAAATCAATACTCGTAATATACAGACGGCAACGCCTCCCATTTGCGGATGCGTTGCCGTTGCTCTATAAGTCGTTACTTCCCAATTATATTAAAAAAATATGAAAAAACAGCCACGCTACCGTCGAATATTGCTGAAACTAAGCGGCGAGTCGCTTATGGGTGAACAGTCTTTTGGCATAAATCCCGAAATTCTGCGGCTTTTTGCAGAAGACGTGGCCGATGCTTATTCTATGGGAGCACAAATAGGGTTGGTAATCGGCGGGGGAAATATATTCCGAGGCGTACAAGCTGCCGCGCAAGGAATAGACAAAGTATCCGGCGACTATATGGGTATGCTGGCCACCGTAATTAACTCGATAGCTTTCCAAAACGCTCTCGAAAAAATCGGAGTACCTACGCGGTTGCAAACAGCAATACAAATGCAACAAATAGCTGAACAATTCATCAGACGACGCGCTATAAGGCATCTCGAAAAGAATCGCGTGGTTATTTTCGGAGCAGGAACGGGCAATCCTTACTTTACAACCGATACGGCAGCCGCATTGCGTGCTGTTGAAATAGAAGCCGACGTGATTATCAAAGGAACGCGCGTGGACGGCATATACGATACCGACCCGGAGAAAAATCCGAATGCTGTTCGTTACGAAACCATTACGTATCAAGAAGTTCTTGCGAAGCAACTGAAAGTTATGGATGCAACTGCAATTGCGCTGTGCCAAGAGAATAAATTGCCTATACTTGTTTTTGATATGAATACGGAAGGTAATTTGCGTCGCTTGCTCGAAGGTGATAACATTGCTACTGTCGTGTCGCAGTAGCCCGAATAAGCCGATGCATTTCTCAAAAACAGCCGTAATTTAGAAATTATTATTACCAATCGCCGCTTATTTTACCTGAAAAAGCGCGTTTTTCAGAAAATCGTTTTTTTGTTTCAGAACTTAAGGATTATCATGCCGATATCTGATGTTATCGAGCGTTCGCGCTCGTCAATGGCTAAGTCTGTGGAAAGTGTTCAATCGCAGCTTCAGAAGATACGTACCGGACGTGCTTCCGGCGCAATAGTGGAAAATATTCGGATTGAGTATTACGGCTCGCCTACGCCTTTAGGACAAGTTGGAGCAATTTCAACGCCCGACGCACGAACGATTTTAATACAACCGTGGGATAAGTCAACTCTTTCGGCAATAGAGCGTGCCATACTTGCATCGGATTTGGGGCTAAATCCGAATAATGACGGCTCGGTTATTCGAGTTCCAATTCCGCCGCTGACCGAAGAACGCCGCAAAGACTTGGTCAAAATGTGCCGTAAAATAGGCGAAGAAGGCAAAATTGCAACGCGGAATATACGCCGCGATGGTATTGAAGCACTTAAAATTGCCGAGAAAAAGGAACATTTTTCCGAAGATGACCGCAAACGTGCCGAAGAAGAAATACAAAAACTTACAGACCGCTATGTAAAAGACATTGATTCGGTGCTGGCTAAAAAAGAAAAAGAAATTATGGAAGAATAATTTCTTCCGATAAATATTTGAATAACGGAAGCCGCTGTTTAAGCGGCTTTTGTTGTTTTCAGCAAAAAAGAGTATTTTTTTCAGGTTATACTAAATTTTTAATGGAGTAAATTTACAGGGAGAAAGTTGGAAATGGAATTTATAGATTTTCTACGTGAGATGTTAGGCATTACCGAAGATTTTGCCATTACTCGAATAGATAAA
>JADZAA010000130.1 GCA_020852855.1 Bacteroidota bacterium
ATAATAGATTTGTGAGAAGTTTGGAAGAAAGGAAGAAGGCATTTTGGACTATGTTTTCGCACTATCAGAAACCAAACAATGAATTGCAGAAGATTTGTGTAGTAAATTATTGAACTCTATGTAAAAGGGCTGTTTGCCGTAAAAAGCAGACAGCCCTGATTATTTTTGTAGGATATTGGGCGCACTGCTTACGGCAGGCGAAGCGTTTTATGCAGCCAAGAAACAATATCGTCTGTTATTTCTTTATCCACATTGCCGCCGCGCCAAAGTTCGCGCGGTACGCTGCGTCCTTCGCCTACAACACCTAATTGATTCAGGTCGGGATAAAGTTTGAACGTGGCGGCTTTTTCCGAGATAGGCGACGAGTTCAGGCCGCTTTGCCATAGAAGAAAATCATCGTCTTCTATTTGATAACTTCTCTTGCAATGCAATACAAGAAAAGGTTTTTTTAATGCGGCGGCCGATTTCGATGCATTATAGCCGCGCAATTCCAGCCAATATGATGCGGGAGTGCCAAGCGGCAACATAGAATCGGGCGTGGCTATAGTCAGTGCCGGCGATTTTACGTTTTGCGTTTGACGCTCCAATGTTTTTATTTGCCTTTTGCTTTTTTCTTGGTCTATGGTATCGAGTGAAAGCACGTATTTTACGTGCGACAGCAAAGCGTCTTCCAACGGGCGTGCCGGAGCGTTCATGACTATAATTCCGGCAACCGACGTATCAAGCACCGCTATTTCAGGTGCCAACATTCCGCCAAGACCAAGTCCCAACAATGCTATTTTATCGGTTTGAATATCGGGACGAGAGCGCAAATATTTCAATGCTTCGAGTGCATCGTCTATTGTTTCTTGTTTCGGCGTGATTCTTACGCCAAGTGAATCTATTTGCCGCTTATGCGCATAAGTTCTTTTATCATAACGTAATACTGCAAATCCTCTTGCCGCAAGAGCCCAGCCGAGATCGCGAAAAGGCTTGCAGGCACTGTATGAGCCGTCGCGGTCAAGCGGGCCGGCATCGTGCAACAATACAACCGCCGGATATTTAACATTATATATCATCGGCAAGTTTATCGAGCCGGAAACTTTCCAGATGCCTTTGCCGAAATCGGCTTTAAATTCGCGCACGGAATCTGTGCGAACATAATCGGGAAAGCGATATTCGGGAATTTTCTTAGGTTCTTTGAGCTCGCGTATAAAAAATCCGTCAATAAGGGAATCGGCTGTTACGGCGATTTGAATTTCCCAATGCCCTTTAATTGTTTTGCTTGATTTTACTATCGGGCGCACAGCCTCGAAAGTTTTGATAAACCACAGAAAACCATTCGTAACTCTAAGTTCTTCATCAGTTTGAGCACCTATTGTTCCTGCCTTTGCCAAAAAATCTCGCTGAAATTTTGCAAGAATATGCGGCGGACTCTGAATTTTCAGCGAATCGTCGAAAAACTGTCCGGCATCTGCAAAATCACCGCGAAAAAAACGCGCTAATGTGCTGTCGACACGTTGCCCTATTTTCAATATAAAATCGGGATTTGAAAGTGAGAAATCCGAAACATTAAAAACGCTGTCGGTTTTCCGTTCCAATTGCTCGCGGGTAAATTGCGCTTGTGCAGTTCCGAACGCAGCAAATAATATAGCCGCAAGTAAAAATCCAAGTATGCTCATCGGTTAATTTATCTTAAAATATCAGCAAAAGTGCGAATGTAGACGGCATTGACGCGCCCGCCCGTAAAACATATACCGTGCAATATGGCGAAAAGTTCCCGAAAACACTGCCGTTTACGCGCTATGTCGTATAACGCAACATTAAAAAAACGAGATAATGCGGCATAGTGTACGCAAAATGCCGAATATGGCACTGATTACGGTCGTTTTTATGGCGACAACCTAACTCTTACACTATTCACGATAAACTTCCCGCCTTATTTTTTCGAAATATCTGCCGTCTTGTTTATTTCGTTCTTTTACGATTATTCATTGCAATTGCCGCACCCGATAAATTCCGTTGTTTTTGTCATTTTCAGACATTGAAAATCGGTGCCGGAAAAATATTTTGCATAACTGTTGCACAGTTCTTTTTTTTATTTTGTTTTGTGCTTTTGAGTACTTGTTTTAATTGATAAAGAACCGATAGAAGCTACCGGCTGGAATTATGTATAAGCAAAGCGGTCTAAACTCTAAACACGAGCAATTATTTATTTATTTTTTTGAAAGGTTGTGTATGAAAATGTTGCGTTTTTTTACGGTGGCTCTGTTGTTCGGAGCAATGTTAGTCTGTCTTGTACCATTCGCCAAGGCAAATATAAATGTTGTTGCAAGCGGTAAATGCTCTGGTAATGGGCGTACTTGGTGGATGAACGTCGATATGAAAGCAGACGGCACATCCGGTTGTGTTATAGGTATGTACTGTACCGGTACGGTTTATCAAAGAAATTGCGATAACTCACTTAAAAATAATCCGTCAACAGATGTGTCGGTATCGGCTTCAGGCGGTAATGTAACGGTAACTGTATCAGTTGCTTCGGATATGCGCGTATATGATTTAACCGGCAAGATAATCTACACTCGTTCTTCAACTGTATCTGCCGGCAGCCCAACTTCAATAAACAGCTCGTTATGGAATTCCGGCTCTTATATTGTTGTGGCTTTCACCTCCCCCTTACTTATGCGGCTGCAGGTTGCGCAAAATTGACAATTCCATAATAAATTGATAATGAGAATATACAAAGCCCGCGTACAAATTTCGTACTTGGGCTTTTTTATCTCGATTTATCTTTTATATCTTAATTCTTTGTTTTGTGCCATCGAAAAAAAATATCAACAAGAAATTACAAAAAAATACTATGAACGGGTTTGGTAATTAATTTTAATATTCAAACAGGTTCTCTGTAAATATCTTCTTCGAAAAAATCTGGCAACAATGAATTTTCCAAGCTTTTTTGAGAAAATAAATGCCTTCCGTCGCAAACAGAACCCAATTCCGCCCAATTTACCGAATTGAGCTTTTCGCAAAGATATTTTTCGTCTGCTTTCGTATTGTTCGGAGCCAACTTTGACCGAAAAGACATCTTTGAACGACAAAGGATAATAAGCACTTGTAAATAAAAGTTGTCCGTTACAAAGAGTACATTCTTTTGAAGTATCGGTTTTACGTGATAAATTATCTTTTTCGAAAAGCCAAACAATACAATTCGGATTAAAGCCTTTAAAAACACGCTTATCTCCCAAATCAATTATGTCGGTAATTGTTCCGTTCCGATAAATAAATTCATTTAGTTTTATTGCGGAGTAAAAGCTTGACCGAATTGTTCTGCGTTAAATATAATTGAAAATATATTAGAGTAGTTGTTACATTGTAAATCAATTAGTTAGACAATAATTCCATAAACCTGCACAAACTTCTAATACTTCATTGTAAAAATTTATATTGCGCAATCTTAATCGGTCGGATAATATC
>JADZAA010000131.1 GCA_020852855.1 Bacteroidota bacterium
AATCGCGGAAAAAGCCGCCGGGAAGCGCTACGCGCTTAATAATCTCCCAAATTACCGAAAAGTTACAATACTATCTGCATTGCAAAATAAACGCTATGGCAATAGAGTCAGGAAAGTTTTATAATTAAAAAAATGAGTTGCGATCCAGTCGCCGATCAGTAATACGCCGCCTACGGACAGCGGTATAGAAAGGTTATCGTCCAATCGCAGACGTATGGAGGCCGATTCGACAACTGCACCGGCTATTGCGGCAATCATACCCGAAACATAGAACGGCGTATTGCTGTCCGAGAAAATACCGACTACGGCAACAACGCCTGCCGCACTAAAAAAAAATGCGCCCGCACCTTCCAACGATTTATCGAAAAAGCGTGAACGTCCGAATTTTCGTCCGAACAAGGCCGCTGCCGTATCGGAAACAATTAATATGGAAAACGCCGTTATCATTATGATTTTAGGGAAAATAACGACGCAAAGCAAAGCGGAAATCAAAACGTAGGACGCGCCGTTCAGCAGAATTTTATCGGAGCGAACTTCGTGCGGGCGCAACAGTTTGCCGAACACTTTGAACATCATCTCGCGCACCGAATGATTGACATGACTTAGAACGTCAATCAAAACGCTGATTATTGCCATCGGAGCCAAAATGGTAATGGCCAATGAGCGGTCTGTAAATGAATATACTATCGGTATCGTAAGAGATAACAAGTGAATTCCTTTGCGCAACAATTCGTTGCGATAGGTTATGCCGCTGGATATATCGCTGTTTTTATGCATTTTTGCGAATAAATTACCAAAAAATCGCTTATGTTTCGTTCTGTTCGCTACGCTCCCGCAAAAATAAATCTTGGTTTGGAAATACTCGGTAAACGAAGCGACGGTTTCCACGAAATCAATACTCTTTTTTTGCCTGTGACGTTTTGCGATATTCTTGAAGTTTCAGAGAATAAAGAACTTACGCTTGAATGTAGTCCGTCGCTCGGTATTTTGCCCAAAGATAACATAATCATGAAAGCGGCCGATGCTCTTCGAAGGGCGACAGGAGCGCGGTCAGGCGCATACATTCGGTTAAAGAAAAATATTCCGCAGGGTGCGGGGCTTGGCGGCGGCAGTTCCGATGCGGCAACTGCTTTGCAAGCATTGAACGAAATTTGGCAAACTTGTCTGTCCGACGATGAATTGCGCGAGATAGCCGCTCAAATCGGCAGCGACGTTCCGTTTTTTATCTCGAAAACAGCGGCACTCGGACGCGGGCGCGGCGAACATATCGAACTTGTGGAAATTAATCTCGATTACGGAATTGTAATAGTGCAGCCGAATGTTGCTGTGTCGACTGCATGGGCTTACAACTCGGCTTTGCCTGCAACTTTTTGCGATAAGCCTTCGCAATTTGAGGAAATTATACGCGAGATACCGGCAGGCGAATGGCGCAATTATATTTTCAATGATTTCGAGCAAGGCGTTTTTCGCCGTTACCCGCAAATCGAGGTTGCAAAACGGTTACTTTACGAGGCCGGCGCGGAATTCGCATTGATGAGCGGAAGCGGTTCGTGCGTATTCGGGCTGTTCGCCGACCGCGAGCGTGCCAATAGTGTTGCAAATAGTTTTCACAACGGATATTTTTGCCGGCAATGGACGGCGGAAGACTTAAGCGAACAAAATTCATAATCCAACGGAAACCTGATGAATATTCTTCTCTGTGCGGCCGAAGTGGCTCCGTTTGCAAAAGCCGGAGGGCTTGCCGACGTAGCAGCCTCTTTGCCGAAGGCCTGGGCGGTGCTTGGGCATAGGCCATTGATAATGCTTCCGAAATACGGACATATAGACGTTGATAATTATGAAATAGAACCTACACAAACAGTGATTTCCGTTCCGGTAGGCTCGTGGACGGAATATGCGCGTCTTTGGAAAACAAAAATGCCGGACTCCGATGTTCCGGTTTATTTTATACAGAATTCCGATTATTTTGACCGCCCCGGAATATACGGCAATCCTGACGGCTTTACCGATAACGACCGCAGATTCTTGTTTTTCAGTCGGGCGGTATTCGAGGCCGCCAAGGCTATCGGTTTTGCGCCCGACATAATTCACGCGCACGATAATCATACGGGATTTGTTCCTGCATTTCTTGCCTCATTTTACCGACGAGATGCCTTTTTTGCGCGAACGGCAAGCGTATTCACGATACATAATATGGCGTATCAAGGCATATTCGAACCGCGACGCGCCATGGAGTTTTCGGGATTCGGTATGAAAAGCTTCTATCGCGGCAGTTGGTTCGAACACGGCGGTGCAGTCAATTCAATGAAAGCGGGCATAATGTTCGCCGAAAAAATCACTACCGTAAGTCCGACTTATGCGCAAGAAATTCGTTGGACAAAATTCGGCGAGGGCTTGCAAGATGCACTCGAAAGCCGTGCCGCCGACCTTGTAGGTGTTCTCAACGGCGTTGATTATTCGGAATGGAACCCTGTGCTGGACACGCACATACCTTTGCGATACACACCAGACATTTTAGTCCGTAAAGATGAAGTTAAAGCGCGCTTTCTGATGCGCAACGGATTGCCCGAAAAAGAAGCACGGGAACATACGCCGTTGCTTGGCATGGTTAGTCGCCTCACCGCGCAAAAAGGCGTGGAAATGCTCGAAAAAACGCTTGAAGACTTTCTTGCCAAAGGATTGTTGCGCATTGCACTATTGGGAACAGGAGAGCGCAGATACGAAGATTTCTTCCGCTACATAGCGCGTAAATTTCCGCGTCGTGCATTCGTTAAAATCGGCTATGATACACCTTTGTCGCACAATATAATCGCCGCTTCGGATTTTCTCGCCGTTCCTTCGCTGTTCGAGCCGTGCGGCCTAACCCAAATGTACGCATTGAAATACGGCGCAGTACCTATTGTCCGCGCAACCGGCGGATTAGCCGATACTGTCGAGGAATACGATGCCGCAAAAATGACCGGAACAGGCTTTGTATTCGACCGTTTCGACCGAAAAGAGTTCCGAGCGGCAATGCAGCGCGCCATAATTTGCTATCGCTTTCAGCCGCATTGGAATCAAATACGCCAAAACGGTATGGCGCGAAACTTCTCTTCGGAAATTTCGGCGGCAAATTATGTCAACGTCTTTTCGTGGGCATTGCAGAAAATCGGCGTTTCTGCCGACAAAGAATAAAAATTGCGAAAAATAACGATGAATATTTACGATACATCAAAAGACAACCCGTTCTCCGTTGAAGAGTACGACGTGGCCGAAGATATAGGCATCGGGCTTGTAGCCAAAGTGATTCTTTACGACGACGATATTCATACTTTTGATGAAGTTATAACGCAACTTATAAAAGCGACGGCTTGCTCACGCTCGCAAGCGGAAGCGAAAACGCTGGAAGTGCACACAAAAGGGAAATCAATGGTTTACGAAGGAGAGTTGCCCGAATGTTTGAGGGTAAGTCATATTCTTGAAGAGATTGCATTGCATACACAAATAGAAATGTAGATGTTTTTTCTGTATAGATGTATTCTTTCCGTTTCCTGCAACTATAGGTAAAATCTTGTATTTCTTACAGTCGGTATATTTCCGAACAGCCGTCGAAAGTGCAGCCTTTTCCGTATTTTTGCCTTAAGATTGTAGCAGCAAATCATAACCCGCATGTGAAAAATTATTCTGTCGCCGTTTGCGGTGCCACCGGATTGGTTGGTCGTGCAATGGCGCAAATTCTTCTTGAACGCCAATTCCCGGTAGGACGTATTCGTTTTTTTGCTTCGTCGCGCTCGGCCGGCTCCAAATTTAATTGGAACGATAAAGAATATGCAACGGAAGAATTACGCGAAGATTCTTTCGATAGTATGGATTTCGCCTTATTCTCGGCCGGCAGCGATGCAAGTAAAAGATTCGCACCCGCCGCCGCCGCTGCCGATTGCATTGTGATAGACAACAGCTCGGCTTGGCGAATGGAACCAGATGTGCCGCTGATAGTGCCGGAGGTCAACGCCGCCGCATTGTATTCGCATAAAAATATTGTGGCCAATCCGAATTGTTCGACCATTCAATTAGTTGTGGCACTAAAGCCCTTGCACGATGTATTCGGCTTGCGTCGTGTAATTGTTTCGACATATCAATCCGTCAGCGGCGCGGGGCAAAAAGGTATTGACCAATTAACAGATGAAATTGCCGGGCGCGAACCTGCACATCGAATTTCTGCACATCGCTTGGCATATAATACCGTTTTCCATAATTTTTCTCGGAATGAAGATTTTACCGAAGAAGAAATCAAAATAAAGCAAGAAACACGCAAAATTTTGAATTTGCCGGACTTACGCATTACTGCAACTTGTGTGCGGCTTCCTGTTTCGGGCGGACACGGTGCTTCGGTTAATATAGAAACCGAAATTTCGGCAAGCCCCGGCGATGTGCGTCGCATTTTGGCGCAGGCTCGTGGAATTAAGGTCTGTGACGAGCCGTTTTCGCATCATTATCCTACTACGCTTGGTGCGGCAGGTACGGACTATGTGTATGCAGGCCGTATTCGTCGCGATGACTCTGCCGAGAACGGTTTGCACTTGTGGATAACCGCAGACAATATTCGGAAGGGAGCGGCCACGAATGCAGTGCAAATCGCCGAAGAATTAATACGCCCGGCGTAAAATCATTATTAACTGCCACGTAATCAGCAATGCCACGCACAAAGAAACGCCCGTATTCGGTAAAAAAAACTCCCATAATAATAGCCCGTGCTTTTCAAAGTTTTTTCTCGCACTCGGCTTCGGGCGGAATTATTCTGCTTTTATGTGCAATAATTGCAATTATTTGGATAAATTCCGATTTGACAGAATCTTACAAGTCGTTATTAGCTACTAATTTAGCATTTAAAGTCAATGATTTTGAATTTTCTGAACCATTGGTTTTATGGATTAATGACGGATTGATGGCTATATTTTTCTTGGCGGTCGGGCTGGAAATAAAACGTGAATTTTTGGTAGGCGAATTATCCTCGCGTAAAAAAGCCGTGTTGCCGCTTGCCGCCGCCTTGGGCGGAATGATTTTTCCTGCTCTGATTTATGCCGCGTTTAACAGTCAAACCGAATTTCATCATGGCTGGGGAATACCGACCGCTACCGATATTGCTTTCGCACTCGGCGCATTGGCATTGCTTGGCAATCGTGTTCCCGTCGGACTGAAAGTATTCTTGGCCGCACTTGCAATAGCCGACGACCTTGGAGCGGTGCTGGTTATTGCGTTGTTTTATTCGCAAGGTCTTGCACTCTTTTTTTTGGCCGCCGCCGCCGTAATTACCCTTTTGTTGTTAGCCGGAAATAAACTGAATATACGGTCTTTGTGGTTCTACGGAATTTTGGGTATTATACTTTGGTTCTTGATGTTCAAATCCGGTATTCACGCAACCGTGGCGGGCGTTGTTCTTGCATTTACAATTCCGGCACGCCCGCGCATTTCAGCACCCGCTTTTGCGTCGGAAGCCAAAGCCGTAATAGGTGAAGTTGATGCGGAAAATATTACAACCGGACAAACGCAGGACGCGGTGCAGCAACTTGAATCTTTATGCGACAGCGTTCAAACTCCTTTGCAACAAATCGAGCATGGCTTGCAACCGTTTGTGTCATATCTAATACTGCCGGTTTTTTCGTTGGCAAATGCAGGAATTTATCTTGCAGATACGGATATTTTCGCCGCATATTCAAATACGGTTACGCTTGGCATTATGCTTGGGCTTGTATTCGGAAAAGTTATCGGTGTATTCTCTTTTACTTGGATTTCCGTTAAATTTGGCATAGCCGAATTGCCGTCGGGAATTTCAATGAGAAATATCTTCGGCGTCAGTTGGCTGTGCGGCATAGGATTTACAATGTCCTTGTTCGTTGCCGGTCTTGCATTCGGCGAACATCAGATAATTACCAATACAAAACTCGGCATTTTTACAGCATCGCTACTTGCCGGAATAATCGGTTTCCTTGTGCTTTTGCGACAATTTACGCCCCAAGCAAAGAATCTGAAACCACGCATTTCACAATAAACAGCAGAAGCGTTCTATGAGCATCGAATTGCACATAATCAAAACACTTATGTTTGAGTTTCACGCGCTTAAACGTTCGGCGGAACTCGCTCTGGCGCAAGTTTCGGACGAAGATTTCTTTCGCAATTTAAATGCAGAGTCTAATTCTTTGGCAATAATCGTGCAGCATATCAGCGGCAATTTACACTCGCGCTTTACAGATTTTCTTACAAGCGACGGTGAAAAACCCGACCGCGACCGTGATGCGGAGTTCGAGATGAGCGGTTTGCCCCGTGAGGATATAATGAAAAAATGGGAGAGGAACTGGCAAATTCTTTTTGATGTTCTCGATTCTCTTCCGGGCGAAGATTTACAAAGAAACGTAACGATACGAGGCGAATCGTTCGGTGCGTTTCAAGCATTTGCGCGACAGCTCTCGCATTACGGAAATCATTGCGGTCAAATAATTTACGCAGCTAAACTATTGGCCGGCGAAAATTGGCGTACTTTGACGATTCCTCGCGGACAATCCAAATCTTGGAAGCCCGCAGAAAATACGGAACAATCGTATTTCAGGCGATAAATTGGAATTTAAACTTAAAATCCGACTTGATTTTATGCAGCGAACTTGTGTAATAATGGCGGGCGGCTCGGGCGAAAGATTTTGGCCGGTCAGCCGCAAGGCATATCCGAAGCAATTACTTGCTTTGACCGATTCCGGTAAAACAATGATAGCCGAAGCGATAGAGCGCATCAGCCCTTTAATTTCGTATCGCGATATTTTTATTGTTACAAGCGAAATATTGCTTGCGCCCATTCGCGCCGCTTTGCCCGAATTTCCGCCGGAGAATATAATTGCCGAACCTGCAAAACGCAATACTGCGCCATGTTTGGCATTGGCTGCCGCAATAATATCGGCGCGATACACGGAAATTGCTTTGCAAGACATTTCTATGGCTGTACTAACGGCCGACCATGCTGTTGCACCTGCGGAGGAATTTCGTAAAACCGTTGATATTGCTTTGCATTACGCAGAAAAAGCAGGTAGACTTACGACGATAGGAATTGTACCGACAAGACCGGAAACAGGTTACGGTTATATTGAAACAGCCTCGAAAACAGAAGTAAATACGCCGGCCGAAGTAATTCGTTTTTGCGAAAAACCCGATATTGTAACGGCGCGGCGTTTTCTGGAGTCGGGAAATTTTTATTGGAACAGCGGTATGTTTTTTTGGCGATTAGATGTTTTCATTGATGAAATAACAGTTGCAATGCCGTTATATTCCGAAAAGATAGCCGAATTAACCCAAGCATATTCCAAGTCGAATAAAATGGCATTGGAGGCAAGTGAACCTTCTGCCCGCGAATGTTTTGCCGCATTTCCGGATATTTCAATTGATTACGGACTTATGGAACGTTCCCGCAAGACAAGCGTTGTTCCGGCCGGATTCTCTTGGGATGATGTGGGCTCTTGGGACGCACTCGACAGATTGCGCGTTGCAGATAAATCGGGAAATATAATCGAGGGAAATTCTGTGGCAATAGATAATAAACACTCGATTATTATCAATAAATCGTCCGATATGACAGCAGCCGTTATCGGTACGGAAAATATAGCCGTTATTGTAACTGACGATGCTGTATTGGTTTGCCCGAAAGATAAAGTGCAGGATGTTAAAAAGGCGGTAGCCGCACTGCGCGAAAAGGGCGAAGAAAAATATTTGTAACGGCAAATTTATCGGGAAAAAATCAATGCGGGCTACTCGCGTCGAGATAAGTGTAAAAAACCTGATCCATAATATTGAAGTTATTCGGCAAACGTCGGCCGGATGCGCAATTATGGCTATGATAAAAGCCAATGGTTACGGCCACGGAATAGTTGAAACGGCCAAAATTCTGCGCCGCGAAAACATAGAATTTCTCGGCGTGGCTTTTACCGATGAAGCTGTTGCTTTACGCAATGCCGGCGACGAAGGTGCAATTGCAGTTCTTACGCCGCCCGAACCCGACGACGCGCCTCTGTTTGCAAAATATAATCTACGTCCTGTTATTTCCACTCTCGATGAAGCAATGCGGCTTTCGACCGCCGCAAGTGATGCCGGAGTAGAAATTTACGCACATTTGTATATTGATACCGGACTTAGCCGCGACGGAGTTTTGCCCGACGATATTCCTTGCCTTTGGGAAAAAATATCGAAACTCGGAGGAATAGTCTGGGAGGGATGCTGTACGCATTTTGCAACGGCTGACGATACTAACCTTGAATTTGCCCGCGAGCAACTTGCAAAATTCAACGGATCACTTGCTTTTCTTGCAAAAAACGGTGCAAATTTTCGTTATATTCATGCCGCAAATACAGGCGCACTTACGCAATTTCCTGAAGCACGATTTAACCTTGTGCGCCCGGGATATTCACTTTACGGACTTTCTCCGGCATCGCATTTAGATGCACAGTTGCCGGTAAAACCTTTGCTTACGTGGAAAACAAAGATTCTGTCGCTTCGGAGGATTCCCGCCGGTACAAGCGTAAGTTACGGCAGACGCTATATTTCAGAGTGCGAAACTGTGATTGCCACTATTCCCGTTGGCTACGGCGACGGTTATATGAGAAATTTGTCAGGTAAGCAAGAGGTTCTTATCGGCGGAAGACGTTTCCCGACAGCAGGCGTGGTCTGTATGGACGAATGTATGGTAGATGTCGGCGATTATCCCGTGAACTTAGGCGATGAAGTGGTTCTGATAGGTTCGCAAGGCAATGAAACAATAACCGTCGCCGAGCTTGCCGCAAACTGCAACACTATCGGGTATGAGATAATTACCGCCATAAGTGCGCGTGTTCCGCGGATTTATGTAATTGAAAATTAATGTGAAAATAACTTTAACTAAAAACAGTAATGAGAGAATTAGCAAAAAGTTACGACTCTTCGTCTATCGAAGCGCAATGGTATGAGCATTGGCAGTCGCATAATTTGTTTGCCTCGTCGGTCAATGCCGAGCGCAAGCCATATTCTATTTTGATGCCGCCGCCTAATATTACCGGAATGCTTACCATGGGGCATGTAATAAATCATACCGTTCAGGATTTGTATATCCGTTACAATAGAATGAGCGGAGCGGAAACTAAATGGTTGCCGGGACTTGACCACGCCGGAATAGCCACGCAAACCAAGGTGGAACAAGAACTTCGATTCGAAGGATTAACGCGATACGATTTGGGGCGCGAGCGTTTTATTGAGCGCGTAATGGAATGGAAAGAAAAATACGGCGGAATTATTCTGCAACAATTACGCGCACTCGGAAATTCATGCGATTGGTCGGAAACGCTTTTCACAATGGACGAAAGAGCAAGCTATGCGGTGCGCGAAGCGTTTATCAGACTATTTGACGAAGGATTGATTTATCGCGGAAAGCGTATCATAAATTGGTCGCCTGCGGCGCAATCGGCACTTTCAGACGAAGAAGTTGTTTTTCGTGAAGTTAAAGAGCAAATTTATACGCTTCGATATAAATTCTTAGATAGCAACGGTTGGCTGACCATTGCTACTGCGCGTCCCGAAACTTTGTTCGGTGATGTGGCTGTGGCTGTAAATCCAAATGATGAAAGATATTACGGTTTAATCGGCAAATTAGTCAGAGTTCCTCTCACCGGCCGCCTTGTGCCTATTATAGCCGATGAATACGCAGACCCTACATTCGGTACGGGGGCAGTAAAAATTACGCCGGCGCATGACCCGAATGATTTTGAAGTTGGTATTCGGCATAATTTAGACGCACCAAATTCAATAAATCCCGATGGAACTTTAAATGAACTTGCAGGCGAATTTGCCGGACTTGACCGCTTCGAGGCAAGAAAACGCATAGTAGAAACGTTAAAAAAACTCGATTTAATCGAAAAAATCGAGGATTATACGCATAATGTAGGGTTCTCGGAGCGCGGCGGCGAACCGATAGAACCTTATTTAAGCGACCAATGGTTTGTTCGCATGAAACCGCTTGCCGAGCCGGCACTGCGAGTAGTACAGAACGGAGATATAAGGTTTTTTCCGGAACATTGGATAAAAACCTATGAAAATTGGATGACGAATATCCGCGATTGGTGCATTTCGCGACAGCTTTGGTGGGGGCACCGTATCCCTATTTATTATGCGGAAGACGGGAGAATGGCGGCCGCCCATACGGAAGCAGAGGCGCGAGTGAAACTCGGCATCGGGACGGACGTTCCGCTACGCCAAGACGAAGATGTTCTCGATACCTGGTTTTCGAGTTGGTTGTGGCCGCTTACCACAATGAACTGGCTGGCGGACGGCCGCGAAACCAATAAAGAAATGGACTATTATCTGCCGACAAATCTATTGGTAACAGGCCCCGATATTATATTTTTCTGGGTTGCGCGAATGATAATGGCTTCGCTGAAATTCGCAGGAAAAATTCCGTTCAAAGACGTTTATTTCACAAGCATAATTCGCGACGGAAAAGGGCGCAAAATGTCGAAATCGCTCGGCAATTCTCCCGACCCGCTCAATATTATCGCAAAATACGGCGCAGATGCTCTTCGCTTCACAATTACGTACTTAGCGCCGATGGGAACCGATGTGAGATTTGAGGTGAAGGAAGATGAGCAAGATACGCCGCAAGTCGAATTAGGAAGAAACTTTGCCAATAAAATTTGGAATGCCGGACGTTTTCTGTTGATGAAACGCGAACAATCGGGCGATGCGGATTCGGACTCGAAATTACTTGGCGAAGAGCTTACCATTGCCGACAAGTGGATTTTGTCGCGATACAATTCAACGATAAAAATAATTAATACGGCATTAGAAAATTACAGGCTAAACGATTATTCCAAAGCGATTTACGATTTTATCCGGCGAGATTTCTGCGATTGGTACGTAGAAATTTTCAAAGCGGAATTTAACGAAAACGAAAGTGCTTCATATCGCCGTAGACTGTCGAATTTCGGACTTGATATTTTCGAAGGCGCGCTTGGATTGCTGCATCCACTAATGCCGTTCATTACCGAAGAACTTTGGCAAAATATTGCGCAACGCGGCGACGGCGAATATCTTTGCACGTCGCTTATGCCGGAATATCGCAAAGAGAACGCGAATATATCTATCGAAAGTGAATTTGCATTGTTGCAAGAAGTGGTCGACGAAATTCGCAGAATGCGTGGAACGGCCGGCATTGCGCCCGGCGAGCGAATTACGGCGATAATTTCTACAAGCGACGACTCGGCCGCCGCGTTTTTTGCCTCGCAAACAGGGGCAATATCCGCTCTCGCACGTTGCACTCCGAATATAGGCGCAAATCTGCCGAAGCCCGAACAAGCACTTTCATCGGTTGTTCGCGGCATTTCAATTTTTATCGAGCGCGGCGAATCTTTCGACAAAGAAAAAGAAATAGCAAGGCTTACAAAAGAATTTGAGCGTCTTTCGGGTTTGGCCAAATCTTTTGAAGCTAAACTGAATAATCCCGGATTCTTGGCGAAAGCCAAGCCGGAAATCATTGCAACCGAACAGCAAAAACAAACTACAATTTTGGAGTCACTCGCAAAAGTTCGGCAGGGACTTGCGGAACTCGGCGTATAATTCAATATCGAATTTTATGAATGAAGTTTATATAATTGAACCGCTTAGAACGCCCGTAGGCAAATATGGCGGTGTGCTTGCCGCTGTTCGCCCCGATGATATGGCAGCGCATATTATCCGTTCGGTAGTCGAGCGTACTGCCGTTTTGCCCGATGCAATAGATGACGTTATATTCGGCTGTGCAAATCAAGCCGGCGAAGATAATCGCAATATTGCAAGAATGGCGGCTTTACTTGCCGGATTGCCGTATTCCGTGCCGGGCGTTACGGTTAATCGTTTGTGCGCTTCATCGCTCGAAGCGATAATTCAAGCGGCGCGGGCTATTCGTTGCGGCGATGCCGAAATGATAATTGCCGGCGGTGTAGAATCTATGTCGCGTGCGCCCTATTCATTGCCGAAAAACAGTTCCGGTGCAGCGTTGTTCGGTAATATTACGGCATACGATACGGCTCTCGGCTGGCGTTATCCGAATCCGACGATGGAAAAAATGTTTCCGCTGGAGTCAATGGGCGAAACGGCCGAGAATATCGCGGAACGATGGAATATAAAGCGCGAAGAACAAGATGAATTTGCTTTACATTCGCATCAAAAAGCCGTTGCAGCGCAGAAGTTTCACGCAGAAGAAATTGCACCGCTGAAAATAATTGGTAGAAAAGGAGAAGAAACGATAATTGCCGCCGATGAACAGCCGCGAGCAGATACATCATTGGATAAATTATCTAAACTACGGCCGGCATTTCGCAAAGGCGGAAGCGTAACTGCCGGAAATTCATCAAGTTTGAACGACGGTGCTGCAGCTCTGCTATTGGCAAGCGGTGCGGCGGTGGAACGCTACGGGCTGAAACCTTTGGCGCGATTTGTATCGTCCGGCGTTTCTGGCGTAGACCCGCGAATAATGGGTGTCGGACCGGTGGAGGCTTCGCGCAAGGCTATGAATCGCGCCGGGCTAACGATAGACGATATTGATTTGATTGAACTTAACGAGGCATTCGCAGCGCAGTCGCTGGCGTGTATTCGCGAACTTAATTTGGACTTTGCACGAGTTAATATAAATGGTGGTGCTATTGCGCTGGGGCATCCTTTGGGAATGAGCGGCGCACGTATTGCAGGTTCGCTCGTGCGCTCTATGCGCCGCAAAAACGCTCGTTACGGTCTGGCAACTTTATGTATAGGAGTAGGGCAGGGGCTTGCAGCCGTATTCGAGAGCTGCTGCTCAGGCAGTTAGGTACAACCCTACCCGACCACCATGCAGACTTCAACCGACGAACAAATCCCCCCAACAAATTAACAATGTCGAAAAATGTGGACATTGTTTGTCCATAAAAAATATTTCATCTATCTTTGGACGCAAATTGACCACAGTATGAAATGGCAATCTTTTACATCATTTGGAGAGTACATACGGACATTGTTGGTTGCTATTTTCCGCTTGACGACTGGAAGCAAGAAGTTTATGAGTTAAGTTCATCAATCGGAAATATTTCAATACGACTTTTATCATTTGAACTAAAACGAGAATTAAGTTTTGGAAATCTAAGGGAAAGTTTCTTCCAGACGGTTTCAAACTCAACTTGGGCGAACGAATGTTATTTAGTTGCAGCAGAAGTTTCTGAAGAAGAAGAATTTAGAAGCGAACTATCTCGACTTTCAACTTCATTCGGAATTGGAGTTATTAAACTAAACCTTGAAGACCCTCATTCATCCGAAATTATTTTTCCAGCAAAATATCGTGAAGCACTTGACTGGGAAACAATCAACAAACTGACAATGAACGCTGATTTTAAAGAGTTTATTTCAACAGTAAAAATTGACATAACAAGCAAGAAAATTCACAAAAAAGAATACGACCAAGTTCTCGACATTGAAACATTAAAACGCAAGACAAGTGCTTAAATCGGCAGGACAACATAACGAACAGACAAGAATGGCTGCCTATAACAGCAGTTTTGCAAAATGGCGGGTGATGTGCTTCTACGACAGTTTAGTGCCAGGTTCAAGTTCAGTTTTTCAAATTAACTTTTATGCTGAAAATCCGACACTACACCCAAAATGGTCAGACGTTGTGCGCAATGCTTTCGAAACACCTGCTACAAAACTAGCAAAACGGTTCGATAAACAAATTTGTATAAAACTTACCGACGTGACAGGACGACCAAGCCGTATAAAATATTAACTTAGCGACATACATTTTTGACTGTAATGAAAGAGAAATTAACCATAAAAAAACTCATTGAAGAAGCCCACAATTTCTGTGTGTCAGAATCGAAATATAAGAACAAGGAACTTTACGGAGTAACTGACGGCAAAGCTGTTGGAACACACATTGAGCACAAATTCAAAAAGCATTTAGACGACAAATACAAATTGGCTATCGGTTCATCTGCAAGTGGTATTGACTTGCCTTCTGACGATATTCAAACTGATATTAAAGTAACTTCAATAAAACAACCACAATCATCTTGCCCCTTCAAGGACGCAAAACAGAAAATATTTGGACTTGGCTACAATCTTTTAGTTTTTGTTTACGACAAAACTGATAACCCAAAAACAAAAACAGCAAACCTAAACTTCGTTAGTTGTTCATTTGTTGCAAGAGAAAGAACAGCAGATTACACGACAACTTTCCGTTTGCGGGAAATGGTAAAAGACAAAGCCAATGAAGCTGACATCATTGCTTATCTTCAAGACAAAAACATTCCGGCTGACGAGATTACTCTTTCTCAATTGGCTAAGAAAATTTTATCAAGTCCGCCCGAACAAGGCTATCTGACTATCTCTAATGCTTTACAATGGCGATTACAGTATCAGCGTATTGTTGATTTAACAGAAAATGTAAAGGGAATAACCAAAATCGTTAATAAAAATAAAAATTGATGAAATGCGAAGCATTCACGAACACCATAACAATCATTTATTTCTGTGAGTAAAATATTTGAAGCAAATATTTCCCATCAAGTAGCAGATTTGCTTAATAAAAGGCTAAATCGAGTTAATCTTTTTGAAACAGCCAATAAAAAATTAGTTGATGCTTATGGCATAAATAATTTCTTTGGCAGTCAGGAAGAATATGACGTTTTCAAAAATGCAATTTCATCAACACAGAATATTGTATCTGAACCTGACCGCACCGAATACGGTGATTTTCAGACCAATCAAAATTTGGCAAAAGCTGTTACACATTTTCTTAAAACTCAGAAAAAAGTAAACCCAAAACTTGTCATTGAGCCAACTTGCGGGAAAGGTTACTTCATCGTTGCAGCACTTTCATCATTCAATCAAATAGAAACGATTATTGGAGTAGAAATATACAAGCCATATACTTGGGAGACAAAGTTCAATATCATTGAATTTTATATTTCAAATCCTAACGAACACAAACCTAAAATTGAGATTTTTCATTTCAATGTTTTTGATTTTGATTTTAGTTCTCTAGTAAGTAAATACAAAGACGAAATTTTGGTTTTGGGGAATCCGCCTTGGGTTACAAACTCTAAATTGAGTAGCTTAGAGTCAAGTAATTTGCCTCAAAAATCAAACTTTAAAAAGCATAGTGGCTTTGATGCCATTACAGGAAAAGGAAACTTTGACATTGGCGAATACATCACACTTATAATGTTTGATGCTTTCCAAAATTCAAAAGGACATTTGGCATTTTTAGTAAAAAATTCAGTAATTAAAAATGTAGTATTTGACCAATATCAAAGGGATTACAGGATTTCAGACCTTGAAAAACTAACCATTGACAGCAAAAGGGAATTTGATGTTTCGGTTGAAGCCGCTTTGCTTTTTTGTAAACTAAATTCTCAATCTGAATACCTTTGTAAGGAATTTGATTTTTACCAACCAACCAAAAATATAAAGGAATTCGGTTGGGTTGCGGACAAATTTGTTTCCAACACCGACTTGTATCATCATAGTTTTGATATTGACGGAGTTTGTCCGTTTGAGTGGCGGCAAGGCATTAAACACGACTTATCTTCCATAATGGAGTTAGAGCGTGTAAACGGGCATTTTATTAATGGAAAACAAGAAGAAATAAAACTTGAAGAAGACCTGATTTTTGGTGTGCTTAAAAGTTCCGACTTGAAAGAAATTGTTATTAACCAACCGAGGAAATTCACAATAATCACACAAAAAAAGGTCGGGCAAGATACTTCTTTCATCAAACAGAAATATCCAAAGACATTTGAATATTTGAGTTCTCACAAGACCTTTTTCGACCAAAGAAAATCAAGCATTTATAACAACAAACCAGACTTTTCAATATTTGGCGTTGGTGATTACTCTTTTGCTCCATACAAAGTTGCAATTTCAGGACTTTACAAAACTTTCGCTTTCAGTCTTATTTTACCCTTGAACGGCAAGCCCTTGATGCTTGATGACACTTGTTATTTGTTAGGCTTCGATAACATCGAATTTGCTGCCTATACAATCATACTTTTAAATTCTGACAAGACAAAAGAATTATTACAAGCCATAACATTTTCAGATGCTAAGCGGACTTTCACAAAGGATATTTTAATGAGAATTGACTTACACAAATTAGCAACACAATTTTCTGACTTAGTAATACAGACAGAAATTAACTCTATAAATGGTAATTACAATTTGCAGATTTCACTTGACAAATGGGACGACTTTTTACAAATATTAAAACCAAAACAATCAGCGAAGCAAATGGACATTTTCGCATTGACGGGAGAAGAAGCACTACGCACAACAGTAGTTTTGTAAAATGGCGGGTGACGTGCTTTTAAGAAAGTTTAGCACTATGCTCAAGTTCAGTTTTTCAAATTAACTTTTATGCTGAAAATCCGCCACAATACTCAAAATGGTCAGACTTTGTGTAACTTGCCATAACAATTCATTTCCGCAATAAACAATTGAGTGAAATATGAGCGAAAAAACGCAATCAATAAAGTCATATCAAATTGTTTATCCTCAAATATATTCCTATATCCTTCCTTCTTTGAGTGAAAATGAAGGTTCGCAAAAAATCGGTTATACCGAAAAAGCAAATGTGGATGACCGGATAAGAGAGCAAACACAAACAGCTGCTTTCCGGTTAAAATACGACAAACTGTGGAGTGCCCCAGCTTTTTTTGAGGGTAATGAAGAGAGTTTTAGAGATACAACTTTTCATGATTTTCTTGAAAAAAAAGGATTTGAAAGAAGAATTGATTTAGGAAAAGAATGGTTCTATTTTAATGGGGAGCCTGAAAAGTCAAAAGAATTATTTGATTTATTTCGTCAAAAAGGATTTGCAGCTCTTCAAAACGATAAGGGCAAGATAAATTATACTTTGCGTTCTGAACAGGAAGATGCCGTAAAAAAAGCACTCGACTACTTTGAGAAAAATGAAAAAGGCGAATTTCTTTGGAATGCCAAACCGCGTTTCGGTAAAACCTTAGCCGGTTATGACTTAGCCAAGCGTTTAAAAGCCGGTAAAGTGCTGATTGTTACCAATCGCCCTGCTATTGCCAATTCCTGGTTTGATGATTACGATATGTTTATAGATGGCTACGCCTTTATTTCCGAAACATCTTCCTTAAATAACAGGGCAACCATCACAAGAGAACAACATATCAATCAAAATCCCATTAAACCACAAATTACTTTCCTCTCCTTACAAGACTTAAAAGGCTCTAAATATTTTGGCGGAAATTTCGATAAATTGCGCTGGGTGGCCGATTTGGAATGGGATTTATTGATTATTGACGAAGCGCACGAAGGCGTAGATACCACAAGAACAGACGCTGCTTTTGATGTAGTGAAACGCAAACACACACTTCACCTATCCGGAACGCCATATAAAGCCCTGGCAAATGAGAAATTTCCCAAAGATGCCATTTATAATTGGACGTATTTGGACGAACAGCAGATGAAATACCTCGAGCTGGAAGAAGGCGAAATTGGTCCGCATACGGATTTGCCCGACCTCAAATTGTTTACCTACCGTATTTCGCAAATGACGACAAAACGGGTGAATGATGGAATTGAAATAGACGACGAAACACGTGATTATGCCTTCGATTTGAATGAGTTTTTCAGAACGCACAATCAGAAATTTGTTTACGAAGAGGATGTAAAAGAATTTTTAGTAAACCTAACGACCAACAAAAAATATCCTTTTTCTACGCCTGAACTTAGAGCCGAACTGAAACATACTTTTTGGTACGTTGGCAATCGTGTGGAATCAGTTAAAGCATTGGCTAAATTGCTAAAAGAAGTAGAGGCTTTTAATGGTTATGAAATTGTGATTGCTGCAGGCGACGGTAAAAATTTTGAAGAAGAAGACCAAGATTTTAAAGCCAACGAATCTTCTTTTCAAAAAGTAAAAAAAGCCATTGCCGAACACGATAAAACCATTACGCTTTCTTGCGGACAGTTAACCACCGGAGTAACGGTGAAAGAATGGACAGCGGTTTTGATGCTTACAGATATTAAATCGCCTGCTTTGTATATGCAAGCCGCTTTTCGTGCGCAAAATCCATTTAAGGAGCAAAGAGATGGCGAATTATATGTTAAAAAGTCTGCTTATTTGTTCGACTTTGCTCCTACACGTGTGCTTGAAATTTACTATGATTTTGCCAACGGTTTAAATCCAAAGGCAGTTAGAGGTGAAATTACCGCAAAGGAAAGGGAAGAAAATATTAGAGAGTTACTCAACTTTTTTCCGGTGATTTCCGAAGATATAAACGGCGAAATGATAGAGTTAGATGCCCAAAAGGTATTGACTTTCCCAAATGCTTTAGCAGCTACCGAAATTGTTACGGCTCGTTTTATGACGAATTTGTTGTTTAACGATAGCTTGAAAGGCGTTTTCTATTTTCCGAAAGAAGTGGAAGAAATTTTGGAAAAGTTGCCCGAAGAAAAAAACAAACGCATCCAACAAGCAAAAAATACACTTAATCTTGATGATGCACGGGAAATTAACAACAATAAAATGCAGGAAATTAACCGAAATACAGGCGTTATCCTCGGCGAAAAGATCTTTAAAACCAATGTGGAAAGAGAGATCGAAAATCTTTTAGCACAAAATAATCAACAAATTGTTGCTGCCGATTTGGTAGAAAAAGTTACAACGGTTGCTGAACCGTTAATTGCGAAATACAAAGAAGTTTACAAAGCCACCCAATCTGAAACCAAAGAAGTTACGAAGGAATTTCAGGAAAAAGTAAAAGAAATTGCTGCAGAGTTCAATGCTGCCGAAGTGAAAGACAGTAAAGAACTTATACAAAAAATAAATGATGCCATTGAATTTGATTTGGTAACGGACAAAGTAACGGACAAAGAGGAAGAAAAGGTAGAAAAAGTACAAAAAACCAAGGAACAGGAAATCAAAGACCGTTTGCGCTCCTTTACCCGCACCATTCCGATGTTTATCATGGCAAACGACAGCAAAGAAGAAATTACGATTGATAATTTTGATTTGGAAATTGACGATAACGACTTTGTGGAGATTACCAGCATCACCAAAGAGGAGTTTCACAAGCTGCGTGATGGCTTCGACTACGACGATAACGGCACACGAAAAACATTCCAGGGTGTGTTCAATAAATACCGTTTCAATGCTTCCATTGCTGAATTTAGGGCAAAGAAAGAGCAGTTAGCCAATTATTTTGAGGCAGAAGATGATATTTTTGAATTGATTCCTAACCAAAAAACCAATCAGATATTCACGCCCAAAAAAGTGGTGCAGATGATGATTGATAATTTGGAGGAACACGACCCGACTCTGTTTACCCGAACCGACAGCACCTTTATTGATTTGTACATGAAATCGGGAATGTATATTACCGAAATTGTAAAAAAACTCTTCCGCAACACCCGAAAACTATACGCCAGCGATGAAGCTTGCCTGAAACATATTTTGGAAAACCAAGTGTTTGGCTTGGCACCAACGCCGATTTTACAAGGCATTACCCAAACTTATATTTTTGGCTTTGATACGGAGCATAACATCTCCCGTAAAAACTTTGTGCAACACGACCTTACACCCGAAGCCCAAGAAGACAAAGCCAAAGAAAAAATTTACGAACTTTTTAATTTGAATAAAGATATGAAATTTGATGCAGTGGTGGGAAATCCGCCTTATCAGGAAATGGATGGAGGAGCGCAAGCAAGTGCTAGACCACTTTATCACTTATTTGTAAATGCAGCAAAAAAACTAAATCCCAATTATATTTCCATAATTATGCCTACTCGTTGGTATGCAGGAGGAAAAGGTTTAGATGAATTTAGAGAAGAAATGCTAATTGATAAGCATATTTCAGAACTACACGATTTTATAAAGCCTGAATTGGTTTTTCAAAATGTAAATTTACGAGGTGGAGTTTGTTATTTTTTACGTGATGAAAATTATGACAACACGAAGGAATTAACTAAAGTTTTCACCTATAAAGATGATTTAAAACCAGAAATAGTTAAACGAAGTTTAAAGACGGAAGATGTTGATATTTTAATACGGCATAATACAGGCATTGAAATTATTAATAAGATAAGTTCGTACAAAGGTTTTACATCATTTGAAACTTATATTTCATCTTTAAGACCTTTTGGATTTCGAGGATATTTTATCAATGATGATAAATATCGTAGTTCAAAATTAGGTTTGATAAATCCTGTTATTTGTTATGGAAAAGGAAAGCAAATAGGTTTTTTAGAAAGAGATGAAATTACTAAAAACACAGAATGGATTGATAAATATAAAGTTTTCACGCCTAGAGCAAACAATATTGGAACAGAATTAAACGATGATAATCTCAATTCATTTATAGGAGAACCTAATACAATTTGTACGGAATCTTATTTAGTAATTGGAGTTGATTTGAATTTGGACAATCAATCAGCAAAAAATCTCACGAAATATCTAAGTACAAAATTTACAAGATTTCAGCATAGTTTAGGAAAAGCAAGTCAAGATGCCACTTCTAAAACATTTCGATTCGTTCCTCTCCAAGACTTCACTCCCAACTCCGACATTGATTGGTCAAAATCCATTTCGGAAATCGACCAGCAGTTGTATAAAAAATATGGTTTAAATGAGGAGGAAATTGCGTTTATAGAGAGTATGATAAAGCCGATGGAGAATTAATTGTTAATTTTTAATTATCAATTGTTAATTATAAATTGTGAGAGAGAATGTAATTAAAAGTTTTGAACTGTTGCCAATTTGTCGATAGTTGAGAATCGAAAAAAAAATACGATGAACATGAGATTTTCAGATATCATTCAAGTTATTATTTTGTAATATGAGAAAGACCTTGAATACTATTGATAGCAATTTATTAGAGAGCATTAAGCAAATTATTCTTAATGCACGGAAAAGTGTTTACCAAAAAGTGAATCAGGAGCTTATCCTTACCTATTGGCAAATTGGGAAAGAAATTGCAGAAACAGAACTTAAAAACAATATTGATAATCAAACATCAAGACAAATTATTCTTACACTTTCCAAGCAACTGACCCATGAGATTGGGAAAGGTTTTTCCCGTTCCAATCTATTCAATATGAGAAAGTTTTATATAGAATACCCAAGTGTCCAGACACTGACTGGACACCTTACATGGACGCATATTTGCGAACTTTTGATTATTGAAGATAAAGACAAGCGCAGTTTTTTCGAAAAAGAATGTGCAAATGCTTCTTGGTCTGTCCGAGAACTTAAACGTCAGATAGACAGTTCACTTTACGAGCGTTTACTGCTTTCACAAGGAAAAGCCAATAAAGCTAAAGTGCTGGAATTGGTGCAAAAAGGGCAAGAATTGAACAAGGCTGATGACCTGTTGAAAAATCCCTACGTTTTTGAATTTCTTGGTATTCCTGAAAACAAACCGATATTAGAAAAAGATTTGGAAGCCAAACTTATCCGTCATATTGAAGATTTTTTATTGGAATTGGGCAGAGGTTTTATGTTTGTAGGTTCACAACAGCGAATAACCATAAACAATACACATTATTACGTGGATATGGTTTTCTACAACAAAATTCTACGCTGTTATATTCTTATTGAACTCAAAACCACAAAACTTAATATTGCTGACGGCGGGCAACTCAATACCTATCTGAATTATTACAAAACTGAAGTAAATGATGAAACTGACAATCCCCCAATCGGAATAATTTTGTGTGCGGAGAAAGACGAAATTACAGCAGAATACATTCTTGGAGGGTTTGAAAATAACGTTTTTGCTTCAAAATATATAACAATACTTCCCGATAAAGAAAAACTAATCAAAGAAGTAGAAAATGTAATTAACAAGTAATCTCAAACAATGAATAATTTGTTACTTTATATCGCAAATCATTCAAAAAATAAAAAAGAATAAATGATAAAATTATAATTTCCAACATTGACCAACAATTGTATAAAAAATATGGTTTAAGCGAGGAGGAGATTTCCTTTATAGAGAGTATGATAAAGCCGATGGATTGATTTCTTAGAATTCTAATAGGGAACGAATAATAATTTTGGAAGATATGAAAGATAATGAACTATCAAATTATCAGCCTTTTTTGAAAGAAATACTTTCAAAAATTCAGTTAGCACGCTATGAAATGCTCAAAACCGTAAGCAAACAGACAATTACACTTTATTGGGAAATTGGCAAATCGGTTAGTGAAAAAGTAAAACTTGAAAAATGGGGTAAATCTGTAGTAGAGCAACTCTCCAAAGACCTTCAAACGGAGTTTCCGGGTATTCGTGGCTTTTCGGCTCGGAATATTTGGAGGATGAAAACATTTTATGAAGCTTACGAAAATTATGAAAAACTGCCACCAGCGGTGGCAGAAATAGGTTGGGTGCAAAACTGTCTTATTTTAGAGAAATGCAAAGACAAACTTAAGATTGAATATTACCTACGAAAAACCAAAGAAATGGGTTAGTCCAAAGCCGATTTGATCGATAAAATCAATAAAAACCATTTTGAAAATCAGGCCTTGGCTCAAAACAATTTTGTAGCAACGGTGTCGCCCGAATTAAAAGCCAAAGTTGCTTGGGAATTTGTAGATGACTACCAAGTGGAACTCATAAACCCCGACTTGCCCATTAGTGAGAAGGAATTGGAAAACGCCATTGTCACCAATGTGGTGAAATTTTTGGCGGAAATGGGAGGCAGTTTTGCCTTTGTGGGCCGGCAGTTTAAAATTGATTTTCACGAGAAAGAGTATTTTATTGATTTGCTGTTTTTTTAATCTTAAACTCAACTGTTATGTGGTTTTTGAACTCAAAGCTCGTGAATTTGACCCTAAAGATGTAGGGCAAATAAAATGGTATATGGAGTTAATTAACAATAAGGTAAAAGAACCCACACACCAAGCTACTATTGGTATTATTTTGTGTAAACACAAAGACCATTTGATGGTAGAATATATGCTTTCAAACAATCAGGACCCCTTAGGGGTTGCCACCTTTAATAGGTATGAAGAGCTTCCTGAAAAATATGCCAAATACTTACCAAGTGAACAAGACATCATAAAAAGATTGGCAAATTTAGGTGATGATAAATAATTTATTTTTCATCCAGACAGAAAAATCAACATCAATGACAACGAAAAACCGCATAATAATATAGATATTTGTGAAGATTATCTTTTAAAAAAGTAAATGAACCGATTACAATTTTTAACCGGTTGGAAGTAGGAAATTGCATTTATAGAAGAGAAAGTTCAGCCGATGGAGTAGAAACGAGAGAAGGAGAAAATAAAAGAGGAGTAATGTAATTATGGCGAAATTGCCACAATTAAAGGTGGGCGGATTTGAACACTTTAGAAAAAAAGGAAGATATGAGTAAAAAAATAACCGTTGGAGATATTGAACAGACAGGATTTTTTGAAATCTATTAAAAAAACATCACCGGATATTTATTTAGAGGATGGAACGCCAAATGCTCAAAAAGACAAATGATTAACACAGAAAAACATAGCAAAAACATCGACATCCGCGAAGATTATCTTTTAAAAGAAGATGCTCTTTTGGATATACTATTACAAGATAAAACTTCCGAAAAAAACATACTTTGGGCAACAGATTCGTATGAACAAAAAGGAGAAAAATATTCGCTGCACGAGCCTGTTACGGCAGATTTGATAACCGGTAAAAATGGCAATTTAATACAACCGCGTGCCGTAAAAAGCAAAGAAGAGCAATTGTCAAGAACTCGCGACAAAGCCGAAGTATTTACGCCGCTTTCTATCGTCAAGCAAATGAACGATGCTTGCGATACGGAGAAAATCACCAAAAACAATTGGCAAGAATATGTTTCATTATTAAAGTTGGAAATTACTTGTGGCGAAGCACCTTTTATTGTTTCCCGTTACGATCCCGTTTCGGATAAACAAGAACTATTGCCGTTAAATGAACGGGTTGGTTTTTTAGATAAAAAATTGAGTATCATTTCCCTTTATTGCGACAACCAAGAAGAATGGCTGAAATGGACAAAAATTGCTTTCCAAAGTTCCTATGGTTTTGAGTGGCAAGGTGATAGTTTGTTAATAGCCCGGGAAAATCTGCTTTATACTTTTGTGGATTATTATCAAGATAAATTTAAAGAAATTCCCAATTTAGAATTACAAAAAGAAATAGCCGAAATCATTGTTTGGAATATTTTTCAGATGGACGGTTTGAAATATGTAATACCGATGAGTTGCAAAACAGAGAAAATTATGGTTAAGGGTGTTGAGACTTTATTTGGCAAAGAGAACGACTGCATAGAAGAAAAACCATGTGAAGGCTGTGAAAATAATACTGCAAAAAAACATAATGGAATTTACGTAAATATCATGGATTGGAAAGAAAATAAAATCATAAAATTTGCTGACATTGTAGGTTGACGGGACTACAAAACATAAAGAAAGTCGGGATAAAAGCACGGGCTTAAAAAAGGCACTGTTGCATAACATGAACTGTGCAAAAAAGCAAACATTTTAGGCGATATTTTTTGCGTAGTCATCTTGGTACAAAGTAGCGTTTTTCACACAGCCGAATACTTGTTTTAAGAGTTTGTTGCAGACAGCTATA
>JADZAA010000132.1 GCA_020852855.1 Bacteroidota bacterium
ATAATAGATTTGTGAGAAGTTTGGAAGAAAGGAAGAAGGCATTTTGGACTATGTTTTCGCACTATCAGAAACCAAACAATGAATTGCAGAAGATTTGTGTAATAAATTATTGAACTCTATGTAATAAGCCGAAAGCGTTAATCAAATCGAAAATTCCTTTGCCTGCTTTGATTTGTCCTACGAATAGAGCAATAAACTTATTTTCGGGCAGTTCAAGTTTGCGTTTAGCTTGGTTCTTATCAGCGTGCGGCGCAAACAAATCACAGTCAAGCCCGTCGGCTACAACGCTGTAGCGTTGCAAAGCCCTTAGCGACCAACGCCGTCTTGTGGCTTCGGATACGCCGATAAATCTGTCTACGGCCGGTTCTATTCGCCGGTCTAATTTACTGGGATTTGTCAGGCGAACGTGATATACGGTTTTCAGCGTAGTTCCGTGCCGCACCGCGCCGCATAGTACGGCATCGCTTTCTTCGTCGCAATGCAGAATTTTCGCACCGCAATCGAGAGCAATTTGCCGCACAGCGTCTGCTGCCGCAAAGAAATCTTTTGACTCGGCCAGCCACGGTTGCCAAAAATATGTGCGTTTTGCTTCGGGCAAGCGGGATATAAAAACCGGACAATCGCGCTGCTCGAGAGCCTCGCTAAGTTCGCCGTGTACCGTAGTCAATGCCAGCGGGCGGTATTTTGAGCGGTCAAGTTGGTCAATAAGCGCGAGTAAGCTCTTTTGGCCGCCCATCCGCAGATGCGGGAAATGGCTGAAATACAGAATAGGCACAGGCTGATTCATAGCGAAAGCGGCTTTAACTGAACGTCTTTTGTCGCAAAAGTACAAATATGCGGGAAATCTTGAGTGTGACTTTGTTTGTCCGATACTATTACGTGAATGTCCGATTCAGGCTGTTTTCATTGTCTTTTCGATAAAATTCCGAGCACTTATATTTTTAATTTACTTCTACCGTTTCCAATACTTATGCTATTCTATTTCCGGTATAAAAATTTTAACGGCTTACAGCCGTCAATACATGCAACGCATAATCTTGCCATGATTTTTCCCAAACGTTCCATTTATGCCTCGTAAAAAAACAAATTTCTCGCTTGCGAACAGTCCGGAAGTTGACAACGCCGCATTACCTCAGAAACTGACGGTTTTGCCTTTGCGCGATGTTGTAATTTACCCAAATATGATTTTTCCGATTCTTATCGGCCGTCCGAGTTCTCTGAAAGCAGTTTCCGACGCAATGGATCGCGATAAATTCATAATGGTTGCCGCTCAAAAAGATGCGGCTACGGAAGACCCTACGGTTAATGATTTATATTCTTTCGGTACGGCCGCTAAAATTCTGCAAGTACTGCGCCTGCCGAACAATCTGCTGAAAGTTTTGGTAGAAGGTGTAGTGCAAGCGGAGATTATAGCTCCTACTCGCAAAAAAGACTGCTTGGAAGTGAAAATTGCTCCCGTTGCACAGATTTTCGACGAGTCGGACACGGACTTGCAAGCAAAAATACGCAAGGCATCGGAGCTGTTCACACGCTACGTGAAAGAAAGCGACGACCTTCCGCCGGAAATCATACCGGCTTTCGAGAATATCAACGACCCGTTGCGCAAATTGTATTATGCCGCCGCCAATATCAAGCAGAAGGTGGAAACGAAACAAAAAATTCTCAATAAGACAGCGATTGCCGAGCAATATTTCGAGTTGATTTATCTGCTTTCGTCCGAACTTGAAATGTTCAAAATAGAAGATGAATTAGACGAAAAGGTACAAGAATCTATACATAGAACGCAAAGAAAATACTTTATTCAAGAGCAGATTCGTGCTCTGCAAAAAGAATTGGACGACGACGACGACGAGGCCAATCCCGAGCTTGCCGCTTTGAAGCAAGCAATTGACAATTCCGGAATGCACGAAAGTGCTCTGACAAAGGCTATGGAGGAGTTTGAAAAATTGAAAAAAACGCCGCCAATGTCGCCGGAGTACAGCGTTATCCGAACATATTTGGAAACTTTGACGGCATTGCCATGGGCGGTTAAGTCCGAAGACAATATGAGTGTTGCACATGTGCGGCAGATATTGGACGAAGACCATTACGACCTCGAAAAGCCAAAAGAGCGGATTTTGGAGTATATTTCCGTTCTTAATTTGGTAGGCTCATTACGCGGACAAATTCTTTGTTTTGTGGGCCCTCCGGGAGTCGGCAAAACTTCTCTCGGGCGTTCGATAGCGCGTGCTCTTAACCGTAAATTTACGCGAATTTCATTGGGCGGCGTGCGCGACGAAGCCGAAATACGTGGGCACCGCCGCACTTATATCGGCGCTTTACCGGGCAAAATTATTCAATCAATGAAAAAAGCCGGAACGATAAATCCGGTAATTCTTCTCGATGAAGTCGATAAAATGAGCATGGACTTTCGCGGCGACCCGTCGTCAGCTCTGCTCGAAGTACTTGACCCCGAGCAAAATTCAACATTCAACGACCATTACCTTGAAGTAGATTACGACCTTTCACATACATTGTTTATCACTACGGCCAATGTAAAATACGATATCCCCGCACCGTTGCTCGACCGTATGGAAGTTATTGAGATCTCGAGCTATTTGGAGCATGACAAAGCCGAGATAGCCAGGCACCATTTAATACCTAAGGCTCTTAAAGAAAACGGTCTTGAAGCGTACAATATTAAATTTGACAGTGCAGCTGTGATGAAAATTATCCGTGAGTACACCCGCGAGGCCGGCGTTCGCAATTTGGATCGTCAAATCGCTTCCGTATTGCGGAAAATAGCTAAAGATATAGTCTTGAAACGCGATGAAGCCGCCGCGACAGATGCAAAACCTGCAAAAAAGACAAAGAAACAAAAGCCTCTTATTGTTAATGAAGAAACTGTGGAACATCTGCTTAAAATTGCTCCTTTCAGACCGAAAGCCGACGAATTGGACGATAAAGTCGGTGTGGCGCGCGGTTTGGCCTGGACAAGCATGGGCGGCGATACTTTGCCGGTAGAGGTTACAATTATGCCCGGAGCGGAAAAACTGACACTGACGGGAAAATTAGGCGATGTTATGAAAGAATCGGCCACGGCTGCATTGTCGTATGTGCGTTCGCGCTGGTACGATTTGGGCGTTCCGGAGGACTTCGCCAAGGGAAAAGAAATACATATTCATGTGCCCGAGGGAGCCATTCCCAAGGACGGACCATCTGCCGGAATTACAATGACGATAGCCTTAATTTCGGCGGCCACGGGCGAGCCTATTCGCGGCGACGTAGCCATGACGGGCGAGATAACGTTGCGCGGCAATATATTGCCTATAGGCGGACTGAACGAAAAATTGCTTGCCGCCAAGCGTGTAGGAGTAACCATAGTGCTGATTCCGTCTGAAAATCAAAAAGACCTGTCGGAAATAAGTTCCGTGATTAAAGAAGGTATGTCTATTGTACCGGTTAATCATATTCTTGACGCTTTACCGCTGGCCTTGCGTACCATTGCGACAACTAAAGGCGTACCGCAAAAATAGCGGAAACGGCAAGTTTAGACTGAATAACGCGATTAAATGCTAATTTAAGCGCGAATTTTATGCGAATGGAACAAAGTATAATATGAATATCTACGTAAAAGCGTTTGCGGTAGCTGCAATAACTCTTACGGCTTGCGGCATACCCGAAGAGCAATATCTTGCTGTAGTGAAATCACGTGATTCGCTTCAAGTCGTTGTAAAAGACCTGCATAAGCAAATTGACGAGCTGAAAGGCTGGGTTAAAAATCGTGATTATACGCTTGAAGACCTGAACGACAAGATGAGGATATTGCAGGAAACTTACGACCGAATGAAAGCGAACAGCACAGAAGAAATGAAAGGCTTGCTCGCCGAATTGGAGCAAACCCGCAAAGACCTCGAAGCGCGCGAGCAACGCTTGCATGAAGTGGAGTCCAAATTGCGCGCACGAGATTCGGCTATTACTGCATTGCACGACAGGCTTACGCAGGCATTGCTCGGCTTTAAGGAAAGCGGGCTGTCAATTGATATTCGCAACGGCAAGGTTTATGTTTCACTCTCAAACCAATTGTTATTCAATATCGGAAGTGTCGAAATTGACAAACGCGGCAAAGAAGCACTGAAAGAATTGGCAACGGTATTGAATACGCAACCGGATATTTCGATAGTAGTGGAAGGTCATACCGATATTGCGCCGGTTGTAAGCAAGGGCGGACGCTTCCAAGATAATTGGGATTTAAGCGTTTTGCGCTCCACCGAAGTTACGCGCACACTTACGCAGGAAGGCGTAGACCCCAAGCGGATAATTGCATCTGGCCGCGGTGAGTATTTTCCCGTAGAGCAGGGCGATTCTCCCGAAATTCGCGCTAAAAACAGGCGCACGGAAATCATTCTGACACCGAACCTCGAAGAGCTTTTCGATATTATCAAAACAAAGTGAACTTGATTAAGCACATAAATTGTGACTAAAAAACGATTTGTAAGAAGCGCAACAACGCATTTTCTCGCAACATTTTGCCCTAAAATATCGAAAAATAAAAACTGTATGAATAGTACAATACAATATATCGAACAGACCAATACCTCGTTACCGCATCTTTTCCACATTCCTGTTATGGGCATTTCATACACGATTGACGCTCCGCTGAAAGTAGCCCGCTTCGGCATATCCTCCGTAGTTTCAATAGTAGAGGACGGAGTGGCAGAGGGAATGAGAAAATTCTATTGTAATCAAGAGGGTGAGCCTTACGTCCCGATTACGCAAAAAGACCCGGATTACAGGGCGCGAAGAATATCCGAATATCTTAACCTGCTCGAAAGAATACTGCAAAAGCAGATGGAAACCATAAAATCGGAGCCGTTCGAGAAAGGAAAAGATATTGTTAAGTATTTCGAGATGTTGCCGGATTCTTCGCGTGAAAAAATTCTGTTCGAGCGTATGCAGTCTATGGAAGACGGCACGGAAAAATACGCTTTACAAGAAATTCTTCGCTCTAAAATTGTCGCAGGCTCCATTGATGCGAATATCATGACCAAATGCGATAAAACCAATTACTCCGCAGACGACGAACCTTTGCCCGCCGAATACAACGATGCCATGGCCGCATTGCGCGGTTATGCACAAAGCCGGTTGCACTCGTCTATTGTTTTCTCGGCGGGAATGAATCCGCGATTATTCTCCTATTGCGAGTCGTTCGCCGATTTCTTTCCGCAGGAAAACGGTATGCTGAATAAAAAAATCATCTTGAAAGTAAGCGATTATCGTTCCGCATACATACAAGGGAAATTTTTGGCCAAGAAAGGGCTGTGGGTTTCCGAGTTCAGAATAGAATCCGGGCTGAATTGCGGCGGGCACGCTTTCGCTACCGACGGTTATTTGCTTGGGCCGGCATTGGAAGAGTTCAAAATGAAACGCGAAAGCCTTGCCGACGAACTTTTTGAAATTTGCAATAATGCCTTGCGGCAAAAAGGAAAAAATATTTTCGAAAAGTGCCCGGAATCAAAAGTAACCGTACAGGGCGGAATAGGTACGGCAAATGAAAATTACTTCTTGCTTGAATATTATCGCTTGGACGGAACAGGATGGGGCAGTCCTTTTCTGTTGGCTCCGGAAGTTACCAATTTAGACCGCGACACGCTTCGCGACCTTGCAACGGCGCAACCGGAAGATTATTATTTAAGTTATTTATCGTCGCCTCTCGGCGTTCCTTTCAACAATTTCAAAAAAAGTTCGGGCGAAAAAGACCGTTTGCAAAGAATAGAAAAAAACAGGCCGGGCAGCCCGTGCTACAATAAGCATTTGACTTTCAACACCGAATTTACGGAAAAGCCTATATGCACGGCATCGCGCGAATACCAGAACTTGAAAATTAAACAGTTGGAGTCCATGTCGCTTCCTCCCGAAAAATTGAAGGAAGAAATTGACATTGTAACGTCGAAAGAATGTCTTTGCCATGGCTTGGAAGCGGCTGCATATCTAAAAAAAGAGTTGCCGCCGCCGCATAAATTAAAAGCCGTGAGTATTTGTCCGGGTCCGAATCTTGCATTTTTCTCCGGTGAATTTTCGCTTGCCGATATTGTAGACCATATTTACGGCAGAAAAAACATACTTAATTCTCTGCCTCGTCCGAATATGTTCCTGAACGAACTGAAACTGTACATTGACTATCTGAAAAACGATATAGTCAAGAATATAGATTCGGCTACCGAGCGAAAGCTCAAATCTATGGAAGCGTTCAAATCCAATCTTCTCGAAGGAGTGGAATATTACAAGTCGCTTACCCAACAGATGGTTAGAGAAAGTGAGCAATATCGCAAAAAATTCCGTGAAACGCTTCATTCTTTAGAGCAGTCAATTCAAAGCATCAGTTTGCCGGAACTCGTGGAATTAAGTTGAAACGATAGAACTTCGGTAAGTTTAAGCATAAAAAAAGCCGATTACATTGCGTAGTCGGCTTTTTGCTTCTGTTTGTGTTGTGCCGTTATACCGTTAGGTCAAAAACTTGACCGATAAGCATCATTTTTTCGTGATAATGAACTCGGTGCGGCGATTGCGGGCGCGGCCTTCTTCCGTTCCGTTGTCGTCTACGGGCATAGAATCGCCAAACCCTACGGCTTTAATTCTATCGCCGGCAAATCCGGCTTTTACGAGATATTCTTTTACGGCATCTGCGCGTTTCTGCGAAAGTTTCAGATTATAGTCTTTGTCTTTTGTGCGATTAGTCGAGTCTGTATGTCCGCGCACCTCTATAGCCATGGCCGGCAAAATTTTCATTAGAGTGGAAATATTGTCGAGTGCAGGCTTGGACTCGGATTTCAGCATTGCTTTATCGCTGTCGAAATAGATATTAAGCAAAGCAATAGAGCCGACATCGGGTGTATTATCGAAATCCACGGTAACCGAATCCTCGCCCGTCGGCAGGCAGATTTTTACGGTAAAACTGTGCTTGCCGTATTCGTTAGGCGAATATTCCATAACGTAATAGTTTCGCAGTCTTTGATACATATCCTCGAAAACTGCGTTAAAATCAGCGGTAGAGTAAATTCTGTTGTATGCGCCGCCTGTTTCTTCGGCGATTTTTTGCAGGAAATTATCATTAACGCCGTAGCCGAAATCAACGGCACAAATTGCGATATTCAGGCGTTTGGCGACGGCCACAAGTGAATCCCGATTTTTTGTGGAGCTGTTATCCATACCGTCGGTAAATATTACTACGGCTTTGCGCTTATAGTTATTTGCGCTCGATATTTGGTCCATTCCGGCAGCTATGCCGTCAATAATGGCTGTATATCCTCCCATACCGATTAACCCGTCTTTGCGCAGGCGCGAGCGAAGCTCCGACGGGTCGGCGGAAAGATAAGACTCCACGCGAATATTGTCGTCGTATTTAATCAGTGTAAGTGCATCTTCGGATTTTTTCAACCCTATAATACGGTCGGCTGCATCTTGAATAGCCAATGCACGCTCTTCGCCCATTGAGCCGCTATGGTCCATTACCAAGGCTATCGCATGCGGAATATTGTCGCCTATTGTCGTTTCGCGAACCGTCGTTTTTACATTTTTGCTTGCATCGTTGAATGTTTCCCGCGTAAGACACCACAACGAAGAACTTTTTGCACCCGTTAAATAAGAATAGGAGATATCTGTAATATGCAGGTAAAACTTTATTTTATCCGGTTTGCTGACATCTACGCTTTGCAATAGAATTTTCGGTTTCCCTACGGCTTCGGCTACCGGGCGTGTGGAACGGATAAATAGTGGCGTATAGCCTGTGGGTGCGGGTGCGTCGGCTGCTGTTGCAGGCTCGCCTTCTTGCTGCCGTCCATCGTCGAGTGTAAAGCATCCGGCCAGTAAGACTGCCGATAAAGTTGTAATTATTATTAAAGAACGGCTGTAAAACGACTGTAAGAGCAAAGACATACTTCTCCTTTTTTGAGATGAACAACGATGGACTGTGAATTGCAAGCGGTTATATCCGAACAGCTTTGTAATAAAATTGTACTATAAGCGTTATTATCGGTACGGTACGTGTTTGCACATATTTATTCAATGCGGAACGACGTTGCCGTATTGGGCATTTCCCTTATCGACCCCTCGAATTATTCCGAAAATAAGTCATGAAGCGTTGGCGCGTTATCGCTCCCATAGCTGCAACAAGTTTGTTTGCAGTCGGTTTTTATATAGGCTGGAACGACTCATTATACTTCAAAATTAACAAATCGCTCGAAATCTTCGGCTCACTTTTTCGCGAAGTTTCGGAAAAGTATGTAGATGAGCTTGACCCCGAAGAATTCGTCAGGGGCGGTATAAATAAAATGCTTGCCGAGCTGGATCCATATACTGTTTTTATGGGCGACGGCGAAGCCGACGATATTGACGCACTGACGAGCGGTTCATACACGGGATTCGGCATTACGGCCGGAATACGCGACAGTATGATGACAATTACCGGTATTTACGACGGATATTCGGCGCAGCAGAACGGAGTGCGAATAGGCGACAGGATATTGCGTATTGACTCTTCGTTTACGCTTTATGCAGGTTCCGGCGGATTGCGCAAATACTCGCGAGGCGAGGCCGGCAGCAAAGCGCATATTACGTTATTGCGTGGTGAAAACGACACTCTGACAATGATACTGACTCGCCAGGTCATACGCATAACGAATGTCAGTTATTCCGGTATTTTGCCGAACGATGTCGGATATATTAAATTGGAGCGATTCTCGCGTCGTGCTTCGGAGGAAGTGCGCTCGGCTTTGGGTGAATTGCAAGTAGGGCGGCAACTGAAAGGCCTTGTGCTTGATTTGCGCGATAATCCGGGCGGACTATTGGAATCGGCCGTCGAAGTATGCGAAATTTTTGTTCCGACCGGCAGTAGAATAGTAACTACTCGCGGGCGCGACACAACGAACCGAAAAATTTACATATCAAAAATAACGCCAAGTGAGCCTGCGTTGCCGTTGGTAGTGCTTATTAACGGCGCAAGCGCAAGCGCATCGGAAGTAGTGGCCGGGGCGATTCAAGACCTTGACCGCGGTGTAATAGTCGGCGAACGCTCTTTCGGCAAAGGATTGGTGCAAAACGTTTTTCCGTTACCTCATAATACAAGCCTTAAAATAACGACGGCAAAATATTATACGCCGTCGGGAAGATGTATACAAGCGATAGATTTTGCCAAAAGACGCGTCGGACTTCGCGACCAAACCGACAGCGGGCGAGTATTTTACACGAAAGCGGGGCGTGCCGTGCAAGAATCTCATGGCATTGCGCCGGATAGCACAGCAAATACCGAAGTGCAATCGTATTTTTTGCGACAACTCATAGAAAACAACGTAATATTTCGTTTTGCCAATGATTATGCCGCACCTTTTGCAACATTCCCGGAAATGATGCAAAACGGCTCTATCGTCAAAGAATTTTCTAAATGGCTTGATGAACACGGCAATTTCAAATCTAACTCATTAGAATCGCTTGCCGTCGCGCGAAAAGCGGCTGAAAACGAAAAAGTACCGTATTCTGTAATGGCTAAATTTGATGCTCTCGAAAAATCGTTGCGAAAAGACAGAAAAGCGTTAATTAAACGTTACGAGCAGCAACTGCGCCGCACTCTTGAAGCGGAAACTGTGCGTCGGCTTGCCACAAATCGCAATGCGGTTGATTTTTCTCTGAAACGCGACTCGGTAGCATTAAAGGCCGCCGATATTGCGGCATCGTCCGCTTATCGTAAAATATTATCCGCAACAGAAAGCGACGTTGCAAATTAATACGATGCAATATTGTTTTATTCCGTATCGAACAGATGACTACAAATATGCAGTAAAGCAACTTACGGGGTTTATTTACGGTAGTGTCATTATGCGGGTAATCTAATTAAAAAAATAAATAAATGCAAATATAAATACGGCGATACAAAGTCAAAATATGAAAATATATCGGATTCAGATGAAAAATGAGATCCGTCATAGTTACAAAAGTATTTTTTTGTTAATTTTACAATTATGAAAAAGTTTGCGGCTATATTCTTTCTCTTTATTTTTCTGATTGCCAATACAGCACTCGGAGAAGTATTGAAGTCGCCCGCGCTTATTCTGCATTACAAGGAACACAAGCAAGAAAATAACAGCATTTCTTTCATTGATTTTTTGGCAAAACATTATACTAATGAGATAAATCATAGCCATAACGATAATCATCGCGACCACGAAAGACTGCCGTTCAAAACGGTGTACAGTCATTTTACTCAAATAGTTCCCGCAGTTCTCAAACAATCCTTTTCGTTTTCCGAAATTATTCCCCAAAAAGCAACCGTTAAAACGTCGGTTCGCAATAATTCCGGCTATTCCCGACTTTACCTGAACAGTATCTGGCACCCTCCGCGCTTTTAGTTTTTTCTAATCAATAATCAGGCGTGTTCAATACACGCAAAGCCTTGATGTTGCTGTGTTTATTGTGTGTTGCATTATGCGGTCCGCCTAATTTTGCATTGCAGTATCGCATATCATGCTTTGCATACAGTAAACTGTACTTTACTAATTATTAAAAACTAAAAAAAATGCTGAATAAAATAATAGAGTTTTCTGTAAAGAATAAACTTATCGTAGGTTTATTTATAATCGGTCTGCTTGGTTACGGTGCTTACGAAGTGAAAAAACTTCCTATTGATGCCGTGCCCGACATTACCAATAATCAGGTTCAGGTTATTACGATTGCTCCCGCACTTGGCGCGCCCGACATTGAGCGATTGATAACCTTTCCGATAGAACAAGTAAACAGCAATATACCCGGATTGATTGAACTCCGCAGTTTTTCCCGTTTCGGTTTGTCGGTTGTAACTATCGTGTTTAATGATAACACCGACATTTATTGGGCAAGACAGCAAGTTTCCGAACGCTTGCAAGAAGTGCAGGAACAAATTCCCAAAGGATTCGGGGCTCCGGTGTTAGCTCCCGTTACCACCGGTTTGGGTGAGATTTATCAGTATGTAGTCAGAGCGGAAAAAGGTTATGAAAATAAATATAATGCAATGGAATTGCGATCAATTCAGGATTGGATTGTACGCAGACAATTATTGGGCGTGAAAGGTGTGGCCGAAGTGAGCAGTTTCGGCGGTTTGCTAAAGCAATACGAAATTGCCGTAACACCCGAAAAACTTATGGCCTATGGAATTACCATTGCCGATGTATTTAATGCGTTGGAAAGAAATAATCAAAATACAGGAGGTTCTTACATTGAAAAAGGCCCTACCGTTTTGTTTATCCGCAGCGAAGGATTGGTGGAAACCACAGAGGATATACAAAATATTGTCGTGAAAAATCTGCCCGACGGAATCCCGCTTTTGATTCGCGATGTGGGCGAGGTTCGTCTCGGCAATGCGCCGCGCTACGGAGCGATGACCTACAACGGGGAGCAACAAGTGTCCGGTGCGGTTGTGATGATGCTGAAAGGGGCGAACAGCAATGAAGTTATTCTGAATATTAAAGAGCGCATTGCAAAAATTCAGAAGTCTTTGCCCGAAGGCGTTGTTATTGAGCCTTTTTTGGATAGAACAAAAATGGTGAATAATGCCATCAGCACCGTTGTTAAAAATCTGCTGGAAGGCGCATTGATTGTGATTTTTGTATTGGTGCTGTTCTTGGGAAATTTCAGAGCGGGTTTGCTGGTAGCGTCCGTGATTCCGCTTTCAATGTTGTTTGCCGTTATTCTGATGAATTTATTCGGCGTAAGCGGTAATTTGATGAGTTTGGGTGCGCTGGATTTCGGTTTGATAGTAGACGGTGCGGTGATAATTGTGGAAGCAGTAATGCATAAACTGTCGCACAGCAAACTATTTGAAAAAGTAAATAAACTTTCGCGCTCGGAAATGGACCAAGAAGTAAAAACCTCTGCCTCACGAATGATGAACAGTGCCGTTTTCGGACAAATTATTATTCTGATCGTATATCTGCCAATATTTACTTTGCAAGGTATTGAGGGCAAGATGTTTAAGCCGATGGCGCAAACTGTGGCTTTTGCTTTGTCGGGTGCGTTCCTGCTTTCGCTTACATATATTCCGATGATGAGTTCTTTGTTTTTGAGCAGAAAAATTTCTCATAAACAAACTTTTTCGGATAAGATGATGAATCTTTTGGAGCGTTTTTATCAGAATTTGTTAATTAAGGTTTTACGCCGTCAAAAAACTGTGCTTGTTACAGTTTCCGGATTATTTGTAACGGCAATATTCGTCCTAACGACTTTAGGCGGTGAATTTATCCCGTCTTTGCCCGAAGGCGATTTTGCCGTTGAGACTCGGGTTCTGCCGGGCAGTAATTTGAACACTTCCATTGATGCAGTTTCCAAAGCGTCCAAAATACTCTTGAAAAATTTTCCGGAAGTAGAAAAAATTGTCGGTAAAACCGGAAGCAGCGAAGTGCCGACCGACCCTATGCCGATTGATGCCTCCGATTTAATGATTATTTTGAAAGACCGAAGCAAATGGACATCGGCAAAAACTTATCCCGAATTGGAAGAAAAAATGACCGAAGCATTGGCTGATGTGCCGGGCGTTACATTCGGATTTCAATATCCTGTGGCAATGCGCTTTAATGAGTTGATTTCGGGTGCCAGACAAGATGTGGTTTGCAAAATTTTCGGTGAAAATTTGGATACCTTGGCAATGTATGCAGGCAAATTGGGGCAAATATCCAATACTGTGCAAGGCACGGAAGCAATATACGTAGAATCGGTAACGGGTATGCCTCAAATCGTCGTTCGATATAATCGCGCCGCCATTGCGCAGTACGGGCTGAATATCGGCGACATTAACCGTATTGTTAATGCGGCTTTTGCCGGCGAGAGCAGCGGAATTGTTTATGAAGGCGAAAAAAGATTTGACCTTACTGTTCGATTGGCGACAGATAAAAGAAAAAATCTTACTGATATTCAGAATTTACCGATTGCTACGCCTCGAGGTACGCAAATACCGTTAAGCACGGTTGCAAATGTAAGCATTGTGGAAGGGCCAAATCAAATTCAAAGAGAAAATTCACAACGCAGAATAGTAGTCGGCTTCAATATTCGCGGCAGAGATATTCAGAGTGCCGTTCACGAACTGCAGCAAAAAGTAGAGCAACAAATAAAATTGCCGTCGGGATATTTTATCGCTTACGGCGGAGCTTTTGAAAACTTGGAAGCCGCTAAGCAAAGGCTGTCGGTTGCTGTTCCGATTTCATTGCTTCTGATTTTTTTATTGCTTTATTTCGCGTTCGGTTCGGTTAAACAAGGTCTGTTGATTTACACTTCAATTCCACTTTCGGCAATCGGCGGAATCTTTGCATTGGCGATTCGCGATATTTCTTTCAGCGTTAGCGCGGGTATCGGTTTTATAGCATTATTTGGCGTTGCCGTGCTTAACGGCATTGTGCTTACAGCGGAATTTAACCGCTTGAAAGGCGAAGGATATACCGACCTGAAACGTATTGTGATAATGGGAACAAAAATACGCCTGCGGCCGGTTCTTATGACGGCCTTTGTAGCCTCTTTGGGCTTTCTTCCTATGGCTCTTAGTCAAGGCGAAGGCGCGGAAGTACAAAGACCGTTGGCAACTGTGGTAATCGGCGGTTTATTGGTTGCCACTTTCCTTACGCTTTTCGTGCTGCCGATACTTTACATAATTTTTAACAAAGGATTTTTTGCAGGCAAGAAAAATACAGTTACCGCAGTCGCTGTTCTGACGGTATTATCGGTTGCAAACACTTATGCGCAAACTCCTATAACACTTCGACAAGCGATAGATTCGGCATCGGCAAATAATCTTTCGGTAAAAAACGAAAAGTTGCGCGCTGCATATCGTCAAAAACTAATTCAAACCGCCGCCGATATTCCTGCAACAAGTATCAGCGGAGAATATGGCCAAATAAATAGTTTTTATTCGGACATAAAAATCGGCTTGTCGCAAACCATGAAATTCCCGACTATTTATTTTTCTCAAAAAAAACTGTTGAGCGAAGAGTGGAAAAGCGGTTTGTTAAATGTAGAAATAAAAGGGGCAGAATTAAAAAGATCGGTATCGGAAGTATTTTTTAATCTGCTGTATTTGGAACAGAAGAAAAACCTGTTACTGAAAAACGACAGTTTATTTGTGGGATTTTCAGACAAAGCAAAGCAACGCTTCAACAGAGGCGAAAGCAGCTTACCGGAGAAAATATCGGCCGAAAATCAAAGAGGGCAAATTGCTCTGCAACTATCGCAATTGGAGCAAGACATTGAAATTTGTCGTTTGCAGTTCGGGTTATTGCTCAACACAACGACTGCTTATACGCCGATTGAAAATCAATTTGAATTGCCGGAGATTGTTACTGCATACAGCGATATTTTGACCGCTCATCCCAATTTGGAATATTTGAAACAACAACAGAATATTGCAGTGGCCATTACGGAAACAGAACTCTCTAAGTTATTGCCCGATATTACATTGGGCTATAATTTGACGGGGATGAAGGGAACTGGTGCCGATAATATCGAATATAACGGTACGCCTCGTTTTCATTCTGTTCAATTAGGTTTGGCAGTTCCTATTTTTACGGGCGGGCAGAGCGCGAAAATCAATGCCTCAAAAATCAATGAACAAATAGCGCGTAATGAGTATGAACTGAACCTGAAATACTTTGAAACCGCTTTTTCTTCTGCAATAAAGCAATATCAAAAATATCGGAGTGCCGTTTTATACTTTGAAAATACGGCTCTGAAAAATGCAGAAACAATCAAAAATACCGCAAACAAACAATTTTCTGCCGGCGAAATAAATTATTTGGAATGGTTGATGCTGACTAATCAAGCACTTGTCGTTCAGAGCGAGTATTTAGATGCAAAACACAACAGAAACAACGCAACTGCCGAAATAATTTTTTATCTTAATAAATAATCTTTGAAACAATGAAAAAAATAATAATATTCACAGTATTTGCCTTGTTGCTGACCTCATGCGACAGCAAGCAAGCAATAGAGCAGCCCGCAGTTTCGCCTAAAAATGAACATACGGTAACGCTTACCGACGAGCAATTCAAAAATGCCGGAATAGAAATCGGTAAAGTCGAAATAAAACTCGTTTCTTCGGTATTGAAATTAAACGGTAAAATTGATGTACCTCCGCAAAATACCGTATCTGTCAGTGCGCCGTTGGGCGGATATTTAAAATCAACCAAATTATTGCCCGGAATGCATATAAACAAGGGCGAAGCGCTTGCCGTGATGGAAGATGTGCAATACATACAATTACAGCAAGATTATTTGACCGCAAAAGCGCAATTTACATTTTACGAAAGCGAATATTTGCGTCAAAAAGAGCTGAACGAAAGTAAAGCCGCCAGCGACAAAGTTTTTGAACAGACAAAAGCTGCGTATCAAACTCAGGATATTTCAATAAAATCATTGGAGCAAAAGCTTGGGCTGATTGGATTAAATCCCAATAATATTACGGCCAATACAATTTCCAAAAGTATAAATATTTATTCGCCGATAACGGGATTTGTATCTGCTGTGAATATTAATATCGGCAAATACGTTAATCCGAGCGACGTATTGTTCGAATTGGTTAATCCGAGCGACGTTTATTTGACTTTAATCGTGTTTGATAAGGACTTAAATAAACTCGCCATAGGGCAGAAAGCTTTTGCTTACGTAAATAATCAGCCCGATAAAAAATATGAATGTGAAATTATTCTGATAAGTAAAAATATCTCGAACGATAATTCGGCGCAGGCTCATTGCCGTTTCAAAAAATACGATAAAATACTATTGCCCGGAATGTTTATGAGTGCGAATATCGAGCTGTCGGGAAGCAATGTTTCCGTATTACCCGATGCCGCTATTGTTCGGTTTGAAAATAAAAACTATGTGTTCGTCGCAAAGGAAAATAATCGGTTCGAGATGCATGAAGTACAGACGGGCGATACAGAGAACGGATTTACGGAAATTCTCAATTCGGAGTATCCGGCCAATCAGAAATATGCGGTAAATGGTGCATATAATTTATTGATGGCACTGAAAAACACCGATGAAAAATAGTTTTAATCTTGTCAATCGGATAAATTGGCCTATAATTTAATTACATTTATTCAGTAGGTTCCCAATACCCGAAAACTCGATATGCCAAGAACAAAATCAGCAGCCTGATGCAGAGAATACGCACGATTATCTGCCGGTAAAACGTAATTTTGAAACGATTAGTACCTTAAATTTCTGTTTTTTCGATATGGCAAATAATCTTGACGAGATGATTCGGCACGCCGCCGAAATATATCGGAGCCGACATTTACTGACGGCGGAAGGCCTGGGTGCGGAAGAAATAGTATCTATATTCAAAATAGCCGAATATTTTGTTGAGCAAGGCATTAACGGCAGAAAGCGTCATGATATTCTGCGCGGTATGACGGTAATTTCGGCTTTTTTTGAAACCTCTACTCGCACTAAAATATCGTTTGATCTGGCGGCGCGGCGATTAGGTGCTGATGTAACTGCATTTCAGGCGACGGCAAGCAGTCTGGCCAAAGGAGAGTCGCTTCTCGATACGCTTGCGACTATTAATGCAATGGGTGCGGATATGTGGGTAGTTCGTCATTCCCAATCGGGGGCTGTGGAATTGATGAGCCGAAATTCCGATTGTATTTTTTTGAATGCCGGCGACGGACGACATCAGCACCCTACGCAAGGCCTATTGGATTGTTTCACGCTTTGGCGACGCTGGAAAGGCGAAATGAGCGGAAAGCGAGTGTGCATAATCGGCGATATTGAACATAGTCGCGTTGCTCGGTCAAATTTTCTGCTGTTGCAAACGCTTGGTTGCGAAACCGGAATGGCCGCACCCGGAACGCTGATTCCGCACTCGTGGCCAATATTGGGCGCAAGGCGATTTTTATCTTCAAAAGAGGCTTGTGAATGGGCTGATGCCGCAATATTCCTGCGCCTGCAAAAAGAACGTATGGAGGGCGGGCTGTTACCTGCGAATGACGGCTTTGCTAAACGTTACGGAATGACTTGTTCTTTGCTGCAAAAATTGCCGCACTTGACAATTTTGCACCCGGGTCCGGTGAATTACGGCGTTGAAATAGACGCAGAGTCTGCCGCAGATAAACGCTCGGTCATTCGAGAGCAAGTAACAAACGGCGTTGCCGTCAGAATGGCTGTAATGTCGGTTTTAGCCCAAAAACAGCGTCATTAAGCGGCTTTTCAATAAAAAAGCAAATGCTTTTTTATTAAGCACTTGCCTTTGTTCTGTGGGCTCTACAGGATTCGAACCAGTGACCTCTACCGTGTCAAGGTAGCACTCTAAACCAACTGAGCTAAGAGCCCTTTAGTTTTCTGTATGCAACGAGGATAAAGTGCGAAAATACCTCGAAAGCAGGCACATTTCCAAATAGTATTTTCTGCGGCGGCAACGGAATGTACAGTGGAAGATTTGCCTGTTTGTTCCGTACTGCCGTGTTTTTCAGTTACTTATAGATAATTTTACCGGACAGCATATTCCCTTCGCTGTCGGTAGGTATAACGCGCCCTTCGTATTGTACCAAGACATGAGGCGGATTAACGTCAGCCCAAAAAGCGATGTTGCCCGCAAATTGACGAATTATCCACGACGATGCCCGCAGCGAAATTTTCAAGCAAAGTTTTCCTCGAACCGTTTCTTCTTTTTCTTTTTTTAACTCGAAGCCGATAGATTCCAGCCGCGACGGAACAATTAAGCGAAACTCGATACTTTTACCTGCGGCAATTTCGTCATAACTTCTTGAAATACGCTCGGCAAGCAAAGATTTGCTCATAACGGGTTTTTTCTCTGCAATGTCTTTATATTCCGTTTTTGACGAGGCGTTCTTTTTGTATTCCAAACGATACGAGCGAGAGTCCGAACGGGATGTTTTTTCTGCTCCGCCCGTAATATAATTCATTGTCGAACTTTCGATAACTTCAAGTGTCGACGTGTAGTAACGTGTCCAATCCTTTGCAATGATTTTGCCGGATTCATTGAAATAATCGGTTGTTTTTTCCGCAAATTGCCCGTTGCGGCTCTCGGTGCCGACAAAAGTGAACTTCTGCTTGCCGTCAATGTATATGTTGCCGCCCGACGGAGCTACGGCCGCAATGGTTGCAATGGATAAACTCAAGACTGCAACCGCCGGAAGCAAACGAGAACGAATTTTCATTTTGAAAACGGAGGATTAGGAATGAAAGTTGAAATAAATTGTTGCTTATCGTTCTGAATTTACGATAAAACGGCGATTAGTTCGCTAAGATTTACGATTTTTGTAAATATTTACCATAAAAAACCTCGCTTAGGCACAATGTTTGCGATACAATGCTAAACTTTGCGTACTAAGTTTAACGAACGTTTTTGTACATGCGCTTGAATCTTTTCTCTACCGACGTAGCCATAGATCTCGGAACTGCCAACACGCTTATCTGGATGAAGGGCAAGGGTATTGTTCTTAACGAACCTTCCATTGTAGCCTACGACCGCAATACCAAGCATATAATTGCCATCGGAGGCGACGCGCAGAATATGCTGGGGCGCACTCACCGCGATATTCGCACAATTCGTCCGTTGAAAGACGGCGTTATAGCGGACTTCGAGATTGCCGAGGGTATGCTTCGCGCATTTATACGCAAAGTATCACCAAATTGGCAGCCCGCCCGGCGCGTTGTAGTATGCGTGCCGTCCGGTATCACAGAGGTTGAAAAACGCGCCGTTCGCGATAGTGCGGAACACGCCGGCGCGAAAGAAGTCTACTTAATCGCCGAACCGATGGCCGCGGCTATAGGCATTGGATTGAACGTAAGCGAGTCCGTCGGCAATATGATAGTTGATATAGGCGGCGGCACTACGGAAATTGCGCTTATTGCACTTTCCGGCATTGTTATTGACGAGTCTATTCGTATCGCCGGCGATGAAATGACAAACGCTATACTGCAATATTTCAAGCGCACACATAATATACTAATTGGCGAACGCACGGCCGAAATTATTAAATGCGAAGTTGGCTCTGCATTTCCGCTGCAAGAAGAACTTGAAATTGAGGTGCGCGGACGTAATTTGCTCTCCGGAATCCCGGAGCAAATCATAGTAAGCTCGATTGACATTCGCGATGCACTGTCGGAATCAATTCGTATTATAGTTGACGCTATCCTGACATTACTCGAAAAAACACCTGCCGAACTTTCAGCCGACATTTTCGACCGCGGCATTATGCTGACAGGCGGCGGCGCAATGCTGAAAGGACTAGATGAACTTATCAGACGCGAAACAAGCCTGCCGGTGCACGTGGCCGAGGACCCGCTCACGGCCGTAGCACGAGGCACGGGCAAAGTTTTGGAGAATCTATCCGATTTTCAAAACGTGCTGATAAAGAGCAAACGATATTAACCGCCTTCCCGTTCGATAAATGTATCCGTTACTTTCGGGGCGAATTAATAATATTCGGGCGTATTGTTTTCTATCGTGAAAAATCTCGGGAAAAATCAGCCGAAATTGCGATTTCTTTTGTTGATACTGCCGCTTACAGTTGCCGCTCTGTTTATTGTAAAAATTTTTATTCTCGACTTCTACCGTATTTCTTCCGCTTCAATGTCGCCGGCATTGCTTACGGGCGATTTTATAGCTATTCTCAAGGTTTTCTGCCGAATTGAAAAAAACGATATAGTTGCTTTTACATTGCCCGAAAATGCGGCAGAAAAAGGCGACTATGAACGTAATTCATTATTTATTAAGCGTGTAATTGCTGCGACGAACGATACGATTTCGGTTGAAAGCAATACTGTATTTGTAAATGGGCAAAAGACGCGCTATGCGGCCGAACGCACGGAGTACGTACTTTCTGCCAAGAAATTCGTAGTTCCGGGTAAGGGTACGGCTTTGGATATTTCACCGGAAAATGAGGTGGTCTGGCGGCCTTTGGTCGAACGCGAAGGACATTCGGTCGTTATTAGAAACCGCATAATTTTTATTGACGGAAACCCGGCAACGGAATTTAATTTAACGCAAGATTTTTATTTCGTAACAGGCGATAATACAACCGACAGCTATGATTCGAGATATTGGGGATTATTGCCCGAAAAAGCAATTGCCGGTCGGGCTTTTTTGATATATTGGTCTGTTGCCGAAACCGACGGAGTGCGATTAGGGCGAATAGGTATGGTACGATAATATTTTCCCTGCTGTTTTTTTGCCTCAGCCTGCGGCTGAAATATCTCGTAAACACGAACAAATATACGAGATTTGCTCGTCGGTTAAATTGTACGATGAAGGCAAATACAATCCGTCGCGCCAAAGCCGTTCCGCCGTAGGGCAAGAGATTTCTCGTCGGCCTTTAATATCTTTGAAACACGGCTGAATATTCATCGGACAGAAAAACGAGCGCGTTTCTATTCCGCACTCTTGCAGTTTTTGCATAACTGCATCACGCGGCACACCAAACTCTTCGCCTATTACAATTCCGTACATCCAATACACGTTTCGCGCCCAAGGCAATTCGGAGGGTAATTGCAAACCCGGTACGCCAGAAAGTTGCTCGGAATATCGGCTGGCTACGTCGCGCTTTAAGGCTATTAATTCTTCGATTCTTGCTAATTGTGCAATGCCCATAGCCGCCTGATAGCCGGTCATGCGAAAATTAAATCCGGCTTCTTGATGCCAAAATCGCGGCTTGGTAAAAGCAAGATTGCGCAACAAGCGTAATTTTTCGGCGTAAGTATCGCTGTTGGTGCATATCATTCCGCCTTCGCCGGTAGTGATAATTTTATTCGCATAAAAACTGAAACAATTCATATCGCCGAAACTGCCCGTGGTGCGCCCGCGGACAGTTGCGCCGTGCGACTCGGCACAATCCTCTATAACCGTCAGGCCATACTTCTGCGCGATAATCATAAGTGCATCCATATCAACGGGATGTCCGAATAAATGCACGGGAATTATCGCCTTGGATCGCGATGTAATCAGCGACTCTAAAACGCCAAGGTCAAGATTCCACGTTTCGGATTCGGAGTCCACCGCCACAGGAACAGCGCCGTTATGATAGGCGGCAAGTCCGGTGGCTATATTTGTAGAAGCACTTACCAATACTTCGTCGCCTGTGCCTATACCGGCCGCGCGAACCGCAAGATGCAATGCGGTAGTTCCGCTTGTAACGGCTATAGCGTGGCGAACGCCTATGTATTCAGCGAATTTTCCTTCAAATTCCGGAATAAATTTTCCGAAAGAGCCGCTGATTTCGCCGCGTCGCAACGCTTCGGTTACAAGTGCGATTTCTTCATCGCCGATTATGGGTTCAAATACGGGAATCATGGAGTTTCAGCACGAAAAATTTTGATGGGAAATCTTGGAATTTACAACGAGCCCACAACGATATATTCCAAATATAAAAATGATTTTTATCAGACTGCGTATACCGAAATAAAACGCGGTGTTTTTTTCAGATATATTACGTGTGGCATATTATTTTGTCGAAAACAATGCGAACAATTTTCGAAGTGCCGCAGATACAAGCGCACCAACGATAACACTGCCGAAAAGCGTAGGCATAATCTCGACGGGGAGAGCATTAAACTCATAGAAAAAATAGACAAAACGAGCGATAATATTATCGGACGGAATCCATAAAAATATGCTGAAAACGACAGCTATCGCAAAACCGGCGACAATTATTTTTTTCGCATTCGCTCTATTGTGCGGAACGGTTATCACTACACAGTTCAATATAAGCGAATAAACTATAACTGCAAGCGGCACAACCTCTTCTGCTAAAAGCGCATTATGCCCCGCCTGATGCGGCAGATGCGTTGCGGATATAATATTCCGAAAAAGATTTATCGTTAGTTTTTCCGCCATAACCAGTGCTACGGCAAAGCCTGCAAGCGTAATTGCCAATGCACCGAACAATTCTCTGAAAAATCTGCGTTGCGGCTCGGTTCTGCCATTCCAAAGCGCGATGCAATAAGCAGGCAAAGCCACGCCGGCCGTAGTCAGCAAAGCGGTTTTTCGCGGTGTTAAAGAAATATCGTAAAATCCGGAAACACCGGCGGTGCGCAATAAACTCAGAAAAAGAACAATAAAATTTTTAACGAGATAAATCTCGGAAATAAGCAATACGGTTGAAACAATATTGTTCCCTTCCGAGAAAATGGACGGCAGCAAAGAGAATTTGTTTTTAAGTAAAATAATGTCCGAAATTTCTTTTGTCATTCCGCTGCCTTCTTCCATTGCGATTCCAAGTGCGGCTTCTTTAATTGCGGGCACGTCGTTTACGCCGTCGCCTATCATTGCGGTGCGTGCGCCGGAGCGATTCAGCGACTGTAAAATGCGCAGTTTATGTTCCGGCGACAGCCGTGCGAAAACGTCGCGCTCGCGTACTAATTTGTCGAATTTTACTTCATCGGAGCTGTCTAATTCTACACCTGTAACCACTTCGTCGCGTTTAATATTCCAGCCGGCCGCATTAATTGTTGCAAATACAGAATCGGGATGGTCGCCCGATAAAATTTTAAGCCGTATATCTTGCTCCCGGAATAATTCAAGGGCTTCTTGCACATCGTTGCGCAATGGGTCTTGCAGTGAAATTACGGCTATAGCTCGAACAGCGATGTTTTGTATATCGTCGGCAAGCGTATTTAATTCGACATCAGGGCTACATTCGCCAAACGCCACATTACGATAACCGCACATATCGCCATAAATTATCCGATTGACTTCGCTATTGTTGTCGAGTTGCAAAGACTCGGGCGCACCGAGTACAAATACGCGCTCACGGTCGCCTGTTGATATTCGCGCCGCACTGTATTTTCGTGCGGAGCTGAACGCCAATTCGTCAAGCATTACGGCAGATTCATCGAACGGCAATTTTTCTATTGCTTTAATAGTTGCATTGGGATTGGTACATAATCGCGCAAAGGTTCCGGCCAGTGTTTGGGCTTCGTCAAGCGTAAATTCATTTATTGGAGAAACGCTGAAAATAGAAATCGCATTTTGCGTAAGTGTTCCCGTTTTGTCCATACATACAGTCGTAATAGTGGAGAACGACTCTATGGCATTCAGCTTTTGCGTTAATGCTCCGAGCAAAGAAACGCGCCATACACCAATGGCAAAAGTAACGGTAGAGAAAAAAATCAGTCCGCCCGGCAGTAATGACAAAACAACGGCTGCTATTCGCCGTATAAAATCAACGTCGCCGAATAATTCTTCGCGACGAATCGCTATTTCGAAGGCTACTGCTATTAGGGCAATGGCAAAAGATGCCAAAAATATACGGTTCAGATTGCGCTGAAGCGGTGTCGTAACAAATTTATACTTACGTGCAAGGTCGGTAATCGAAGCCGCGAGTGAATCGTCGCCGACTTTTTCGGCAAGATAAAGCGCACTGCCGGACACGCAGAAACTGCCCGAAAATATTTCGTCGTTGATTGATTTAGAAATGGGAAGCGACTCGCCGGTCAGCAACGATTCGTCCATTTCGAGCGATGCAGCCGAAATTATTTTTCCGTCTACAGGAGCAAAATCGCCCCGACGAAGAACCACAATATCACCAACAACGATTTCTTCTTGCGGAATTGACTTTTCGATGCCGCCGCGCAATACCACGGCGGATTGCGGCAGCATCAACCGCGCCTTTTCGAGCAAAGAACGCGCACGTAGTTCTTGAATTATTGCCGCAACCGAATTGACAACGAACACCATCACAATACCGATGCTGTCCATCAGCAAACGCGGATCGCCCAATGCTATGAATGCAATATACAATCCGATAATAACCACCAGCATAATTACGTTGTTGCCCGAAAGCGTATTCTCGAAAATAATCCGTGCAGTCGGTTTTGAATGGTGTTTCCCGAATGAATTTCCTTTGCCGTCGGCTAGCAGCCGAGAGGCTTGCGCGTCGGTAAGTCCTTGAAATGATTGCATGACTGCGTATTTGGCGATAAAGATTTATGATTGTGGCCGCGTGGCTTCTTCGAGAAGGCAGAGTATCGATCGATAATTCAATCCGGTAGCATAGGACATAGCAATTTCACAAGTGATATTACCCGAATATCCGTCCGTGCAATTCATGCCGCGCAATTCGCAGGCTTCATCTGCGGTAGCCGATTCTGTTAATTCCGGCACGAGAAAACCCCGGTCGCCCGCAAAGCCGCAACAGCCGACAGAAATCGGAACCACAACGTTTTCGGCGCATACGCGGGCAATGTCCTCGAATATGTGGGCAATTCCGGTTTTAATGGCCGAGCAAGTAGGATGAATGGCGGCAGTTTGCGGAAGCTTCCTCGGTTGTAATTCGGGTAATAATTCATTTGCCGCAAATTCAATTGCATCTAAAATGCGATATTTACTTAAAGAAGCAAGATTTTTTAATGTTTGAGAGCATGAGTTTGCGTCAATAATCAGCGGAAGCCGTCCGCCGTCCGTCCATTGTTCTATAGCATTCACAATATTCTGTTCGGCTATATTTCGCGCTTCGTCAAATCCTTTGGAAGAGAAAGGCAGGCCGCAGCAAAGCGAACTTGACTGTTCGGGCAGAAATATCTTAATGCCGGCACGTTTGCATAATGTAAGAAAAATGTCATGCAATTCGCCGGAATTGTTTTTGCCGAGCATCCGTCCTATGCAAGCCGGAAAATATACTGCCGTCGCATCTGCCCGAATATTATTTGTACGTGCTTTTGTCGGCACTTTTGTAACAGCACGATTCCATTTCGGGAAACCTTTGTTTATTTTCCCGAGAAGTTTTGATAAAGCAGTAACGCCGTCATTACCCATAATTTTCGCTGCTGCATGGCCGGTGTGTATGCTTAGCCGAGCGGCGTATTGCGCTTGTCCTAAATTCCGTGCAAGAAATTCGGCCGTTATATTCGAAGCATAGGAACGCCCCCGTTGCCTAAGTGTTTTTACTAAATCTCCGGTATCAATTCCGATGGGACAAGCAACCGCACACATTCCGTCGACTGCACACGTGTCAAGCCCGTCGTAACGGAAATCGCATTCGAGTTCTTTGGCTAAAGATATGTCGCCATTGGCTTTTGCCGCAATCATTTCGCGACGAATCCCAATGCGCTGTCGTGGCGTAAGCGTCAGATTTTTGCTCGGACAATATGATTCGCAGAAACCACATTCGATGCATTTATCAACGCTGTCTTCAATTTTAGGGAAAAGTTTGACGTGCCGTATGTGCGCTTGCAGGTCATCGTTAAGAATTACTCCGGGATTCAGAATATTACGCGGGTCTATCAATGCTTTCAGCCTGCACATTATATCGTAAACTGCTTTTCCCCATTCTTTTTCGACAAAAGGCGCGGCATTACGTCCTGTTCCATGCTCAGCCTTGAACGAGCCGCCGTATTTTACGATTACAAGTTCTGCTACGGATTGCATCAGTGCGTCGTAATGTGCAATATCTTCGTGCGATTCAAATCTTTGAGTGAGAATAAAATGCAAATTGCCGTCTTTTGCATGACCAAATATAATAGCCTGCTCATAGCCGAAGTTGCGGAAAATTTGCTGTAAATCAACTACTGCATCTGCAAGCCGGTCAATCGGAAATGCCACGTCTTCATTGATAAGACTCGTACCGGTGTTGCGCACCGCTCCAATAGAAGGCAACATTCCGCGGCGGATTTTCCATAGCGACATTTGTTCTTTTGCATTGCGAGTAAAATACGGCGCAATGAGTAATTCGAGTGAAGTGAGCGTTGCAAATCCTTTATTTTCAAGATGTTTTAATTCTTCTTTTGATTCTGCCTGAAATTCTACTAAAAGCGCGGTGGCATTTTCCGGTAAAGAGCGTAGAATATGCGGTGCTTCCGGCAAATGCTCCACAGAACGAAGTGCCGCTCTATCCATCAGTTCGAGGGCTGCTGCACCGGAATTACCCAAAGGAATAATAGCACGGCAGGCAGAAGCAACATCGGGGAAATATAGTATCCCCGTAAGCTTATGCGGCTTATCGGCTATGGTTCGGAATATTGCCTCGGCTATAAAACCGAGCGTTCCTTCCGAGCCTATCATCAATTTTGCAAGAATATCGGCCGGTTTTTCACAATCCAAAAATGCGTTGAGAGAATATCCCATCGTGTTTTTAATCTTGTACTTATGTCGAATCAGTTCACAAATGGCCGCATTGTTTTGCACATCTTCTTTGAGTTGCGTCATCCCGTTGTAAAGTTTAGGATTTTCTTGTTGCAGATGCCGGTTTGCGTCTGCCGAAGCCGTATTTACATAAGTGCCGTCGGGCAATAGGAAGGCGAGCGATTCTACGGTATGATAGCTGTTTTCAGCCACACCGCAACACATTCCGCTGGAATTATTGGCAAGTATTCCGCCGATAGTGCAGGTATTGACAGATGCCGGGTCGGGGCCTAGTTTGCGTTTGTATGGTTTCAGGTGTATGTTCAAGCGGCCGGCGATAATTCCGGGCTGCGTTTTTATGCGTCGGCCATTTTCGAGAATTTCGTATTGTTCCCATTTTCGAGAAATCTCCACTATAATTCCTTCGCCGACTGCTTGGCCGGAAAGGCTTGTTCCGGCGGCGCGGAATGTGAGGGGAATTTGCCTGTGCGCACTCCATTCGAATAAAGCGCGGATTTGGTCGAGCGATCTCGGACGGACTACGGCGCGGGGAACAATACGATAACCGCTTGCGTCGCGGGAGTACGCCAGCCTGTCTATACGGCGAATTGTCGCGTTTTGCGGTGTGCAAACAGCAGCGAGTTCGGCAAGTAAAGTTTCATCGTTCATGCCCGGCGGCGGCTTGTAATTCACTCATTGTAAACACGCTTTGCAATGGTATGCCGGCTTCGGCAAGTGCTTCACGTCCGCCGGATTCACGGTCAATCACGCATAAGCAACACAGTATTTGTGCGCCGAGTGCGCGAAGGTCTTCCGCGCTTAGCAACACTTGCCCGCCGCTTGTGATTACATCTTCTATTATAACTATTTTGCGTTCATTCAAATTAGAACCTTCGGAAACGCGCATAGTGCCGTATTCTTTGGCTTTTTTACGCACAAAAGCCGTGGGCAATCCGGTATGCAAAGAAATGGCCGTTGCTATAGGTATGCCGCCTACTTCAAGTCCCGCAAGAACTTCCGTTTCGGGCGGAAGCATCTCGGCCATTTTTTCGGCTATAACCCGCAAAAGTTCCGGGCGGCTTTCAAACTGATATTTATCGAAATATACATTGCTGACTCTGCCCGAACGCAACGTGAATACGCCGGTCAGATGAGCAGTTTGAAAGACGTTTTTTGCAAGCGTTGCCTTATCCATAATTTGAATCGGTTCGTAGATAAAAGGAATGTATTCCGTATGATAAACGTCAATTAAGTTTCAATTCTTCCACAACTTTGCGAATAATATCCCAAGCAAATCCCTGCTGTGCGAGAAAAGACACTATTGCGCTACGCTGTTTATCTACGGTTTTATGGCGTACCGTGCGCAGTTTTTTAGTGGCAGCATCACGTGCCATTGTTTGCGCGTCGTCTTCGGGAAAGACTTCGGCTACGGCAGTTTTAATGTCTTCGGACGGGATGCCGCGTTTTTTTAATTCGGCAACAATACGCGATTTTCCCATAGACTTGCGCTTAAGCAAATCGGAAATGAACGAACGTGCATACGCCGTGTCGTTAATATATTTAAACTCTTTCAGGAACTCTACAGCTTCGTCCGCTTCGTCGGGCAGAAAGTCTTTTTCTATTAGTTTTTTGCGCACTTGCGCCGAAGTTCGCGGCTTAAAAGCAACAAAATTATGCGCTAATTGCTTTGCACTCATCACGCGCTGGTCGCGTGCAATAGAAGCGACTGTTTCTTCGGAAATATCTTGTTTTTTTGAGACATTATATTTGACGATAAGGTCGGTTGAACACTCGAAAGTTTCGCCGCCGTCGAGCATTACGATGCAACCGGCCGCACGTCCGCGTTTTTTGACGATAGAAGTTACTATGGGCATATAAATCGAGATTTATTTTATAGAAATTCGGGCAAATTTCAGTTTGCCTACTTTAAAAACTTTGGGTTTATCGAGTGTTACTGTTTGTCTGGCATCAAGGACTTTTTCGCCGTCAATGCGCACGCCGCCGCCTTCGATTAAACGACGTGCCTCGCCTTTAGATGACGCAAGTCCCGCTGCCGTCAGCACGTCTGCCACTGCCGATGTTTCTGGCAAGGCAATGTCTATTGCCGGTATTTCGTCGGGCAGGTCTTTTTTTACGAATACTCGCTCAAACTCCTCGAACGCTGCATTTGCGGCGGCTTCGTCGTAGTAAAGAGCAACAACTTTTTTTGCCGCCTCAACTTTTGCTGTTCGCGGATGCAGGCTGCCGTTTTTCAGATTTTCTTCCATTTGTGCCGCTTCGGCCGGCGAGGCGTTAGCAGCATAGAGGAAATATCGTGCCGTCAGTGTATCGGGTATTGACATAACCTTTCCGAACATATCTTTCGGCGAATCTGACAGGCCAATATAATTTCCGAGCGATTTGCTCATTTTTTCAATGCCGTCGGTGCCTTCAAGTATCGGCATCAGCACAATACATTGCGGCTCGGCATTGTATGCGCGTTGGATTTCGCGCCCTACAATCAAATTAAATTTTTGGTCTGTTCCGCCAAGTTCCACATCGGATTTAACGGCAACTGAATCAACCGCTTGCGCAAGCGGATACAGAAATTCGTGTATGCCTATAGGCTCGCCGTTACGATAACGTTTATCGAAATCTTCGCGCTCGAGCATCTGCGCCACCGTAAATTTGCCGGTAAGCGTAACAACGTCGTGGAAACTCATTTCGCCTAACCAATCGGAATTGTACGTCATTTTCAAGCGGTCAAGCGAAAGTATTTTTGCGGCTTGTTCGAAATATGATTTTCCGTTGATGCGGGTTTCCTCTATGGTAAGCGGCGGGCGCGTCTTGGATTTGCCGGTAGGGTCGCCTATCATTCCGGTAAAATCGCCTACGATTAGAACGGCTTCGTGCCCTAAATCCTGAAATTGGCGCAGTTTACGCAGAACTACTGCATGACCTACGTGTAAATCGGGGCGGCTCGGGTCGCAACCAAGTTTTATGGTAAGCGGTTTCTTTGTCTTAACGGAACGCTCGATTTTACGGGCAATTTCATCTTCGGGGAATATTTCCGCAGCACCTGCGCGGATAATATCCATTTGTTCGTTCAGTGGTAAAAACATCAATTTCAGCCTGTCTGCAAGGTAATTTTTCCGCAAAAATAACCAAAAAACAAGCAGAATTGATAACAGATATAATATGCCCCGAAAGATTGACGAATTGAAAGTGAAATTTTACCGGATAATTGCGATGTAAATCCGAAATCAGGCAGGCTGCGCACTCTATATCATTCCGCTACGCTTGCGCAAGAACCATTCAAGAGCAAAGCAAAACAGTGCTGCCCCCAAAAGCCAAGGCGCACTCCACAGCGGAATTTCGCTGCGGCGTGTTATTGTTTGCGGAGTGAATGAGGCATTATTCTTCAAGTCTTTGAGGAACTGTGCCGCTGTTTCGGGCGTGTAAAATTTACCGCCCGTTCGGACGGCAAGTGCCCGCAATAATTCAACATTCATTCGCAGATTCTGGAATTCTAAGCCCGCGCCGCTTACGCTGAAACGTCCGTTGTCCGAGCCGTACATTTGCTTATTTACGGCGGCAGTTCCCGCAAAAGAATAATCGCCCGCCGGCAAACCGTCGAGCTGACCGCTGTAGCGGCCGTTTCCGAGTGCTTGCAACATTATTTCGCGCTTTTTCAGACCGTTGCCGCTAATTGAAACACGAACTTCGGCATTATCCGCAGGAACAAGCGCACGGTCATAAACTTGCGCCGTAAATTCTGCCGCTTCTGTGGTGCCGTAGAATTTTTTCGTGGTTTTAATGCGAACTTGCTTGCGGCTCTCATCTACCTGCAACCAACGTAAAGCATTGCCGAAAAATGCAGAAAATACGTCCGGTGCAGAATTACCTTTCGCTTGTTCGGCAGCAAAACCCAATAATTTCCAGCGATAGAGTCCGTAGCCTAAAATTGCCAAAGTTTTCGATTGCTGGAAATCGCGCATTGAAATAAGCGGCTCTGCAAGTTCTACGCCGTTGACCTTAACGCTTGCCAACATTTCCGCTTCCGGTTTCATACGTGCAAATGTTTCCGTGCGGAATATCGGCGGAAGTTGATTCCATACTTCTCTGTCAGCGTCGGTTCCGTTTATTTTCATCGTTACATTTCCCAAAGCCTGCGGCTTTACATCGGCAAAAGCCGAATATTCCTGCGAACGCGACGAAACAACACTAAAAGGCATAAATGCGTCGAATTGTTTCAGTTTTGCGTAATCGGTTTGCTGCGAGGCAATAAACAGCAAGGGCTTGCCGCGCTCAAGCTCGCGTTTTATATCGTTCAGCACCGACTGCGGCGTAGAAGCAATCGGGAAGCCGACGAAAATAATCAGTTCTGCGGCCGCTAATTGTTGAGCCGTCGGCAAAGTTCCGTAAAACTCCGCGCCCTGTTTTTGCACAAACATTTGCAACGTTGTATTTTTATCTTCGGAAGCGGCCTCGGCAAGGAATGTAACGTCGGGCGAAGGTGCGCCGGCAAAAAGAGCCGTTAAGCGTTTCTGTTTCGATATGCGTACATATTCGGCTGCGGAATTGTTTTTCGAGGTTAATTCTCCGGCTGCGGGTGCTACCGAAGCGGTTAATTTACGTATCCCTTCGGCGGTAGGCTTATATGCAAACATAAGCGGATAAGACTGTTGCCCCGTGCGAAGTTTTACGGTTTGTTCGCCAACTTTTGCTCCGTTGTCAGACAAAATTACTTTTACTTCTTCACCGTCATAGCCAACTGATTTCAGCGATACATTCACGGGTAATTCCGCGTCGAGCGAGCCGTATTCGTTAGTTATCAATGATTGTATCGTGATGTCTTTCGGCTCGGACGAATCACCTATACCTATAACGTATATAGGGCGGCCGAATTCGTCGGCGGCATAAAGCGGATTATTCCCCGTATTGAACGCACCGTCGGTAATCAGCAAAGCGGCGCGAATATTCCTGTCTTCGGTTTCGTTGCGCAACCATTCCAAAGGCAGCGCCATATCGGTAGAACTTCCCGTAAAATCAAGCGAATCGGGCGAGGCGACAGATTTAGCGTCGGAATCGAAACTAACGGTCAGCAATGGCTGATCCGCGTCGTTCAAGCTGTTTTTTACAGCCGTTCCAAATTCTTCGCGGCGGCTGCGTCCGCCCGAATTGATGGTCATTGACTGTGAATTATCCAATAAAACGGCAAATTCAGGACGGTCTATAGAATCTGAAACCAAAGTTAAAATAGGTTCGAACAGCGCGAAAAGCAATAGCGAAACGGCAAGAGTACGCAATGTGGCCAGTGTGATGCGTCGCGTGAGGGAAACGGGCGGAACTGTACGGATATAAGACCAAACGGCAAACGCCGTTGCCGCACATATCAAAGCGATAATGACAAACCACGAAGCGGTGATGCCGAGCGAATACGAGTGCATAGTCCGATGAATTGATGTAACCGCGCTCTTCGACGTTCTACAACGTGCGGAATTTTACCGCATAGAATAAAACAAAAGCGGCGAGGCCTTACTCCGTGCCGCCGTAATAGGCTATACTTTCTTTTATCGAGACTATAGTTTGGGGTAAGTCGCGCTCTATTGCACGGGCGGGAAAACGATATACAATCCAGCCTTTTGTTTGCAAATCAACATCGCGTGCTTTATCTCTATGCACATCTTGCGTTGCAAGATGATACGGGTCGCCGTCACATTCCACGGCAAGCCGTGCATTCTTGCAAAAAATTGCAAAGTCAATATGATAAGTTTTTGCTTTGCCATTTGCTATATACTCGCGCTCAGCCGGAATATGCTGGGTGCGCAGCTCATGCCATAATCGTTCTTCAAGGCTGCTACCCGAAAAAACTTCATTAATTTCACGCGCCAAGAATAATTTTTCGCGAGTTGTCGGGATAAACAGCAACCGTCTGTGGCGTGCACTTACAATCGGTTGGGGGAAAGTGAGCACTTCGTTAAATGAAATTTTATAGTAGCGGTCGTTTGCTTTCGGACTTGTTGCTTCCTCCGGCAGCAAATCGCTACGCAAGCATACGGAAACGTCTGCTATTTCGGCATAGCGTCTTACAGCAAAAGCTTCGTTACCGAATATCTTCGGTTGATACCAAGCAATATATTTTGCAGTATCGTTCCGTATAATTTCAGGCGCGGATTTAACCGGAATACGATACCAATGCTCGCGCTCGACAAACAACAAGTCCTGCTTGTCTTTAAGAATAGCTACTAACGCATCTTTGCCCTGCATATCGCAACTGTTCGAATTTGTATGAAATACGCTTTTTTTGACGCTGTATTTTTACAAACTTAGCAAATAGCCCCTGTTATCAAGGCATATTCAACCGTCAAGTGCAACGACCTCCGCGTTGCGACGAGTTTTACGGCCTATACTCGAAAGCGACATGCCAAGTGTTGCGCCTATTCTGCGATATTATCCGCCGCAAGTGCATTGCTCGAATTTCGTATCTTTGCTCTTGGGTCATTTTTCTATGAAAACCAGCCCATCTTTTTATTTATCCTTACCGTTGTGCTTGGCTGTTGAATCCGCCAGATATAAACCGTTGCACTTGACTGTTGAATTCAAGAATGGAAACCATAAACGGAGACGAATAGCCCAAGCGCGGTAGTCAAGCACACCTGCCCGTCCGGCAGACGGGTTTGCAGGTGCACCGGCCTACGCTAAATTAAAAACTTACCCGTGCCGTGTCAGGTGATATACGGTTGCCGGCTCTATTGCGTCTGGAGGTGATATCCCGACGTAACGGGGAAAAACTTGCAAAAGAGGCGGCTTTTAACGCACATCTGCACCGTTGCGCTTGGCTGTCGAACCCGTTGCAACGATACCTTTGGCATAATAATTGAGAAACAACAAGTCAAGTATTGTGAAATATTCACGCACATTCTTTGCAAATAACATGGTTGCGCGTTCTGTAAATTCGGCGGCAATTCAAATTGCGGCTATATTCCTCGCTTTTGTTTCGATGTTTTCAGCGGCTTTTGCGGCCGAGCCTTATGTTAAAGTTCCGCCTTATCCGACAAAAGCGGAAATGGAACGCTATGAAGACAACGAAGAAATGTTTGCCGTGTTGCTTTTAGACTATTATCGCACTGCCTCGATACTCGAAGCGCAACTAAGATATTGGGACGTAAAGCCCGCAGTACCGGTTGCCACCCCCACACTCGACGAAATTACGTCGCAAGAAGCAAAAACTCTGAAAAAATTCTACGGAACGGCCGCAAAATTACAAGCACAAATCGAGGCTTTGCCCGAAGAAGAACTTCGCGCTCATGTGCGCGATGTGGAAAAACGCCTGAAAGACGAGCGTAAGAAAAACGTGGAGATGCAGGCAAAAAACTTTGAGTTGGAATTAAAATCGCAGCACGTGGATTCATATTCCGAGCGTATTTATGAGTTTGCACGACAATGCGATAAAATGAAAAGCGAGCTTGATTCTATGGCATATCTCTATTATATGCTGAAGTATTCTTCGAGTTCTGCTCTGGCGCGGGCGTTGGACGACAGCTTTGTTCCTTCGCTGATGCTTTCAAATTCCGGGCATTTGATTTCCGTAGGTGAGAACGGAATAAATACGGATATTTCCTACGGTGCAAAAGCAGAATTGAACTTAAATTCATTTTACGGCTTCGGTAAATACATAGACTTATGGTTCGCTTATTTAATGCCTCAAATAAAATCGAATCCGTTTCACGAAACGGCCGGTTCGCGGTGGCGCGAATGGAACTCGAATATTTATTCTTTCGGATTAAATTTAAATTTGCCGGACGTGATTGCAATATCGTCTGCAAAAGCGGGAATTAAAATCGGCGGCGGCTATTATTGGGGCAGTGCAACTTCGCCGAATATAGGTCTGCCTGACGTTGATTACAAAGGCCAAGTGCTGAATTTGGAACTGAATTTTTCAAAATTTACCACAATAAGCCCGGCAAGTCTGTATTTTAATTTAGGTGTTTTATTCCCTTCGCGCTCAATGATTTATTCCGATATTAACCGCAATGTAAATATCGGTAAATCAACCATTACAACGTTCGGCCTCGGACTGCGCTTTAACGTTCTTTAATTCTGTGAAACAGGAGAAAAATATGTTTGCAAGAATTTTCACCGTTATTTTTATCGGCCTGATAATATGCGGCTCGGCGCAGTCCGGCGAATTAGGCAAAAGATACTTGAAACTCGGCAATACTTACCGCGAATCGGGTAATTTCGACAAAGCCGAAGACTATCTGAAACAAGGCAAAAAAATGGTCGTCGGCGACGGCTATTGGTCGGCGGCCGGCGACGAATATTTGGGGTATTTATACCGCGATATGGCCGGCTCTGAAAATTACTCGTCAAATTCGCCGTATTTTCTTGCATTGGCAAAAGAATATTTCGAAAAAGCATTGTCCGGCTACCGAAAATACGTAAAGCAACCCGACGGCAGTCCTTCGGCATTGCGCGGCTTGCAGGATAAAATCGTTGAAATAAACAGTATGATGGAGAATGTCGACGGAAATGCGTCGCCCGGTGCGGTATATGCGGTAAACGGCGGGAAAATAATTAATTACGATAATTCGAAGCTTAAAGGCATGCCCGATAATTTACCGATAAAAATGGAGAATTTCAGCGCGGCCAACAATCGTCTGAAAGAATTCCCGAGCATATTTTCCCGTTATACGAATCTTCAATTTATAAATCTGAAAAATAATCGTATATCAACGCTCGGCGCAGGCCTTGGCGATATAAAAAATCTGCGTGTACTTAATTTATCGGGCAACAGGATTAAAACTGTTCCCACTTCGGTTTCCTCGTTGAAGCAATTGGAGATACTTGACCTTTCCAATAATAAATTACGCGAAATTCCAACTGCGGTAATATCTTTGCAACGCTTGAAAGTATTGGATATTTCGGGAAATAATATCCCTTTTTCGCAAATTTCCGTACTGATTAAAAATATGCCCAATACCAATATACTTTTCGACCGTTACATACGTGAAGAAAACGAGGACGAGGGCACTCCTTAATTCTCTGTTTTTTTTGCCTCAACAAAAACTTTGTCGTTTTCCATGCCGAGATACGGGCCTTGTTTTACGCTGATGCACTGCATATCCTCGGTTACTCGAATGGCATGAACACCGTGTATCAACACGATTCCGTCGCCGGTGCGCAACGTAATCTCTTCGAGCATTGTTCCGTCGTCTGCGTATAATTCCACCACTACTTCACCGCGTTGCACCACAAACATTTGTTGTAAATCGGCTATTTCGCGCTTGAACGGCTTGTGATAATGCGGCGGTTCGACGAAGCCGGCCTTATGCGCAAGCAAACCGAACTGAAACGACGATTCGGCCGGTGAGAAGAAAGTTGTGTGTTCCACGCGAACGTCGGCGCGCAGCACTTCGGCATAGCGAATTCCGTTGTACTCAATGCTTTGTATCATTTTATCTCCACGAGAGTTAAATGGCCGATTACTGAAAATTGCGCTTCGGGTGTTCCGTAACGAAAGCGCGGTTTAGCTGAATAATACGCTTCGGCGGGCTGAATCTCGCGCAGAACGCCTTGCGCCGCGTCCTCGCGAACAAAAAAAGCGTTGTAGCCGTTTGAATCGCAACCGGCAAGAATATATCCTTTTCGCCGCATTAGTTTGGTAAGTGCCGTAAGCGACGCGCCGTGATACCAACCGCTTTTATGATAATTCATTCGGTAAAATTCCGGGTCGTAAGGAATGGTAACGGAGCGTTCGGGACCGAACGACGGATTATATTCCAAAATCACAATGCGGGGATTTATGACATTTACGCGATCCATTATCCAATAATCATTGCCGTCAATATCGAGCGAAAATACGTCAAGTGCGCCCGTGTATTTATTTTGCAGGAATAATTCATTGACATTATCGAGCGTAATAAAACATTGCTCTACGCGAATATTTTTCAAATGAGCGTAAAATCGGCGCGCTGCTTCTACTTGCTGCATATTTCCGTCAATCAACAATCCGCTCCAATTATGATTTATTGCAAGATTAGCCGTATTACATTCGTCGCCGTTGCCGATTCCTATTTCTACAAAACGCTTATTTGTAATTCCTATCCGTGAAAGTATTCCCATTAAAATTCCGTCTTCTCCGCTCTGCGAATATATTTTAAATTCAAAATTTCCCAGCATTTTAATTTGATTTTCGGCATTTGCTTCCACGTCGGCCGCCGCACTTTCGATAAACGGCTTTATTGCACGCGAAGCCATTGCAGCGGCATATAATGCCTGCTGATTATGCGGCGCAACTTTCAGTTCGCCGGAAAGTGCCGTAAATGCCTCGTCAATACGCCCAAGCCGCCAAAGACAAATTGAGCGCAAATATTGCGTGTTCGGCGTTTGCGAATATATTATCATACTCTCGTCCAGATGACTTAATGCGTCCACAAAATCGCCTTGCTGCATTAATTGTACGCCTTTTTGCATAAATTCGTCGGCACGACGTTGCAATATCTCAATCGGTTGCAATGTATGCGGATAGGGCGGTTGCGCTTGATTTTCCATAGATTTGTTTTGTTGCTTTTTCTCCGGCTCCTGTTTCCGAGATGTTTTATTACTGTTATCGTAGGAATTATTTTTGCCGAGATAATTTTTACGTATGAAAACGAATGTTTTTTCAGAATAATCTTCCGTATTGCTTTCCACGATTACAAGCGTTTTTTCAAGTATAAATCCTTGCCGTAAAAATTCGTCCGATAATTCCCGTTCGTTAAATATTAACTCGACTGTTTTCGTACCGTAAGCCTGCTTTTTAAGAAATTGCGTGGGGCGTACAGCACATAGCGGCGTTCGGTGCAAAATCACCCGATTGTCGGCTACGCGGCAGGTTTCGGCTATATGCGCCGCGTATTCTACTGCATACAGCAATACTCCTGCCGAAAACACAACATCAAAAGCGCGGTCGGCAAACGGAAGCGATGCGCCGTCGGCTGTAATAAATTCCGAATTCGGATAATAATCGCGTGCCATTGCAATGAAATCCGGCGAAATATCCACACCGCAATATTGCATCTTTTTTTGCGTAAGATATTCCAAAACTTCCGCGTAATATCCGCTCGAGCAGCCGATTTCCAATATTTTCAGTCCGTTACGTGCAATTCCGACAAAAGCATCTGCGGCAATTTTATACGGCATCGGAACAATGCCGCGATACATATCGGCAAGTTCTTTTTGCGTAAGTGCGCGTTGCTTCGGCGGTATGTCCTTGTCAAGCCAGCCGCTACGCAACTCGTTCGTAATATCGGACTTGTCTATGATTTTATGTCCGCTTGAAATATCTGTCGGCGATATTCCCTCAAAAAGCGATTTTTCGCGCTTGTATCGTAAATGACGCTCTAACCATTCTGCCGTTTGCTTCATGCGAACAGCATAAGTATGCTCGGTGAGTGTGCGCTTTTGCCCGGCAATAGCGATTTGTGAAGCTTCGTCTGGGTGCGCTTCATAATAGGCTGTCAGCTCGGCACATTCTTCGGGTGAATTGAAAACGGCAACTTCTTTATTCGGCGTAAAAAGTTCTGCCAAATTTTCTTTTGCATCGGTCAGCAGCAAAGCTCCGCACCCTGTAGCCTCGAAAAGCCGCATATTATTCGCATAATTTTGCGCAACGCTTACAATATGCCGATTTACCGTGATGCGCGAGCGTCTGAATATGTCGAACATATCCGAACCCCAGGCTTCTCCGTGATGTTTGGAACGTATTACTGAATCCGGCGGTAAAATTTCCGAACCATAACCCCAAAAATCTGTATTCGTATTTCGGGCTATATATTCGAGCAATTTGTCGGCTTCTTTATGCACTTGCGAAAATCCGCCTACGAAACTGCAATTTATATCGCGCTTTTTCGGCGACGAAGTTTCCGTTAAAATTCGCGATTCGAAGGCGAGCGGCTGATAATAAACCGCAACACCAAGCGTACGGAAACGTTCAACATAATGCGGAAGCGAAGAAATTAAAATATCGAAACCGGAAAAATGCGCTGTTGCCGGAATTGGCGAGGCATGCTGTCCCGCTATTATTTTTACATACGGCCGAATAGCGGCGATAAATTCCCGTGAAGCGATGGAAGTATCTTGAAAATAAACCACATCGGGCTTTTTCGCAATAATTTGCGCAACTGCCGTATTCAGACCTTGCACATTTACGCAATTTTCCTTAGCCCAAGCACTCTGCAAAGGCGCGGCGTTTATAATTGCATCTTCGGTTTCCCAGCCGGCTGTTGCCAAATTATAAGAATAATAATCGCTGTCGCCAAAACGCGCACCGCATAGTGCGGCGAGCTGCTCGCGGTACGGTAATCTCAAAATATCGCGATTAGCATAAAAACTTTGCAGAAATGACGAGTAGTATTGATGCAAAAACAAGCACGAAGGCATAATAAATCCAGAATATAGGCTATTATTGGCCGAAGATAGATATAGAACACATTGCAAAGATAAACAAGAGCAATTACAATGCCCGAAGTGTAAAACGGCGATAATTCAGTCGGTTTTGCACACTTCACTTACCGCAAAATCAGTAATTTTACCGCATAGCAGGCGGCTATGCTGAATTTTATATATATTACAGAAAACTTTATGGTAATACTATATTGCCTTGTGCGAATATGAATTAAGGCGTTTAATAATTACTGTGCAACAGACAGGAAGCCATATATTTTCTGCTTCGTTAAAATAATTTCAAAGCGACACATATTCAATTAGCGGTTTTTTTTCGACAAAAAATATATTTGGGCCGATTCCGAATTAAACTGAATCGCAACTTCGCAGTTCAAACAGCAACGAATTATTTTGTTTCGCACCCGGCCTTAGCCCGAAGAATGTCGAAATTCACGGCATTGTTTTCTCTAAATTTACAAGTGCTATTATTTTGAGGAGGTTTGTATGAATCGCAGAATGTTTCTGACCATGCAACGCAAAAAAGATGCTTTCGGCGATGGGCTTGTGCAAGAAGCCGCCGAGCCGCGCTTTGCACAGCGCACGTCCGCAGGCTTGCAACCGTATGTTCCAAGCAAGGACAATCCGTGGGACTATTCCAAAGCCGCTCACTTATTGCGCCGATGCGTTATAGGCGCGACCGATGCAGAAATACGCGAGGCTGTTGCCACAGGATTAGACTCTACGCTTGCCAAACTTTTCAAGCCGTTTACACCCGACGTTTCGGAAATAGCTGACGTAACGGTAAAAGATGTCCGCATACGTCCTGATTCTGCCGCCGACCAAAAGGCATTTCAAGACTTGGTTAATGCAAGACAGAATAAACTGCTGCGCTGGTGGCCTAAAATTACGGTCAATGCGCCCTTGTCATTGCAAGAAAAACTGACCATATTCTGGCATGGCCATTTTACAAGCGAGATTAGCGTTGTGCATCTTGCCGAATATATGCTTGTGCAGAACCAAACATATCGAAAGAATATGCTTGGCGATTTCAAGCAATTCGTAAAAGAAATGTCCATTGACCCGGCAATGCTGATTTATTTGGACAATATCAAGAACTATAAAGCCGGAAGAGCCAAGCAAATCAACGAAAACTTTGCCCGCGAGCTGATGGAACTGTTCACTTGCGGAATTACGGATTGGGATAATAATCCGAATTACACGCAAGACGACGTACATGAGGGTGCGCGCTCTCTAAGCGGCTGGACTATTGCGCCAAGCTTGCAAGGTGCTGCATTCCTTGGTACAACCGGTTTATTTATCGAATCTCGTTGGGATGCCGACAGCAAAACATTTATGGGGCAAACCGGTCAATTCAAGGCATTCGACGTTATAGACATTATTTTCGACAAGCGCGGCGATGAAGTTGCAAAATTTATTTGCGAAAAAATCTACCGTGAATTTGTTTATTTCATTGCCGACAGAACCATTGTGGAAGGAATGGCGCAAACCTTTGTCAACAATAATTGGAACATTCGTGCTGTTATCGAGCAACTTTTGCGCAGCGAACACTTTTTTGACATTGCCAATATCGGTGCGCGGCAAAAAAGTCCGGCGGAATATATGCTCGGAATTATTCGCGGCTGGGGAATTACTTCCGTGCCGGATTTTCAATTATCGCAAACCGGAGGCGCGTATCAAGATTTGTTGGCTCGTATGATGGCTTTGGGGCAAACGCTGTTCAATCCGCCTGACGTAAAGGGCTGGCGCGGCGGGCGCACTTGGATAAGCGTGTCGACACTTCCGCCGCGTCAAAAATTCGCGCTCAACGTAATAGACGGTATAATAAAAATCCGGAACACGCCTGCGTATGTATTTGACGCACTTGAATTTGCCAAAACATTTCCAACGCCGGACGATGCCAAAAAACTTTGCGCCGATATGTCGCAATTTCTATTGAACATTACGCCGTCGGCCAAGGAGTCTGCCATGCTTTTGGATACATTGCTTGACGGCGCACCTGTTTATGAATGGGATATTAACGACCCGTTATTTGCCCGTCCGCGCATACGCAAGTTTATGAAAGCTGCCGTCCAATTATCTAAGTTCCAATTATTCTGACACCGCATAATTTGTATAAAAAGGAGTAGCGCAATGAAACGCAGAACTTTTATTCAGAAATTGGCCGCAACCGGAATGATATTGCCCATGGCTATGGGATTCCCGCGCCTGCGAGCATTCGCACAACCGCCGGAAAATTCGCCGTTTACCAAATTGGCCGCTGCCCAAAGCGACCGTATTCTCATCATTATCCGTATGGCCGGCGGAAATGACGGGTTGAATACGATTGTACCTTATACGAACGCTGCCTATTACGCGGCACGCAGCGAAGGTGCGGTGTCAATAGCAGAGAATGAAGCGGTAAAGCTTCCCGGATCCGATACACTTGGGTTGCATCCCGAACTTTCACCGCTAAAACAGCTTTTTGAGGAGAAAAAACTTGCAATAGTGCAAAATGTAGCCTATCCGAATCAAAATTTATCGCATTTTCGTTCTACCGATATTTGGCTTTCCGGGTCAGATGCCAATGTATATTCGCAGGCGGGCTGGTATGCAAAATATCTCGAGGAGATTTATCCAGATTATCCTGATACATTGCCCGCTATGCCGTTTGCCATCGAGCTTGGAACATATCTGAGCACGACGCTAATCGGCGAAAAAAATAATATGGGCATAGCGATTACAGACTTAAGTTATGTGCCAGGAATGCCGGACAGCGACCATTTGGCCGATAATCACGAAGGCGATGAAGAAAAATACGTTCGTGAAATAATGCGTCAGACTAACGTTTTCTCTAATTCTATTATAGCGGCAGCGATAAAGCAAAGCACAAACAAAGCGGTTTATCCTACAGGCAATAAGTTGGCAGATGCACTTGCCGCCATTGTAAGAGTAATTGCAGGCGGGCTTACTACGCAAATGTATATCGTGAATGTAGGCGGCTACGACACGCACTCGTCGCAACTTGTGCAACAAGCCAATTTGCACAAGCAATTTGCCGAAGCATTATTGGCATTTCAGCGCGACATCGAGGCATTCGGTCTGGATAAGCGAATCGCGCTAATGACTATCAGCGAGTTCGGTCGCCGTGTTGCTTCAAACGGAACAGGTACCGACCACGGGGCTGCTTCGCCGATTTTTGCGCTCGGAACAAGCGTAAACGGCGGATTCTACGGGCGCGAGCCAAATCTCGAAGACCTTGACAATAACGGAAATTTGAAAATGGAATATGATTTCCGACAATTGTATGCTTCCGTCCTAAGCCAATGGTTCGGTGCTGCCGACTCGGAACTAACGCCGGGACCATTACCGCGCACATTCGCGCAGCTGCCTGTTTTTCAACGCTTGGCAACCGGCGCGAACGAAAGCGGCACTTTCGCGGCAAACGGATTGTCGTTAGGACAAAATTATCCAAATCCTGCTATTGCGGAAACCATAATTCCTTTCGAGGGCATTGGACCGAATATTATCGCGACATTGACTATCTCTACAATCGAAGGGCGTGAAATTTTACGCGAGCAACTTACGTCGGGGCAAACTGCGCTTCGTATAGACGTTCGCAAAATGCCTGCCGGAGCATATATTTATGAAATTCGTAACGGCTCGGCACGAATTACACGCTCTATGACCGTGCTTCGATAGCTTATCTTTTGCCCGTGCCGGCAGGCTTTTACACCTGCCGGCTCATTTACGCCTTGAGAGTAACTTCCGATACAACGGGAATGCGAAGCGGCCACGAGCGTAAAAGTCGTATTTTTGCGTATGCGGAATTTTCAGACGACATATCACCGCTCTATGCCGTTATATGCCGTGCGGCTGTTGCGTTTTATTTTCGCGCCAATAGCTGCCGTTGTTTTAATTGCAGCGGTAAGTATTGAGCCTGCCTTACCGACTACTTTATCGGTTGCCGCCAAAACACTACAATTTGCACCGCGGAAAACGTTCGTTTCCGTAACACTTCCAACCGGCCGCATTACGCGGCTGTCCGCACGGATTATCAACGGTCAGCAATACGCATCAATACCTGATTTGGCCGCCGCGCTGTTTCCCGGGGGAATAGCTCGCGAAGCAGAATGTAAAATTTTATTTAAAAACGAAAGTCTGCGGCTTGCGCCTGCATCGTTTCTTGTTGCGCACGAATCTTTCGGCGGCGAAGAGAGAATTGCACAGATGAATATGCCGGTTATAGCAATAAATGCCAAGCCGCTCGCGCCTATTCCGCAATTTTTCGCTGCTTTGCAAACGCTTGGCGTTTTTACCGTGCAAATCTCCGATGCCGCCATAACTCTTAAAATGGCCGGCCAAGCGGCAAATACGCCCGCACGGCGGAAAATACCGGCCGAACAGCCTATGCAACGCATTGCGCAGCAATCGGTTACGCCTTCTGTTGCTCCTGCCGCACCGCAGCCCGGCCGCTATAATTTGCCGGTCGACCTCGACCGCTCACCAATAGCCGATTTGCCTGACGAAATTGGTGAAAACACAGGCCCGATAGCATACGCAGAAGCGCAGGATAAGCAAAATACTGCCTCGATTACTGCAATTACGGCATACCGCAAAGACAGTATCCTTCAAATTCGCTTTACGGCAAATCGCGACATATACTCATTCCAAAAGCCCGAAACAGAGGGGAATGAAATAATAGTGCGCTTTCCCGATATGAACAATGCAGTACGCGAACTTGGAACACTTGCCGATATGTTTCCGATTAAATCGGCGCGTGTAGAGAACATACGGCAAATACTTGTGTTCCGCATACGCTTGCATCAAAAGCCGATTTCTTGTGCCATAAGGCGCATAGGCTCGCGTAAAGTGATTTTGGATATAATTATTATTCCGTCGGAAAAAAATATAAAAAAAACTGCACCTGATAAGTCCGTGGAGCAGTCTGACAAATGGAAATTGGACGTTGTAGTGCTTGATGCCGGGCATGGCGGAATAGACGAAGGAGCAACAAGTATATCGGGCATTCACGAAAAAGATGTTACATTGGCAATTGCATTGAAAACACGAGATTATTTAAATAAAATTCTGCCTGATGTTAAAGTAGTTTTAACGCGCTCTGCCGATACTTTTATAGCTTTGGATAGGCGTGGACAAATAGCCAATGAAGCCGGCGGAAAATTATTTGTGAGTATTCACTGCAACTCTATGCCCTCAAAGCCGCATCCGGCGCATGGCTTCGAGGCTTACATTTTGCGCCCCGGGCGCAATGCCGAAGCCGTTGCTGTGGCCGAGCGTGAAAATTCATCGGTAAAATTCGAGAAAAAATCCAAAATAGAAAAACTTTCCGAAGAGCAAATTATAGTGGCAACTATGGCGCAGGCCGCATTTGTTAAATTCAGTGAATTATTTGCCACAATATTGCAACAAGAAATGAAAAAACGAACTACACTTACGGCGCGAGGAATTTCGCAAGCGGGTTTCTTGGTACTTGTAGGCGCATCAATGCCCAATATGTTGTTTGAAACTGCTTTTCTATCAAATGAATCGGACGAAAAATTCATTTCATCTGCGGCAGGGCAATCCAAAACAGCCAAAGCCTTAGCAGATGCAATTGCAAGATATGCACGCGATTATGCAAAGGCTGTGGAAAAATAAATACATTAAAAAAACGACGCATCTGAACGTTGAACCTGACCTAGTCGCTTGTAAGATTATATTTTGAGTGGAAATCTCAAATACCGGCATTACGTTCTTTCCAACGAAATCTTAGTTCCGTCAATTTCAAAACCGCATATTTTCGATATAATTTACTAATGAAAATTCCGGATTTAATTGGTCAAACACATTGTGTATTCGTGCGTAACAAGAAAAAATCTTGACGGGCTATAAACGTTAATAGTGCCGAAACAACCTTAAAACAGACGCATAAACTCAAATAACTTTCATGGAATCCCGACGATTCGATTTTTATACGCGCTTCGACGACCAAACCTTAGAACAAACAAAACCACGCCCGCAACGATACGCTCTTGCAATCGTGTTTTTTCTGCTGACGGTAATTTCCACCATATTAGCCGGCACTGCATTAAGCGGGAAAATTCCTTGGGAAATTGAAAATTGGCAATACGGAATTACTTACTCCGTGCTGATTATGCTTTTTCTTGCTTCGCATGAGTTCGGGCATTATATAGCGGCTCGGCTACACAAGGTTGATGCCTCTTTGCCGTATTTTTTGCCGATGCCATTAGTGTTTTTATCGCCATTCGGCACGTTCGGCGCATTTATCCGTACTCGCTCGCCTATTCTAAGCCGCAAAGCACTATTTGATATTGGCGCAGCCGGCCCGCTTGCCGGATTTGTTGTTTGTGTGGCAATTCTTATAGCCGGACTGATAACATTGCCGCCTATTGATTTTCTTTATTCCATACATCCGGAATATCGCGCTTTGCCGGCTATTCCCGAAAACGGAATGCGCTTCGGCGATACTTTATTGCTTCCGATTTTGGCACATATATTCGCACCCGAAAACGCATTTATGCCGCCGATGAATGAAATTTATCATTATCCGTTCCTATGCGTGGGTTGGTTCGGAATGTTTGTTACTGCATTAAATATGTTGCCTTTCGGACAATTGGACGGCGGGCATATTTTATATGCTATGTTTGGAAATCGTCAGAGAAAAATAGCGTCCGTTGTCTGGTGGCTGATAGTGATTTTCGGGCTCGGAGGTGCTTTGGGTGAATTACGGCTTATTGTGCAGAACGATTCGCCAGATGCTTTCTACACAACAATTCAATCCGCGCTATCTCCATTTTTAGAAAGTATTTACCGTGTTGCGCCGTGGTATCTTAACGTATGGAGCGGCTGGTTGTTTTGGGCTTTTATAGGCCGTTTTTTAGTGAAGCTGCCGCATCCGACTGTGGAAGACTATGAGCCGCTTAATAAAGGAAGAATGGCTTTGGGCTGGGCTGCAATTGCCGCATTCGTACTTAGTTTCTCGTATAACGGAATTACGATGGACTTAAATATTCAAGGTGACGCGCCGCAAAAGCCCGGTGTTCGCGTAGTGGAAAATTCAATTCACAAGTGATTCTATGAGCATTACGGCGCGCCAACATACCGTTATCGCATTATTGCTGTTCTGTGCATTGGCGGCAGCTTTGAATTTGTCCGGCAACGGAATATCTTATGCGGAAATGTCGGCTATTGAAACCCGGTATGAAATGTATCCGCCTTTACCGCGGGCTGTATATTCGGCCATAACCCGCAACTATACTGTTTCTACATTGCAATTGCGCTTTATTTCTATTGCTTTTTCGGGGCTCGGCTTATTCTTTTCTTGGTTGCTTGCGCGTCGCGTCGCGTCGCCTTCGCTTGCGCTTGCTGTGCCGGCAGCTCTTGCCGGAACATCATTTTGGAATATGGCAGCGCGTTCGGCAACGCCCGACATGATGATGCTTGCAACTATTGTCGCGGTATTTTGGCTTGTATTGCCGTCACCGTCGAATAGTGCAAATAAGTCACTGCAACAGCGCGGCTTATTCATTTTAAGATTACTTTCGGCTGTTATTCTTGCATCGGTTACTTTGCCGTTTCGCGGTTCGGGCGCATTGAGCGATATATTTCGAGAGGCTTCAGCAGCAGATATTTATTCGGCACTTCCGTTTGTTGCTTGTATTCCTTTTACGGTTTGGTTTGCCGTAGCAACAAGAGAAAACGCAAAATCTGCCTCAAAAAACCGTAATGCCCTAATAATGCTGGCAACAGCCGTTGTATTTGCCGTGCAGTCATTGACCGTGCGCGATAATATCGGTATATTCTGTTTGCCGTTTGCCGTAATTTCGGGAATACGTATCATCGAAGCTGCATTTTCTCCCGAAGTATCGCCTCGCGTCGGAGCGATAGCCGTTGCTTTGCCGTATAGCCTTGCAATAGCAACAGTTATAGCGTCCTTGTTTCCGATTGCCGAAATTATGTTGGGAATAGGCGGCATTGCTTTGGCATTATGGGGCGTAGTCGTACTTGCCGCATTTTTGGCGCCTCGTGAGATAATTCGACAATGGCTGGCACATGCCGTAATTGCGGTCGGCGTAGTAGTTCCTTTGCTTTTGATGCTGCGAATAATGGCCGGAAACATAGGGAATACGTCGCGTAATTCGGTAGCAGAACCTAAACCAAGCACTTTTTCAATTCATTGATTTTATTCAAAACATCTTGATTTTTATGGGCTTGTCGAAATTTATATGCACGGCTGTATTCTTGGCGTTCTGCGTATTCGGATATGCTTCATCGCAAATACGGTTGTATAATTGGAAAGCTCATTCTTCGATGTATAAAGTAGTCGGCGCAGCATACGACGGCAGCGGCAATTTGTGGGCGGCCACAAGCGGCGGTGCATTTCGGTATTCTTTTGCCAAGAAAGAATTTACCGAATACAGAAATGTTGATGCCATGCTTTCGCTCGGTGCTTCGGCTGTTTATTATCAAGCCTCTTCAAATTCGATGTTTATAGGCTCGAACGACGGAGTAATAAGCCGATTTTCTTTGGACGGCAATAAATGGACGCATCTAACCGATATTCAAAATCAAACAACGCTGGCAAAAAAGAAAATTTCTGCTTTTGCCTCAATAGGCGGGCGACTGTTTGTGGGCGGTGATTTTGGTTTGTTGGAATATAATTCCGAAAATGTTCCGGGTGATTATGTGCAACAAATGGGCGAATTCCCTCGCGGTACGCCGGTGCTTCAAATCGTTGTTCTTCAGGATACGCTTTGGGCTGCCACGCCGCTCGGTGTTGCAAGAATTGCACTTAGCGAACCATCGTTGCGCAATCCTTCGGCTTGGCGAACAATAAATTATACTAACGGGTTGCAAGAAAATAACTGTGTGGGAATTGCAGCCTACGGCGAGAAAATGTACATAGCCTCGCTTAGCACTATAGTTGAATATGAAAAAGGAATATGCAAAGTAATACAGCAAAATGCCGGTAAAATATCGACAATTAGTGCAAATTCCGATGGCATATTCTACACAAACGAGTTCGTGCTTGCAAGTGTTGCCGGCGGCGGTATTTCGCTTAAATTACCGGATTTTCCGACCGGACACGTGCTTACCTCCGCAAAAGACAAAGAGAATATTATAATTTTTATTCGGAATAATGCTCTCGGCGTTTATCGCGGCGGCGACTCGGTGGAGCTTGTGCAACCAAACACACCCTTTTCCAATCAATTTTCATCTCTTACAACCGACAAATTCGGCAATCTTTGGGCTACTACCGCTATCGGCGACGTTAATCCTGCCGGATTTGCATTACTTTCGGCCAATGGCTGGACAAATTATCGTGCCGGAAATAACCCGGCAATCGTAACAAATTCTTTCTATAAAGCCGTGAGAATGTCCGACGGTTCTGTATGGCTAGGAACTTGGGGAGGAGGTATAGTAAAAGCCGTACCTTCGGAAAACGGAGCAACCTTTACGAACTATAACGATAGCGTAATTACAGGCCTGCCTAATGCACCGAAATTTGTTGTTACGGGCAAGGCCGCCGAAGATGCAAACGGTGCCGTATGGGTTACGAGTTTTTCTCCATCGTCGGGCGGTAATTTACTTTATGCTCGTTCTGCCAATGGCACTTGGCGCGGTTTTGAGAATGGAGCGGGTTCAAGCAGAGAATATAAACAAGTTGCAGTGGATTTTTCCGGTACAAAATGGCTGGCAAGCGATGGTGCGGGATTGGTCGTGTTCAACGAAAAAGGAACGCTTGACGATAAAACAGATGATTTTTGGCGATCAGTTACCACAAATGATGCCAACATATTAAGCAATACGCAAACCGCAATTGCCGTAGATAAAAACGGTGCATTGTGGTTGGGAACGCCCGTCGGTTTGGCTGTAATATTCAATCCGAGTGCAATCCTGCGCAATGGAACTCTTGCTGTGCAACGCCCGCAATCACTTGCAAATCTGACTATTAACGATATTTTTGTTGACCCGCAGAATAATAAATGGGTGGCTACAAATTCCGGTGTTTTTGTTCTAAACGAAGATGGAACACAAACGCTTTCCATTTTCACAAAAGAAAATACGCCGCTGTCGAGTAATGAAGTATTGGCAATTGCTCTGAATGAAACAAACGGAACAATGTATTTCGGTACAAAAGAAGGACTTTTGCAAGCACAGTCGCTTACTGTGCAACCATTGCCAACTTATGACGTAAGTGTTTTCCCGCAACCGTTTTATCCCGAAATTGACGGCGAAGTGGTGATTGACGGCTTGGCAGATGATGCAAATATTCGCATTGTTTCGCCCGGCGGACAGGCTATACGCTCGCTTCAAACCAAAAGCCGCCGCATAACTTGGGATGGGCGTGATAATTTTGGTAATATTGTGCCTACCGGTGTATATGTTATTCTTGGGGTATCGGCTACCGGCGGTGAAGCAGGTGCGGGAAAAATCGCAATTATCCGCAAATAAATTTTAGAATGAAATTTGGGTAAGTCTATGAAAATCGGTCGTATTCTTTTATTTGTCGCAGTGTCGGCAATTTGTGTCGGTTTATCCTTTTCTCGCGCCGATGCGCAAACGGACACACAGACTGCAACAGACGCGCAAAAGCAAACTGCTGCAAAAGTCGCCGCTGAAAAAGAAGATGATTCCGAAGACGATGAATACGAGCGTTTTTTTGATATTTCTGCCACAGTTAATTTACACGGCGAAAAACCGACTTTGGAATTGCAGTATTCCTCACTCGGCGTTGATTACAAAGAAATTCCGAATGGAGCAATTGCCGGATTCGGAGTCTTAGACGGGCGTTTAGGCTCCGTAAGAACTATAAGCAACAAAAAAAACTCATTATTTTATGAGCGTGCCAAATATTTATATTTCGGCTACGGTGCAACTTCATTAGGTATGATAAACACAGCCGAAGGAGCAAAAACAACACTATGGCGTTTCGGCCTCGGTGAGCGTTCGGGACGCGGTTGGAAATTCGGCGATGCGGGACTTGTTATGTATTACGGCACGGCAATGATATGGTCGGATTTTTCTCTTGCGGATACGTCAGTTCTTACGCTACAACCCAAAATGAACGATTTTCACGATGCATTTCGATTCGGAAAATTCACGGAAGGCGGCGCGGCATTTAAAATAGGTGAAAGTGCTGCGATAACATTGGGATATGAGCAAACAGCGGTTTTTCCGCGCCATCTGCCGTTTTATTGGATATTTAGTGAAGCCATAGAAGGCGTGGCGCAAGAAGCGGCAGAGAGATTTACTCGCGCCGTCGCGAAAAGTTCGCCCCAAACCGCACCTATTGTAGGATTTTTGTTGCATAACGGCATCGGAATTGGTGCAGGTCTACTAAAAAAGAATCGTATGAATTGGCCTTTTGATACGGCACCCGCATTATTGCAAAACGGTATGCGTCTGGGAGTAAGTTTTAGATTCTGAAAATAAATATTTTGAATAAAAGAAAAACAGTGAGAAAATGTAAAAAAAAAGGTGTTTGAAATTGATGTAATGCGTTGATTATTTTGCTGTTACTTGTCAAAAATATTATCAAGATGATATTGTATGAAATCTTTTTTAGGAAAATATCTTTGTGGTTGAATGAGTGCTTGATTTTCTATTGGCGCAAAATACTTTTGAAAATAATCTGCTGTTTTTTTCTTTTTTAATTTAGTTGAAAGTAATATCTGATAATTTTCATTTACAGCTATCAAACCTTTATCAAACGCTTTATCATACAATGCTGACAAGCAAATTCCATTTTCAGGATTTAATCTTTCTTTCTCATTTTTTGACCAAGGAATAATATGGCTTGCGAAAAGTAATTCAGGAATATCAATGCCAGTAATTGCACATTTACCAGAATAATTTGCAACAACTATTTGTCTGAAAACATTTTGATTTACCCTTGTTTTTACTTCACGAATTTTTGTTTCACCTTTCAAATCTTTAATGTCAAAAAGCAAATCGTCAAATTTAATTTCAATAGTTTGATTTTCTTTTTCGGCAAGTATCTGTTCACTTAAAAAAATAAGTTCCTCTTGATTATTAAAAAACTCGTCCCAAATAGGCTGACATTGTTTTATACCTCCAACCATTCCTTTTACACCTCTGTTTTGATGATATGGGTCGCAAGCAGCAAAATTTGTAAGGCGAATTGCAATTGAATTTACAGTTCGCCCTAATAAATTTGCCATTTCAATAATTTCTGGCGTTCTGATATGCATTTTACCAAAAGGTAATTTCAAATACAGATTAAAAACCAGTATCAATTCATCTTTTCCCCAAAGTTTTCTTTCTGCCATTTTTATTACTCCGAAGTTGCCGGTTATTAACTGTTCGGACGTAAGTTATTTTGTGGATCACAATAAGAAAATCTTGACAGCAAAAAAACAAAAAATATGGACTTCAGGATATTAACCCAGATTACGCATTAGAAAAAGGGAACTCAAAATTTTGGGATTGATTCCATAGAGAAGTGAACCATTTTCTGCGTTTTTTGATGAGAGCTATTTTGAGCACTATCTGCTCATTTACTTTTTCAAAGTATGCTCCTATTGCAAAAGTTCGGAAACGCAATGTTGATAGCCTTTTCTGCGTTTTTTCTTGTAGAACAAACTGTTTGAATAGCGACATTAAATTGTAGGCAATCATAGCAAATGTCAAAGCGGCTTCGGTGGCATAAAACCCTTTTAAGTTAAAGCTGTCAAATCCAAAATCATACTTGAGTTCTTTGATGTAGTTTTCAGCATTTGCCCTGCCTCTGTACAATCTCCAAACCTCCGCTGCACTCAGTTTTAGACTTGTTACATAAGCACTGTAGCGATAATTTCTATACGCTTCTTCTTCGGGAAAAAGACTTAACATTTTACCGGTAGCATTCGGTCTTTCTTTGATTTTTTGCCTTACGATTATCAGCCTTCTTTCTTTTTCCCAACTTTCACTTTGATAATTTTGCTCACAAATTTCAATACCTTCATCCAACTGAATCCAAGCCTTGTTGTCTGCTATCAATCGCTGAATAGGATGTGTAAATTTTGCTGCGATGATAAAATCAGTGTTCCTTTGCTCCAAATAATCCATAATATCAGATTGAAAGAAACCACTGTCTAACCGTATCAATCCTACTGTTTTGCTCTTTAATTTCTGTAAAGTATCTTCCAAAAATGATAAGAAATTATTGGCAGATGAAGTATCACCACTTCTTAGCCACATATTGGCAACAAGGTTCACATCAGACACAAAAGCGATAAGAGGGTGATGTGATTTTCTGCCTTTTTTCGTAGGATTATATCCTCTTTTAGCCCCTTCGGTACTATCGCCATAGCGCGTAAGTATGGACGAATCAATATCAAGCGTAAAGTGGTCGAAATGAAAATTATCAAATATCCAAGAGTAAAAATATTGACTGACTTCAAGGTTGGTTACTTGGTCAAACTTAGAAAAATATCGTTTGAACACATCTTGTGCAGGAGCGTTTTTCCAACCAAAAATACGAGCAAGAGCAGGGTCTAATCGGGTCAGTTCTGTGTGCATAAAGCGATTAGCACCACACCAAATACTGGTAATAAAACTCTCTAAAATCACTTCGGGAGCATAGCCACGATTAGAACCCGACACAGGAAGGTGTTCGCAACCTGAAACAAGTTCTGAAAATCGGATTTTATCCATCATTTGCTTCAAAAATGCAATTCCGCCCCAAGTCGTAATCTCTTTACTGGTAAAGCTTACGGGAAAATCTATCATAAAAAAACTCTAATGCTAAGCGTTAGAAATTTACACCCTTTTTGGAAAAATAACCCTAATGCGTAATTTGGG
>JADZAA010000133.1 GCA_020852855.1 Bacteroidota bacterium
GGTTTTGCGTCTGCTTCTTCGTTTGAAGTGTCAGCCCATTCTTTTGAGAATTTTAATGCTCGGTCTTTTATTTCGTTCCAACTTAAAGTCATTCTTTTTTCTGTTTGTTATCGGTCGTTTTCTTGTCGGTTGTGTCGTCTTTCGGCATGTGGGCCGGCATCTGGTTAACCGCCGCAGGCGATTGTACAACGTAAAACAAGAGGCATACATAAGGTAACGGAACGGCAGAGCGGCAGACCGCGCAGGGTGCTGAATGTCAAAACGCCAAGCGCCAAGTATTCTCAACCGTTTTTACACTCTGTTGCACTTGACTGTTGAATCCGCCTTTTCTAAAATTCCGGAAGTTTCAAGCCATGCGAGTGCTTCGTCGGCCAAGTAAAAAGAGCCTGTAATTAGTGTTGGTAAATCAGAATCGAGCGCGATACGGACTGCATCGGCTACGGAAGCGGTTGCAATTACTTCCGAAATTCCGGCAGTACGGGCACGTTCGGCAAGTTGGTCGGCGGGCAATGTGCGCATATAGTTCGGTGCTGTAGCTATCAACCGTGCAGAAAATTCTTTAAGTACGGCAAGCATTTCGCTTATATCTTTATCGGCCATAACACCGAACACGGTTTGCCAGCGCGTTTCGGCATAGCCACATTCGCTTAAAGTTCGCGCTAAATTGCGAATACAGGCCGGGTTATGTCCAACATCGAGAACAAGCGGCGGATTGCGGCGCATAAGTTCTATGCGTCCCGTAAGTCCGGACGACTGTCGTACATTTTTCAAGCCTTCTCGCAAAGCCGGCTCGTCTACGGTAAATTGCGGCGAAACCGCCTCGATAGCGGCGACAGCCGTTGCAATATTTCGGGATTGCGCTTGCCCTACAAGTCCGCATTCTACATTATCGTATATGGCATTAGGCGTTGTGATTCTTGCCGTCATCGAAAAATCCGCGTGAAATTTCAATGAATTAACCGCATATTGCTCTACCGCCCAAATTGCCTGCGTTTGGCGTTCTTTTGCCGTTTTTTCAAAGATTTCCCATAATTCGCGGCGTGGTTCGCCCACTATTGCCGGTGCGCCCTGCTTGATTATGGCGGCCTTTTCGGCTGCGATAAGTTCAGGAGTATTTCCCAGATATTCCGTATGGTCCAAATCAATACTCGTAATTATCGAGGCTATAGGCACAACTATATTTGTAGCGTCTAAGCGTCCTCCCATTCCCGTTTCGATAATTGCAATATCGGTATTTTGCTCTGAAAAATAACGGAATGCGGCGGCTGTGGTAATCTCAAAGAATGTGGTATGTTCTTTTTCGGCTTCGACTAAAAGCGGCGCAACAATTCGCGCAATGTCGTCATCGCCGATTTCTTTTCCGTTAATTCTGACGCGCTCGTTAAAGCGTCGAATATGAGGGGAAGTATAAAGTCCGGTGCGATAGCCTGCCGACGTAAAAATTGAGGCAAGCATAGAACAAACCGAGCCTTTGCCGTTTGTTCCGGCCACGTGTATAATCGGATAATTTTGTTGCGGATTGCCGAGCGTCGCGGCAAGTGCGGATATACGTTCCAATCCCGGACGAATACCAAAGCGATGCAAAGAAAAAAGACGTTCGAGCAACCGCGATATATCGGCCGTCATGAGTTCAGCATTTGGTGAAGCAATCGCAAAGAGGTCAAGTGAAACACATTATGTACGCGAATAATATCCGCCCCGCTGTCGAGAAGCAGGGAATGAAGCAAAGCAGTAGCGGTATCGCGCTCGGCCGGCTCGTCTATATTCAGTAATTGTCCCAAAAAAGCCTTTCGAGATATTCCCAGCACCAACGGTACGCCGAGTTCCTTGAATTTACGATGACTACGAAGTAATTGCCAATTATGCTCCGCTGTTTTGCCGAATCCGATTCCCACGTCGCAATAGACCGTTTTAACGCCCATCGAACGTGCGAAGCGCAATTTTAAGTTTAACTCCGCTTTTACTTCCGCCACAACGTCTTTATATCGCGGATCGTCTTGCATATTTTGCGGTGTTCCACGGCTATGCATCAAAATAAACGGCACTTTTGCGTCGGAAACCACACGGGCAAGAGCTACATCGTATTCAAGTCCGCTTACGTCGTTCACCATCGTAGCACCGGCTGCAATTGCTACCCGTGCCACTTGACTTTTGCGTGTATCTATCGAGACCTGAATATCGCTATTTACTTTGCGAACTGCTTCGATAACGGGAATGACACGACGTATTTCTTCATCAACACTTACATCTTCCGCGCCCGAGCGCGAACTTTCGCCGCCTATATCGAGCAAGTCCGCACCATCGCCTACAAGAGCAAGTGCGTGTTCAATGGCAGCTTCCGTCGCTACGTAGCGTCCGCCGTCCGAAAATGAATCTGGCGTAACATTAACTACTCCCATAATTGAAGGAAATGCATGCATACCCATAGCGATACTTGATATAATATGGCAACAGAAAGACGATTTTCGTAAAAAACGCTCAAAATTACAACTTTTGTGCTATTATAGAATAGGAAAATTTCGGGCTTGGCTGCATATCCGTAATTGCTTGTAAATGTGCCGGTAATTATAGCGGTGCCAGAAACGTAGATAGATTTTCTTGGGTGGAAAGTTTGAGTTTTTTGCGTATACGATAACGGTGCATTTCGACGTTGTGCAACGACACACACATCATATCGGCTATTTCTTTATTGGCAAGATTCATTTTCAGCAGAGCGCAAATTTTCAGTTCGGTGGGTGTTAAAGTGCGATATTTTTCCGATAAACGGCTGATAAAATCGGGGTTTATGACGGAGAATCGCGCTTCGAACATTTTCCAAGCGTGTTCGCTGTTCAAAGTAGAGCGCACCTCGCCTTCGATTTTGCGCAGTTCTGCACTTGTGCTTTCATCGCTTTCGTCGTTAAGTTTGCTCATTTTCTTATGAATTTTCCCTATCGCCTCGTTTTTTTGCGTTAAATGCAACGATAGCATTGTAATTTCTTTGTTTTTATGCTCCACGTCTTCAACAAGTGTTTCCACACGGCGGCGATAATCTTCTTTTTCTTTATACAGGCTCTCTGTTTCAAAGCGTGCTTGTAAATCTGCCATCAGCCGTTCTTTTTCGGCATTATACGCTTGTTCTTTGCTTGCGTGAAATTTGCGAAAATGCTCGAACGAGCTCTCGATATCGCCAAGGTTACCCCAAATTTCCGAACAAAGCAGATGTGATTGATATTGCAGATTCAAGTTATTGTAATCATCGGCTTCGGCCAACGCAAGCTGCGCATATTCGTATGCACGATGAAATTCGCCAATGGCATTATATCCGACGGCAATACCGTAAAGCAATCCGCCGCACATAGAAGTTTTTCCTAAAGATTCGGCAAAGTTCCGGGCATTGTGAAGATGTTCCAATGCTTCACGATAATTTCCCGTTTCCAATAACAACATTCCGATTTTGGATTGTGTATGCGCCGACATCGAAACATTTTCGAAAGATGCGAACATATCCAGAGCCTCGCGATAGTATGCCAAGGCTTCGCGATAATTACCTTGTTTTTGATGTATTGACCCTATTCGCTCAATGGCTATCGCTTCTCCGAAACTATCCCCTACGATGCGCCGTAATTGCCGGCAATCTGCAAAATGGTCGAGTGCTTGGTCAAATTCAAGCATTGCGCCCAATACTACGGCAATATTATGATGCGATTCCGCCATAGCAGAGGGAATATCTTCCATTCGGCTGATTTCCAAACCGGCCTTGTGAAATTCCAAAGAACGCGGTAAGTTTTCCGCACCTTCAAGCACCCAGCCGACTGCATGATAGGTGCGGCGAAGCTCCGGCAATGCTTCCATATCGTAATATGTGTTCAGAGCACTGTACAAATATTGCAAGGCACGAGGATACTCACGCAATCTCTCGTAATTAACGCCTATTTCGTAGCGGGCTGCGGCAAGTAATTTCTCGTCGCCCAAAAACTCGGCGCAATTCAGCATCTGAAATAGAAAATGAAGAGCCTCCGAATATTGCCCCATTGCATGAGCGGCCAGACCTGAAGCGTGCAATGCGTGGCAATTCAAAATCTTATCGCCGTGCATCCCAAGCAGGCGGCGTGCTTCTTCGGCGGCGGCTTTGGCATAAAGCGGATACGAGCGATAGTGATCCATTGCATAAGCTATCAGCGAACAAATTTGGTCGGTAGGTTCGTCGAACGCACGCACCCGCTTCGCTATCATAGAAAGCATCGCTTCTGTGCCTACACGAGGAGGCGGCATTTTACCGGAAAATTGCGCTGCATTCATAATCTTTCCTGTTTTTAATATGTTTTTACTGTGTAAATAATATGCTTTTTACGGTTGCACGCACGAAAACAGAAATATGTATTACCTTTGCCTTTTCGCGTCAAACAAAAAATAAAATTTTTATGGAAATTTTGCCGTTTCATAATAACGCCGTATTTTTGCGTTCCGTTTATGGTCAGGTAGCTCAGTTGGTAGAGCAGAGGACTGAAAATCCTCGTGTCGGGGGTTCAATTCCCTCCCTGACCACTCAAATCCGTGCAGCTCATTGAGTTGCACGGATTTTTCTTTTTATGCTATTATATTGTACGGTTGCCGTCATACTGTTATTGCTTGGCAATATCAGCGGCCGATTCACCGCCTATCTTCAATGCAGTTTTTACTTCTTTTTCTAACGATGAGTAAAGTGCCGTATTCTCCGTAAGTGCTTTACGGAAAGAATCGCGCCCCTGCAAACGCTCGCCCTGATACGTAAGCCACGAACCGCTTTTAGATATAATGCCATGCTCGATGGCTACATCAAGCATATCGCCTATTCTCGATATGCCTTCATTGTACATAATATCGAATTCAGCCTCGCGGAACGGTGCGGCCACTTTATTTTTTACGATTTTTACCCGAACGCGGTTTCCTACCACTTCCTGACCTTCTTTTATCGCATCTTTGCGGCGTATGTCAATACGTACCGAAGCGTAATATTTAAGCGCATTGCCGCCCGTAGTAGTTTCCGGATTACCGTACACAACGCCTATTTTGTTCCGCAACTGATTGGTAAATATAACGGTTGTATTGGAACGCCCGATAGCTGCGTTAAGTTTGCGCATAGCCTGCGACATAAGCCGCGCCTGCGAACCCATCTGCGCGTCGCCCATATCGCCCTCTATTTCTATGCGAGGCGTTAATGCGGCTACGGAGTCGACTACAATCACGTCTATTGCATTGCTTCGCACAAGGGTTTCAACGATTTCAAGTGCCTGCTCGCCAAATTCCGGCTGCGAAAGCAATAAATTATTGAGGTCTACACCCAAACGCTGCGCATATTTTACATCAAGGGCGTGTTCTGTGTCAACAAATGCCGCAAGCCCGCCGTTGCGCTGCGCATTTGCTATAACATGCAAGCAAATTGTGGTCTTACCGCTTGATTCCGGCCCGAAAATCTCTACTATGCGCCCACGCGGAACACCGCCGATACCCAATGCTGCATCAAACGAAATGCTGCCGGTAGAAATAGCTTCTACGGCAACGGCTTTCTGGTCGTTGAGCCGCATAATGGAACCGCGCCCGAACTGCTTCTCGATTTGCTCCATAGCGTTCTCGGCTGCACGAAGTTTTGCTTCACTCGGACTTATGCCACTGCTCGCGGTTTTGTCGCTTTTAGATTGTTTTGCTTCTGCCATAATGAACTATCTCTCTTTCGATAAATGATGAAAAATGCGTAGACAGATTACTTTCGCTTGCTCTTCAAACGCAAATTTACGGCCGCTGTACTATAAATAGTCAACCCTTAAAAAGAGGGAACAGCCTTAGTTTTAGGATATAGGGGATAAAATATTTCCAAAAACACCTTTTGAAAAAACAGATAAAAAAAGGATTTCCATTTATTCATCATCCTTTTGA
>JADZAA010000134.1 GCA_020852855.1 Bacteroidota bacterium
TAATATAATTGTGCCGGAATATTTAAATCGGAGTACTCGCTAATCGTAAAAAATCCCGTACCATTCGCATTGAAGCATATACCTTCGCCTTGCGGCTCGGCGATATATTGTGAAATAATAATCGGTGGTTTTGTTAGAGCCTGAGAAATTGTTTCACCTGTATTTCTTTGAAAGTAATAAACGAAAAGATAATTTTTCAGCAGTATTTCTGTGCCGTCGGGAGAAATATCGCCGCCTGTAATCATTGTAAGCGGAAGCGTGGCAACGTATTCTGCCGTATTCGTATCGGTTGTGGATTGCGGGTAGGCAAGGCGATACAGCCTGACAGAATCTTCACGTTTTGAAACTACGTAAATATCTTTTGTTCGACTGTCGAACATTAATGTTTCTGTATCGCGCTTACCGTCGGGATAGCGAAATTTTATTTTTTCGGCACCGGCGATTTCACCTTCAATAAAATCTTGATTTTCGTAGACTTGCGGCTCGGCAACGCGATAAATGGTCTTAATGTCGTATGCCGCGTCATTATCGCCGATATCACCTATGAATATGTAATTGTTTCCGTTTATTGTACCGGTGCATATATCTTCCCAATCTCGATTTTCTGTATGTTTTACATTGTATATGCCGACTACTTTTGCAGAATCGTTCAGCGCAAAAATGCGCGATTTATTGCCTGAGTCATTATGTGCCCAAAGTATATGCGGGTTACGCTGACTTGCCGATATTCCCGATGCTTCATTAAGAGACTTATTATTTACCAAGCCACAATTTTGACGTGCATTGAAATATTGCGCCGCCGCGCCTACGTTTATACATACAAGCGCGACGACGAATAAAAACAAGGCGGATAAATATGAGGTTTTTCTATGAATGATACGTATGCCTCGAATTAAAAAACAACGTATTGCGTTATATTTTAGCGAATAACCGAAAACGGTACGCGCCGTCGTTGTCCGCCTGCGGCAATTTCACAGATATAATCGCCGGCTGTAAAATTTGAACCGAGCTGTATGGCGTGAACTCCGGCAGACAAAGTACCGGAATACGCTATTGCAACTCTTTTGCCGAGCATTGAATACACGGCAATTTCGATAGTTGCATTTTGGCGTAATTCAAATCGTGCTACGGGAGCGGCAGTAGCCGGATTGGGCGAAACCGTAAAATATTCGTCGGAAACGGGAGCAAACGGAGTTTCGTTAACGCCAACAGTATCGGGCGCGTGCAAAATAGGCAACGGAACTATATGCTCGTTTAGAATAGTATCACTTTCGCCGGCAGATGCTCCGAACCATGTTTGCAATACTTCTGCATACACACGGCGGTAATCGTATTGATAAACCATGTCGCCGTTGGCATTAAAATTTACAAGGTCGGGATTATTGCCGTAGATGCCGCCTTTTACTTTTGTTCCGAAAGCAAATTGTATTGATGCGGCTCCGTGGTCTGTTCCGCGACTGCCGTTTTCGTAAGGCCTGCGCCCGAACTCTGAAACGGTCATTCCCACAACCCGATTGGCAAATCCTTGCTGTACCGCTTCTGCCATAAATTTGGTTATGCCGCCGGCAAGCGTGTTCAATAAAAGCGGATGAACGCCGCCGTAGCTTGCGTCCTGCTGTTGTACGTGCGTATCGAAACCGCCGATATTCAGCATATAAACTTTCGTTTTCAGTCCGCCGGAAATCAGACGCGCCACAAGTCCCATTTGTTTTTCAAAAGCCGAATAATACTCTTTGACTATGGTTTTGCCGTTGTCGTAAGCGTTTTTAATCATCGGTCCGAATTTATCGGATTTTTCGGCTACGGAACGAACAAAATTAAATTCCTTTTCGAAATTATCCGTACCCGGCATGTAGTCTTCGTCGGGCGAAAGCCCTTGCCCGCGCTCGAAAAATTCGGTTGGGTTCAGCAATGCAATTGCTGTATCGCCTTTTTGGGATTGCAAAGCAAGCGAAACCGAGCCGCCTACTTGAATGCACAAAGGATAGTCGGGTACATTAAGCGGAAAATCCGTGTATTTACTGACGATAAAACGCCCCATCCAGCCGTCTGACAATCGAACTCCGGGGTCGGAGGAATTGATACCGCTCATCCATATATCGGTTGAGCGAAAATGTGAAAGATTAGGATTCTCGTAGCCGATGCCCTGCACCACGGCAAGCCAGCCTTTATCGAGCAAACCCATAAATCCATAAGTGCTTTTATTGTCAATATTGATTCCGTTTACAAGTGCCGGATGCAAATAAACATCGGAATTTGCATAGCGAACCGCAACGTTTTTGGGAACACGAATCTGTGGGCGTATAGCGTGGTAGCGGTCGTTTTCTACGGGAATAATGGTATTTAACCCGTCATTGCCGCCGAAAAGTTGAATAATAATAAGTATTGCGTCGTTGTCTATCGCCTGAGAGCCGAGCATATCTGCCGGAGTTTTGGCGTACAGAGGAATGGAATTCAGCAGTGTAGGGGTTACTGCGGTTGCTGCCGCACCCGCCGCCGCCGTACGAAGAAAGTCGCGCCGTTTCATTGTGTATTTCCTTGAAATGTGTTCAAAAATGATAATTCCGGAAAAATATCAGCACAACTGATAATCCGGCGCTTTGATTATAGCCAATAATAACTCACGCAATCCTCGTGCAGCCGGTTCTTTCTCGGCCAGCATCTGCAGCCAATAATTCGCCTGATAGCCCTGCATCAGCAAATTGTAATAGACATCGCGGCGTTTCTGCGAAACTGCTCGCGGTAACATATTTGCAATTATATCATCAATTAATGCAGACGGGTCTTTGCTTGAGTCGAATGAATTTACAAATGCAAGTAATTCGTTGGTAGTCATGGCGTTTAGTACGCCGCGAGCAAAAATCACCCGATTCGGATAAGTTTTTGTGTTCAGCCAATCGTGCCAGCCCGGCCAGCCTGCTACGTTTGGCGGGTCAATCAATATTTGCTCTTGTTCGCTTAATGCCGTTACGATATTGCCGGGTAGTTTGCCTAACTGCCGTGCAAGGCCAACCGTAAATTCTGTCGGATTTTTGATTTGCACTCCGCGATTGGCTGCATCGAAGAAATGCTCGCTTTTGAATAAAGCGGCAAAAACAGGGCGTAATGCAAAATTATTTGCAACCATTACCTGCGCCAAAGTCTCGATAAAGCTCTCATCTGTTTCGGCAGGGTTTCCATACACGAAAAAGCGGTAAATTTTTCTGACCATGAAGCGCGCTATTTCTACTCCTCGCCGCTCGAAAAGAATACTTATAAGTTTATTTATCTCCTGCGTTCTCACCAAATAATCGGTATTGTCGTCGGGTGTCCGGGCGGGTATAGTTTGCCCCATAAATGTCTTGGATTGTATATCGTGGTCGGACGGCTGAAACCAAGTAGTATAAAACTTTTCGTTACGATTGGGTTCGTCTTTAAACAAAGAAGCCTTCCATCCGGTAAGAACGCGCGCTGCTTCTTTCACGTCGCCTTCCGTATAATTTCCAATGCCCATGCTGTATAATTCCATCATTTCGCGGGCGTAGTTTTCGTTTGCAGTGCGATTTGTGTTCAGCGCACCGCCCAGATAAACAAGCATTGCGCTGTCGAGCGTAATATCCTCCATAAAAGTACGGAAGCTTGCCGTTCGATTGCGGCGCAACATAATATTTTGGCGATAAAGTTGCTGCGGCGGCAGATTTACTTCGTCAAAAGCAAATTCAGTAGTAAAATGTCCGCTCCAGAAAAGAGTTAATTTTTCGATGGCAACGGCCGATTCCTGATACATAGCGTTAAGCCACCAATACTGTAACTGTCCGAATAAATTAGCCCAGCGCGCAATAATGGCGTTCCGCGTGAAAATATCGGCATTTTTCGGATTTTCGGTGATTTCGTCTATCCATGTTGGCGGCGCAGGCTGAATATCCGCACCGTCGCCAAGAATAGTTTCCACAACTTCTTCGGCAGTTTTGCCGACAAATTGCTTTACAAGAGCATATTTGGGTGCAAAACTCAGCCGACGCAATAAATGATAGACTTGCGCCGCATCGAGCGGTTCTTTATACGGCTCTATGCCGCCCAACGCCGCTTGCTGTCGCAATACCGGTTGCATAGCGTATTCGCGCTCTGCCGCCGATATAAACTTGAAAAATGAACGACGGTCCATTGTAAAACTCCGAAAAAATGAATAATCGCGGAAAAAGCCGCCGGGAAGCGCTACGCGCTTAATAATCTCCCAAATTACCGAAAAGTTACAATACTATCTGCATTGCAAAATAAACGCTATGGCAATAGAGTCAGGAAAGTTTTATAATTA
>JADZAA010000135.1 GCA_020852855.1 Bacteroidota bacterium
GATTCTTCGGGCGGCGGTCGTCAAGTTCAGCACGGCGGCAATAACGGCGGCGGTCATTTGCAAGGCATAACTCGCAAGAGCCTGCCTTTGCGCCGTTAAGAAACAAATTATCAATCGAAAAGGCGTTTGCGCCGTGCGTCGGCACAAACGCCTTTTTTGCTTCTGTTTTCGATGTGAAACTACTCCCATTCTATAGTTGCGGGCGGCTTGCTCGAAACATCGTAGCACACACGGTTAATACCGCGTACTTCGTTGATAATACGGTTACTTACCGCACCCAGCGTATCGTAAGGCATAGGAAACCAATCGGCAGTCATACCGTCCACGCTTGTTACCGCACGCAAAGCGCAAGTATTTTCATAAGTTCGCTCATCGCCCATAACCCCTACGGAAAGCACCGGCAACAGCACTGCGAATGCCTGCCATATATCGTTGTACAATCCGGCTTTACGAATTTCTTCCAAATAAATATCATCGGCTTTACGAAGAATATCCAAGCGTTCGCGCGTAATTTCGCCGAGAACGCGAATAGCCAGACCCGGCCCGGGAAATGGATGGCGGTCTACGAACCAATCGGGAACGCCGAGCGTTCTTCCTACATTTCGTACTTCGTCTTTGAAAAGCTCGCGAAAAGGTTCGATAAGGCTCAAATTCATTTTTTCGGGTAATCCGCCTACATTATGATGCGATTTAATGGTAACTGACGGCCCGAGAGCGGACACGGATTCAATAACGTCGGGATACAAAGTTCCTTGTGCCAAAAACTTAGCATCGCCGAATTTTTTCGCCTCAATTTCAAAAACATCAATAAATGTCTTACCGATGATTTTGCGTTTTTGCTCGGGGTCGGAAATGCCTGCCAAACGCCCCAGAAACAGTTCGGACGCATCTACAACGTCAATTGTCATATCGAAATGCTCGCGGAACAATTTTTCAATTGTCGCGCTTTCATTAGAGCGCATCAGCCCGGAGTCCACGTGAATGCAATGCAACCTCTCGCCTATTGCCCTATGCAACAGCACCGCCGCAACAGTGGAATCTACGCCGCCGGATAAAGCACAAATAACGCCGCCGTCACCTGTTTTTTCGCGTATTTCACGGATTTGCGCTTCGATAAAATGCTCGGCATCCCAACCGCCGACACAGCCGCATATATTTTTCACGAAATTTTCGAGTATTTTTTTACCTTCGGCTGTGTGATGAACTTCCGGATGGAATTGCACTCCGCGAATTGAACCGTCATTGTTGCGAATTGCACAAATGGGGGCGTTTTCGGTGCGTGCTGTAATCTCGAAATTCGGCGGAAGTTCAACAAGAGAATCGCCGTGGCTCATCCAGACGGTTGAATTTGGCGAAATTCCGTCGAAAATAGCATCGGGCTTTACTGCTTCAAGTTCGGCGCGTCCGAATTCTCTTTTTGCAGATTTACCGACTTTTCCGCCGAGTTGATGCGCGATAAGCTGCAATCCGTAGCATATACCCAAAACAGGAACGCCAATATCAAAAACAGCCGATGTGGATTGAGGCGCACCTTCGGCATATACGCTTGACGGCCCGCCTGAAAGAATAATTCCTTTGGGCGAGAGAGTGCGAAGTTTATCTTCGGAAATATTAAACGGATGAATTTCGGCATATACGCCTATTTCGCGTATGCGGCGTGCTATTAACTGCGTAACCTGCGAGCCGAAATCGAGAATAACAATTCGTTCGGTATGAAGCATAAAAAAAAGTTATAATTGCAATTAAATGTTCGGTTTCCGTAGAAGAACAGCGGCAGTTGTTCGCAATAAATCAATAAAACGTGTGTTGAGCGTGAAAATCTATCTTTCCCGCAGTATTTTTCGCGTTATTTTAGTTAATGCTCTTTGCAAATCCTTTACCCTATCCCCGTCAACGGCCAATTTTTCCTCGCGAAGCAATCGCAAATTTCCGTCCGCCGTTATCTCGCACAGTTTCATGCCGAGCGAAAGAGCGTCTTTTGTTTCTTGTGTCAATTCAGACATAAGGCAATGCCGTATTTCGAGTTGATAAAGTGCCCTCAGTTCTACGACATTCGGCGGATTGGCGTTTTCTACATCATACAGATTTGCCAGAGCATATACCGAGTCGCGTGTGTCTACGTCCAACGGAACATATAAAGGATGGTCTTTTGCTGCCAGAAAAATGGTTTGCATAGCATCGTAGGCTGTTACAGGCTTTTTCTGCGGGTCGAAAAGTGTCGAAGCAGTTCCTACCTTTTGCTTAAATTCAAGATGCGTTGGCACCAAAAGTTTTGCGGGAAACACGCGCATATCTCTATCGGCTTTTTTGTACATCATAGAATCGCCTTGCGACGCGGCGAACGCCCTTTGTGCCGCGATAAGAAGAGCCGGATCGTAGAGTATGCTGTCCTCACCGCCTCGGCGATACTTCAAAACGGCATAGCCTATTCCCTCGCGCAAGTCGGCGAAGTTCTGTCCGTAGCGGCACGACACCGAAACACGAAGAATATTTTGCAATCGGTTTACCGTAACGAATGCCGCTTGCGCAGCGCCGAGCCTTTGGGCAAGTTGTGCGGCGGTTACATCGGGATTTTCCCTGCGCATTGAAGCAAGCGCGGAATCACGCTCTGCAAAAGGAATTAAGCGGTATTTGTCGGAGGCGAACAAAGCCAATGCAAATGCGGCATCGGTTTTGCGAATTACGGCCTCCGGTATATTCGCGCCTAGCCTTACATTTACGATAGCAACAGCCGGCAGCGACTCGGTTGGCGGTATTTGTTTAGTTTGTGCAGAAGATTGCGCGGCTGCAATCAATAAACAAACCGCCCAAGGCAGTCCGAAACGGTTAAGCGAAAAAATCATTAAATAAAAATTGATAGGCTTGGGAACAGCATTTGCGGCGATTTGACGATTTGCCTTTGGCTATATTGAACAGCCTTGCACGGAAAGTGCCGTAAGTGCAGAAATGCAACCTTTATTTTTTCTTGATACTTTTTATTAAATACTGATTTTACATCGGCTTATCGGCTGATTAGCAAAGGCTGCGCAGAATTTTTCGCGCTCGGATTAACCGTACAGAAATATACTCCGGACGGAATACGGGATATTCTTGCGGAACTCGTGCCGGCCGGAATATTTACAGAGCGGATTTTATTCCCAAGAACATCGAAACACACAAACTCTACATTGTACATCGGGGGCGTGTCTAATTGAAGTTTTAATCCGTCGCCGTCAGCCGATACCGTAAAATCAATTGTACCGCATATCGTTTCGCTTGCCGACAAAGTTTCTATATTGGCCGAATATACACCACCGCCTACGGTTCCCGCATAAAGTTTTGAGTCATGCAATGCAATGGCGTTTATTATGACGAAATCAATACCATCATTTACTTTTGTCCAGATTTCGCCGTTATCGGTTGTAAAGAACACTCCGTCATCTGTACCTGCAAAAATTACATTCCCCTTTACTGCAAAGCAAGTTACAAGCAATTCACCAAAACTTCCGATTGTTTGCCAGGCAGTTCCTCCGTTTGCAGAACGAAGTACACCGCCGCCGCCGCCCGTTACTCCGGCGAACACATTGCCGTTACATACGGCCAAGGCTCCTATGTTTTTCATTTCTATTTCCGTATTTGACGGATTCCACGTTGCACCGCCGTTAACCGATTTAAAAACTCCCTCCGTTGTGCCTGCATAAACAGTTTGCCCGTCAACGGCTATTGACAGTATTCGGAGCGATTCGGTTCCTTCTCCCGAAAGTTCCCAATTATCGCCGTTATCCGAAGAGCGATAGACTCCTTCCGTAGTACCGGCCCAGATAGCCGCGCCGGACGATGCAAGCGACCATACGGTTGTTGCCGGCAAACCCTTGTTTGCGACTTTCCATTGTTCTCCGTTATTATCCGTTCTGTATATGCCGTCGCTTCCGTAGATTCCCGCAAAAACGTATCCGTCTTTTGCAAGCATACATTGTACGATAGAAGCAGTGCGCATTGTGCCGTTATTTACGGATTTCCATGTTTCGCCGCCGTTATCGGAGCGGGAAACACCGCCTGAAAAAATTCCTGCAAAGAGGCTCTTTCCGTTAAAAGCAAGCGAAGAAATAACGGTTCGCGGAAGCCCTGAAGCTTCCCAAGTAGCACCGTTATCGCCGGATTTCCAAACTCCGGTGAATGTACCGACAAATATATTTGAAGCAGTATGCAAGAAAGCCCGCACATCGGCATTGCCAATGTCTTTTACGTTTGTCCAAATTGTATCATCTGCGACAGCACGATAAACACCGTTGCCGTGCGTTCCTGCATAAACTGCCGAACCGACCGATTCAATTGACCATATTTGCAATAGCGGCAGCCCATTGTTAAATGCCCGCCACGATGTGCCGCCGTCGTGCAAACGATATACGCCGCTTTGATATGTAGCCGCAAAATAAGTTGAGCCGCTTTTAACAATCCCGTACACGGCATCGTTCGGCAATCCGTTGCTCATGGCCTGCCACGAAGCACCGTCATCGCCCGAACGATACACACCTTTATTTGTTCCCGCCAGAATCGCATTGCCGTCGTCCGTTAAAGCAATGATGTTTTCGGCAGGCAGTCCGGCAACTTTCGTCCAATTTTCGCCGCCGTTATCCGAACGAAACATTCCGTATCCGAAAGTTCCGACAAATAAATTATTATCACGGTTTAGCAAGGTGCGCATAGCCGGAAGCAAGGTGTCTTTATCAACAATTTTACGGGGAATCCCGCTGTTTATCTCTGTCCAAGTCGCGCCGCCGTCGACCGTGCGAATTATACCTTGTTTCAGCGTTCCGGCGTACATTGCCTCGCCCTTAAAAGCAAGGCCCCATGCAGTTACGTCGCCTTCCGATATCAGAGTCCAATTTTTGCCTTCGGCAGAAGCGCGGTAAATTCCCATTCCGTCCGTACCTGCATAGATATTATCCGCATTTTCCGCCAAACAGTTAATATAACCGCCATTGGGGCCGTTGGTTTGTTTCCATTGCAATTTTTGTCCTTGCAAAGCAACAGTGCCGATAATTACAATCACAGTTAATACAAAATAAATTTTCATACGTCAATTCTCCACAAATACGGGACTTTTTTACAAGCGGCGATTTTTACGCCGAACGGTTTGCAAACCTATTGTTTTTTTTCGATAAAATATGCAGAATTTTACATTTATTTTTATTGAATTTGCAATTACGGTTCGTTTTACTGCGTCTTAGGGTAGGATTCCTATATACACGGCATTTTACAATCAAGAGGACAAGTATGAATGCGTTGCGTCGCGTAACATTTCTTTCATTTACGGCTTTAGCATTTGCGGCAATTTTTGCTGTGCAAAGTACAGGGCAAATCAACGCTTCGGTTAATTACGGACTATTTTTAAGCGGTAATTTGAATTTTCATTCGCCCGCATTTTCTGCGACGGCGCATCGCAACGCAGTTTCACTATTACCTTTGCAAGGCGACACTTCCGCCAGATTTGCAGGCAACGCAACTTCCTTCGGATTGGCCGTAGGCGGCATGGTAAATATTCCGATAAACTCGACTTTTGTTATATCGGGGCGCGTAGGTTACAATGCTTTGGGCGGTTCGCTGAAAACCCCGTCATTTGTAAAAAACCCGTTAAACCCTCTTGACTCTGCGGCTTCCGAACTTAGTTTGGAATCGTCTTTGAATTATCTCGAAATTTCGCCTATATTGCAAATTCATAATTTATTCGAAAAATCACCTCTCTATGTTATTGCCGGATTTGAGGCCGGTATCCCGATTTCGGCGAAATATTCTGTATCCGAGAGAATAGCCGGATCTCCAACCATACCAGCACCGGCAACCAATCCCGTGCAGTATTTTTCCGATGCGGCCATTGCAAATGCCGGAACAAGATTTGCGCTTGCAGTAGGCGCAGGCTGGCCGATTGCAATAGACGGGCGCACGTTTATTACCCCTGAAATTACTTACCGGATGCCGTTCGGGAAAGTATCTTCATCGGTTAATTTCGATTCTTGGTCGGTTCCGCAATTGCGCTTCGGCTTAAACCTTACGTTCTCCTCCGCACCTAAATCGGCTGCTGCTGTAAAATCAACCTTGCAATCGGGTTTTGACGGTGTAGGCTATTATGACGGAACGGGGAATTTCCAAACTCTTACGCAAGCGCGAGTCGAAGATGTGTCGTATTCCGAACTGTTCCCGATGTTGCCTTATGTATTCTTTCCACAGAACGGAGTAATACCGAACGACAGCGTTCAGCGGCTTTTTGACCCCGGACAGAAAGGCTCGTTCTCAATCCCGTCGTTGCCGCCCGATGCAATCGAAATAAACAAATCAACTTTGGATATTATCGGAAAGCGAATGAGCGATTATCCGGCCGCAAAACTTACCATAACAGGTACAAACGACGGCAAAGGCGAAGCAAAGAATAAAATGCTTTCGCAGCAACGTGCCGATTATGCAAAACAATATTTGAAATCCGGTTACGGCATTGCCGACGAACGCTTAACCGTGCAAGTGCGCGATTTGCCGGAAAAATACTCTGCTACTTCGGTGTCCGACGGCGAAGCGGAAAATCGAAGAATAGAATTTCGCAGTTTAACGCCGGAGATTCTCGACCCGATTTTAATGAAAAGCGATAATCAGCGCATAGCTTTCCCCGATTTAGTTGAATTTCGTCCGTTTGCCCGCTCAAATTATCCGATAATCAATTGGAAACTTTCTTTGTCGCAAGCAGGACGCAATTTGCGAGAATATACGGGTACAGACACGCCGTCCCCGCAACGCTGGTTAATTAAGCCGAATGAGTTATCCGACAAGCAAGTACCTATTGAATACACATTTACGGCGCACGACAGTTCCGGTGCGTCAAGCGAGGCAAGCGGTTCTATTCCCGTCGAATATCTTTCGAGTGTCAAAAAAAGAGTAGAGCAATTAACCGACCGCTCCATTGCAAAATTCAGTTTGGTGCTGTTTGATTTCGACAAATCGGAAATTACACCCGAAAATCGGCGGATTTTGGAAACATTGGTTCTGCCTTCGGTTCAGTATAATTCCACCGTGAAGATATTCGGTTATACCGACCGGATAGGAGATGCCGAATATAATCTAAAGCTCTCAACCAACAGAGCCGCCGCTGTAAAAAGCGCGATTGAAGCCAAAGTAAAAGATGCCAAATTCGAGATTTACGGCTTGGGTAAATCTGTGCCGGTATTCGATAATGCATCGCCTATCGGCCGCCATTTATCACGCACGGTGCAGATATATGTGGAAACGCCCAAATAGTATCGTGAGTAGAATCATTCCCTTTTTTGCGGTATTTTTTTTGGTATTATCATTGGTTTCGGCCGATGAAATGCCGAAAACGGAGCATTTTTCGCACGAAACATTCGACTTGTTGCTGCAAGAGAATACACGTGGCGGATTGGTAAATTACCGCGGCTTTGATACGCCGAATTTTAATTTGTATTGCGAGCGGTTGCTTGCCGCCACCCCCGACTTATGGAGTGCAAACGAACAATTGGCGTTTTGGCTGAACGCATACAATGCCTCAACAATTCAAGCGATTCTGAAGCGGCCGGGAATGAAAATGGCAAATAATTTTGCAGGATTCTTTACGGCCGACACTTTCATTGTAGCCGGCAAGGTTTGGACTTTGCAATCCTTACGCGATAATATCATAAAGAAATTCAAGATACCTTTGGCGCATTTCGGTGCGATGCTTCCGGCGATGGGTGCGCCGCGTCCGCCGTCGCGGGCTTTCCGTGCTAAGAACGTAATGGCAGAATTAGAAAAGACGGCACGGCAGTACTTTCGCACCGAGAACGGCTGTGTTCTCGACATAGCGGCCAAAGCCTTGCGGCTATCGTGGTTATGTATGGAATATCGCAAAGATTTCGAGGCCGGCGGCCGAACGCTTCTTGCTGCGGTTCTTCCGTATTTGGACGATAAAACCGCCGCTTTCGCAACTGTTTACAAAGACCAAATCACTATTGACTTCCTTCCGTTCGATTGGCGGCTGAACGCACGGCGCGACGGGCATTTAGAAACAGACGTTGCCAAGCCGTACTATACACGCAAGGACACGGCCGCCGCAAAAACAAAGTCCTCAAAGAAAAAATAGCAATGCTACGATAGTGTTAATCAGCGTCGTTTTACCGAAAGTACGGCGTAAATTATCTCGATTTTTCGTATTTTTGCGCAACGTTTCTACAATCAACTCTCCAAATCAATTCTCCAATCAATCCGTTTTGCCTACACATTCAATACAAATTATGGAAGTATTCGGAACAATCGAAGATTACGGACACGAACAAATCATATTTTGCTCCGATAAAAAATCGGGGCTCCGTGCAATAATCGGCATTCACAACACCGCTCTCGGGCCGGCTTTGGGCGGGACAAGAATGTGGAAATACAATTCGGATGCCGAAGCTATCGAAGACGTTTTGCGGCTTTCCCGCGGCATGACGTACAAGGCCGCGGTTGCCGGACTTAATCTCGGCGGCGGCAAAGCAGTTATCATAGGCGACTCGCATAAAGATAAAACCGAAGCATTATTCCGCGCCTATGGGCGCGCCGTAGAAAGTGTCGGCGGACGTTATATTACCGCAGAAGACGTTGGAACCACTGTGCGCGACATGGAATGGATACACATGGAAACGAATTTTGTAACCGGTGTCGGCGGCGCAGGCGGCAGCGGCGACCCGTCGCCATTTACGGCATTTGGCACATATCACGGCATAAAAGCTTGTGCAAAAGTTCGCTTCGGTTCGGATTCTTTGAACGGAAAGAAAATAGCGGTACAAGGTGCCGGCAGTGTAGCCTCGCATTTAGTAGAGCATCTATGCAAAGAAGGTGCGAAAGTTTGGGTGTCGGATATTTACGAAGACAAAGCAAAAGCCTTGTGTGCAAAATTCGGCGCGGAATTTCTGCCGTCCGATGAGATTATCGCCGCAGATTGCGATATATTTTCTCCGAATGCACTCGGCGCAACAATCAACGACGATTCTATTCCGCAGTTGAAATGCTCGATTGTGGCCGGTGCCGCAAACAATCAGCTCAAAGAGGAAATTAAGCATGCGAAGATGTTGCGCGAACGCGATATTATGTACGCTCCCGACTATGTAATCAATGCCGGCGGGCTTATGAACGTAGCCTCGGAAATTGACGGCTACCGCCGCGACAAGGTGCTGACGCAAGCCGAAGGAATTTACAGTATATTGCTGTCCATTTTCAGAATGTCGGCCGAACGCTCGATATTAACCATCGAAGCGTCGAATGCGATAGCCGAAGAGCGTATCAACGCGATTCGCCATATTCACGGCAATTATATCGGCCGACCGAATATAAACCGATAAAAAAGCCGCCTTGCGCAATAGTTGTGCATTAGACTGCGAGTTCGGTACAAAATACTAAGGACAAGCGTTTGCGATATATGGGCACCGAAAGTAATTTCTTAACTTTTGCCATTGATTCAAAGGCTTATTGCTCATCTTTCGGCTTTTTCGATGAAAACTCAAAAAAAAGAGAAATCGGCTGACTCTGTTTTTCCTCTAAGCGCATTGTCTTCAACGCGGGGTTCGCGCCGGCTTGCACGCGAAAAGGTTTTACAGATTTTAGCAGCATGCGAAACGGCCGGCTGCTCATGGCGCGAAGTTTTTCAGCACATTTTCTTTCGTGAGTTTACTTTCGACAGTAAGGATGCCGAAAATCCCAAAAAACTGCTTACACCGGAAGAAATATTCGAACTCGAAGCCGATGTACCAATAATTTGGAAAGATGAGGATATCGCTTATACACAGGATATACTTAACATCGTGGAAAATAATCGGGAAGAATACGATGAAATTATAGAACGCGTCGCGTCTAATTGGCAATTCGACCGCACCGCTTTTATTGACAGACAATTACTTCGCATTGCGTTTTCCGAACTTACAAAAAGGCCGGATATTCCTGTTAAAGTAACGATTAACGAAGTGATAGAACTTTCCAAACGTTACTCTACCGACAAAAGCAATGTTTTTATCAACGGCATTCTCGACACCGCACTCGATGAATTTATTAAAGCCGGGAAAGCCGTCAAATACGCCGACGAGTCTGTATCAAGCAAAAAAACGTAAATTTAACCCCGAAACGCGCGCAGGGAAAACGCTCGCAAATTCTGTTTTTTTCAAACATTAGAGGACGATTTGCATGAAAACTATCGGTATTCTTTTCGGCATGGAACAAACGTTTCCGCCCGCTCTCGTAGAATACATCAACAGCATGGGAGTCGACGGCATAACGGCTGAATTTGTGAAAGTCGGCGGCGTTAAGATGGATGATTTGTCGAAATACGATGTTATTCTCGACCGTATTTCGCAGGATATTCCTTTCTATCGTGCAATGCTGAAAAACGCCGCACTGCACGGTACGATTATAGTAAATAATCCGTTCTGGTGGAGTGCGGACGATAAGTTTTTCAATTATGCTCTTGCGCATAAAATTGGCGTACCTACACCCAGAACAGCACTTCTGCCAAGCAAGCAACATCCGCCCGATACAACGGCCGAATCTATGCGCAACCTGATTTATCCGCTTAATTGGGAAGAAATTTTTGAATACATAGGATTTCCCGCTTTTATGAAACCTCATGCAGGCGGCGGATGGAAACACGTGTATAAAGTGGATAACCCGACCGAACTGTTTACTGCTTACAATAAAACCGGCGACCTTGTGATGACTTTACAGGAAGCCATTGATTTCGAAGAATATTACCGCTGTTACGTAATCGGAAGAAAATATGTGCGGATAATGCCTTACGAGCCGCGTAATCCGCATCACTTGCGCTATGTTGCCGGCTTCACGCTTACCGAAGAGCGTCGTGCTCAACTTGAAGACTATTGCTTGCGCCTATGCAATGCACTCGGCTATGATTTTAATACAGTTGAATTTGCAGTTAGAGATGGCATTCCTTATGCCATAGATTTCCTTAACCCCGCACCCGATGCCGAGCGTACATCTGTGCAAGAAGATAATTTTGAATGGGTTTTGCAAACAACCGCAAAATATCTTATTGAACTTGCCCAACAAGGAAGAAAAGTGCCGTCCGAATATAAATGGAGCTCTTTTGTCAATGGTGCGCCGGCTGCGACCGATAAAGCCGACAAATCGGCGGACAAGACTGTATCGAAAGCAAAAAACAAAGTAATTGCAACTGCAAAGAAAAGAGCAAAAAGCGATTAAAAAACGGCAAGATAAACTCTGTAATAAATCTGCCCGAATTGCCCGGATTCTTTCACTTGCAATGAACCGCACGTTATGTAAAAAGCGATTGTAAAAATCATATGATTTTTACAATCGCTTTTTCTACGTAAAACATACTATCTTTCAGCGTTTTACCGCCGCTTGTCGCGCAGCAACAGATTGCGCCGAATCGAACAATTTACGCATAAACTGCGGATTTCGCATATATGCATTAAACCTATCCTTAAATTCGGCTTCCGTAAATCCGGAAACGTTCAATACGGAGTCTATTCTGCGCTTCGTGTCCGTGGAATCGCCGCCTTTTTCGCGTTCATACATTACGCCGGAGTATGCTTGAACGAAACGTCCGCGTTCCGGCGACCATGCGTCGGTATCGGAGCAACCGGCAAAAAACACCGTTGCTAAAAGTATTGTAATTTTATTTCGCAAGCAATGCATCATTTTACTACTGTCAGCGGCAAATGAGCAAGAATTCCGTCAGCATCGGCAAGTATTCTATATTGACCTGATGCAAGAGCCGAAACATCGAAAGTCATTGTATAATCTCCTGCTTCAGCATTTACTTGGCTGAATAAATCGATTATTTGGCTACCTAATGCATCGGTTAACCATACTCGTATTTCTTTCGATTTTTTGCCGAGTGTCAATTTTATCGAAACATTTTGCGAGGCAGGTTGCGGAAATGCCATAATCTGCGCAGGTATGGTTTCTGCTATTGCTTCGTCCCATTCAACGGCGGAAGTAGTATTCGCAACGCCGCGTAACGTTAAAATTTGCGAAGGATAATCAACCGCATCCGATGCGATTGTCATTTGAGTAGAATATGTTTTTCCTGCTTCTTTCGGTGTAAATTTAACACTCACAACTTTATTTCCGCCGGCCGGTATTTGCAATGGTAAGGTTAATTCGGGCATAGTAAATACATCGCCATATTCTTTAATATCCATTGCGGATATATTCAAAGTATAATCCCCCGTATTACCGATTGACAACTCTTTTTCCGATGTTTTATCTACATCGGTTTTTGGGAAAAACAGCGAACCGTTCACGGAAATTTTAGGATTCGGCCCCGTAACATTTGCATAAGTAAACACCGAATTAACTGTATCATTATGCGCATTTGAAACTATAACGATGCTGTCTGTGTAATTTTTACGACTTTTCGCGGAGAATTTAAGAGTATAATCGCGAGATTCGCCGGCATTAACAGTTGCATTTTGGTCGCCTTCTATCGAGAACGAACCGTCGCTATTATTTTTTAAAGTTACAGCCGAAATTTCAAGCGGTAATTCTCCCGTGTTTTTAATTGTAAATGTAGCGGTACGCGGAAACCCTACCCACGCGGAATCAAAACCTATACTGCGTGCCGAAAGAGCTATGATTGGTTTTGGTAGAAATCCGAAACCGTTTACAGGAATAATTTTTATCGGTTGATTGTCGGCTGTTGAATTTACTTTAATGCTTGCGCGATATTCTTGCCGCACATTCGGCGTAAATTTTATACTAAGCGGAAGCGAGCCGTTCGGCGGGACCGTAATCGGTAATTGCGGGGCGTTTAATATGGAAAACACGCTGTTTGCGTCTTGCAATTCTATCGAATTTATCGTCATGGCACGTTTGCCGTAATTTATTATTTGAATTTGCTCTTCTTTGCTTGTAGCTACGGCGACAACTCCGTGCATTATACCGGGTTTATTTGTTGCAATAACAGCACGGTCGTCCGTTGGGATAGGAAGTAATTTCCAACCCGAATTGGAATCTACTCGTACAATTACATTTACGGGTAAATTACGCAATACGGTTATATTATTGTTTTTAGAAGGCCAGCGCACAACAATGGAGTCAATGTGTTCATATTTTCCAAGACCGAAAAGTTGAATGAAGTGCTGCTGCCCGGCAAAATGCCCGCCGCCGGCAGAAACCTCGCGAATTTGACTCATTTTTCCTGTATAAACCGTTATTCTTGCTCCTACGGCGTTCCGATTAACTCCTGCGGGAGGATTTAATTTAACAGAAATAAAATTATTCTTATTTCCGATATCATTACGCAAAAGCATAACCTGCATATACGGACTTCCGCCGGCCGGACGCACTTGACGGCTGAACATCAGGTCGAGGTCGCCGTCCATATCAAAATCAACCGGCTCCAAGGAATGAGCCTCTTTTTCGGTAGCGAATATGCCTATTGCTTTTGAAATATCATCAAAATAACCGTCTTTGCTTTGGCGCAAAATATAGAGTCGCTCCTGCCCTGCCGTATTCGCCTGCGGATAGGCCATTTGCCCTATCGCAATATCTTGGAAGCCGTCATTATCAAGGTCAAACCATTGTCCGCCTTGGTCACCAAGGTGTGAGTTTGCGGGAGCATCACGACGTATGCGCGGCATATCCCATTTTAGCTTGTAATTCTGTTCAGCACCTTGATTTATAGTAACGTGCGTGCGTCCTTCGCCCGCGTCGTATCCGCCATGAACCTCTACTTGCAGCAAATCTATATCTCCATCATTGTCAAAGTCTGCCGGCTGTGCCTCCCATTGACAGAGGTTTTGTCCGCCATCACCGCCCATAAATTGCCCTGTATAGCCAACAATCGGTGCAACATCAGTAAATGTTCCATTACCGTTATTCATAAACAAGCTGCCACCGCTACGACAATATCCCGAAGTAATAACATCTATCCAACCGTCATTATTCCAGTCGGTTACATTCATTCCATACATTGGCTCCACCACGTTTATTCCGCTGTTTTCCACGTATTTAAAAGTTCCGTCGCCATTACCTTTCATCAGAATATCCTTCATTTTCACGTCGTTTTGATAGTCACGAAACCATTGCGACATATAAAGGTCGAGTTTGCCGTCAAGGTCATAATCAAATAGCGACATACCGGTTGTATTGGTCAGTGCTTTTGTCATAAATTGCGGCAGATCGAGATTGTATAAACCATTATTTTCTACTAATGTAAAACGGCCTTGCCCGTCATTTAACATTACCTCCGAACGGTCGCCCGGGTCTAATGCCGGAGTATTGTAATATTCCCAGCGATGATAGTAAATGCTTGTAACTAAATCTACATCACCGTCATTGTCAATATCGGCAAATACAGCAACGTCAATTATTCTTGCCCCTTTTCCGGGCGTTCTATTGGCATTAATGCCTGATTCTTCGGTGAAATCACGATATACACGCTTGTTCGGACTCGAAGCGTCGGGGTTTGACACATTCAAATAAATATAAAATTTGTTTTTTCCGGCATTGCCTGTTCCCCACACCAAATCGGGATAATCGTCGTTATTCACGTCTATATGAACAATTCGCGAACCCCGTGCAGAGTCCAAACCAACTTCATGCGACGCATTTTTTATCCATGTCGCATCTTGCGTGTAAACTGCCGTAGCGCACAGAAAAAGAACGAGAAATAGAGCGAGTAGCAACTTCATGGTAATTTCTATAAATCTGTTGAAACAAAATCTCTGCAAAACTAATAGTTAACGCAAGAAAAAGCGCGGTTTCGGATAAATTTTGCGAGAATTTTACCTTTAAAACAGAGCAATTTTTGCGTTTCGTTATCAAAGGCAGTTTTTTTACCGCACCTTTCGCATTTTTCAATAGGCTCGAAACTATTACTCTTGTTGTTTTTTTTCTATATGGCCGGCATTCTCGGCGAAAACTTGCAAAAAATCCAATTTTCATAATCTTCTATTTAGGTTATACTAAATTTTTAATGGAGTAAATTTACAGGGAGAAAGTTGGAAATGGAATTTATAGATTTTCTACGTGAGATGTTAGGCATTACCGAAGATTTTGCCATTACTCGAATAGATAAAGA
>JADZAA010000136.1 GCA_020852855.1 Bacteroidota bacterium
ATAATAGATTTGTGAGAAGTTTGGAAGAAAGGAAGAAGGCATTTTGGACTATGTTTTCGCACTATCAGAAACCAAACAATGAATTGCAGAAGATTTGTGTAATAAATTATTGAACTCTATGTAAAGGGAGAATTTCCGCCCGATAAAGATTGGTTTGCCGAGAAACACGCAAGAGAGGATTTAGGTTTTGCGGGTATATGTAGCGATTATCGTTGTAAAGGAGTAATTATCCCCCACAAAAAGCCCTGCAAACAAGAATTAAGCACTTCTGCCTAAGAGGCGGACAAGCGATTTGCCCGCGAGCGTATATGTGTAGAGCATAGTATAGTCGGTTTGAAAAGATACAGGATATTATCCGCCCGATAAAGATTGCGCAGTATAAATTTTTATAATGAGGTGTCAGAATTTTGTGCAGGTTTATGGAATTATTATCTAACTAATTGATTTACAATACAACAACAACAACAATAACTCTATTGAAGGAAACTTTGGTTATTGCACAAGTAATTGACAAAAACGATAATATTCGGAACATAATTATTGGTGTTGCGTTTGGAGTAAAATCAAACACACCGACTACTTGGAAACCAGACGAAGTTGATTTTATTTTCTGCATTACGGACAGAAAGAAATAGGCAATCGGAATTTTTAATCAAGCGTTGAGAAATTTAATCCCGAAAATTGGGGGCAACACAAACTTTTCTACAGTTTACAAATTAACATCAAATAAAAATGACAGTTCACAGCAGACAATGATATTTTAACAGCAACGCATTCGGTGGCACATTTGCTTTTTTGCCAATTACAACAAAATCTATTCTTCTCGAATTGCTCCCGATATGTTTTGCGAGGCGGCGTAATTTGCAGGGTATATTGTAGCCGATAATGCCAGCACAAGAGCCACGCAACATACCGCTGCTACATCAGGCCAATGAACGGACACCGGAATGGCACTGACAATATAGCGCGATCTGTCGAGTGCAAGCCAGCCGAAATAAATCTGACCGAAGCATAAGCCTAAACCGATGATGCAGCCGGAAATTACGCTGATAATGCCTATAAGCGATCCTTCGGCTATAAAAATACGTCGTATCATTTGCGACGATGCTCCCATTGCACGCAAAATGCCAATATCGCGACGTTTTTGAGTTACCGTCATGGCCAACGATGCCAAAATTGTGAAAGCGGCTATGCAAACTATGATACTTACAATGATAAATACGGCAAGTCTTTCAAATTTCATAACGTCGTAAAGGTCGCGATGTAAGTCATACCACGTTTCAACCTCTGCGCCGAGATTTGCGCGCAATGTTGCCGCACCTCGCTCTACGTTGTTAATATCGTTCAATTTAATATCAATAGCGGCGGCCGTGCCATGAAGTTTTTTTTGTCCGAGTGCATCAGAACCGAATATGTAGAAATTATCGTATTCGCGTGCATTCGACTGAAAAATTCCGGCAACGCGAACTACCGAGCCGAGAGGAGGGGTTCCAAGTGTAGCGGCTGTTTCTATATCGGCGGGCGAATAAAGTCGCAACGAATCACCCGGAATAACTCGAAGTTTATCGGCAACGCCATAGCCCAAAACAATTCGCGGCGTTCTGTCGCCGCCAACCGGATCCAAAGCAAATCGTCCGAACACCATCGAATTAGCCACGCCGGAAATTCGTCGTAAATCTTCGGTTGGCGCGGAATTAAGCATAAAAACCTGCATAGAACCGCCGTTGCTTGTAACGATTATTTTCCCTTGCTTAATCTGTGCTGCGGCTTGTACGTCGGGTAGGGCACGGGCGGCTGCGAGAGCACGGTTTGCAAGCGCGGAGTCTTTTCCGACTATAATTCGTATGTGAGGGTCGAAACCTATCAGAGTTGTACGAAGCAAATCGCCAAATCCGTTGAAAATTGATGTTACGCAAATTAAAGCCGCAACGCCTACCGTTATGCCTAGCAGTGAGCAGGCAGTAATAATCGAAATAAAATTAACTTTTCGCTCAAAAAAAATGTAACGCCAAGCGATTCGGATAAACAGAGGCATATTTTACCTCGAAAACATAAGCAAATCATCGTGTAAAAGTGAGTCCAAGGCCTTTTTTACTGCCGCGAACGGGAACGAATCCATGGTATTGTCGAGATCTTGTCCGATATCGCCATTACATAAATTTCCGATACTTCCTTCGTGAGTGTGATTTAGGTTGAAATCAGGCGCGAAACTGCCGCTTTCAATGGATTTTGCCACAATAGAATAAGCATCGCGAAAAGGCACACCTTGTCCGACAAGGCGGTTAACTTCCTCCACGCTGAAAGCATGACGATAACGCTCGTCGGCAAGAATATTTGCACGAATTTGTATGTGAGTAATTGTGCGGCACATCATATTCAGGCAGTCCGATAATTCGTCGAGAGCAGGAAAAAGAATTTCTTTTATTATTTGCATATCACGGTGATAGCCCGACGGAAGATTGCGCGAAACAGAACTTATTGTATTGCCAACGGACTGAATTTTATTACATTTTGCACGAATCAGCTCGAAAATATCGGGATTTTTCTTGTGAGGCATAATGCTCGAGCCGGTGGTTAAATCGTCGGGAAATGAAACGAACGCGAAATTTTGCGAAACGTAAAGCGTTATATCCATAGACATTTTGGCTAATGTAGCGGCAATATTTGCTATGGCATCGGCTGTTATTTTTTCTAATTTACCGCGTTTCATTTGGGCGTATATGGAGTTGATGTCGAGAGCCGCAAAACCCAATAATTTTGTAGTGCGCAAGCGGTCAAGCGGAAACGACGAACCGTAACCGGCACCGCTGCCGAGAGGATTTTTGTTTATTACCGAAAAAATTCCCCGCAATATAATTAAGTCGTCGGTAAAACTCTCGGAATATGCTCCGAACCATAAACCGAACGATGACGGCATTGCCACTTGAAAATGCGTGTAACCCGGCAATAAAGCGTCACGATACTTATCCGAAAGTTGAAGTAAAATTTGTGCAAGTTCGTATGTTTCATGTGCCGTAACCGATAATTTATGCCGCAGAAACAATGCTATGTCGGTTATTATTTGGTCATTGCGCGAACGCCCGCTGTGTATTTTTTTTCCTGTATCGCCTAATCGTCGTGTAAGTTCAAGTTCAATTTGCGAATGAATATCCTCAACGCCTTTTTCTATGAAAAAACGCCTGTCGGCTATCTCGCCGTAGATATTTCGAAGCTCGTTAACTATAAGTGCGGCTTCGTTTTGCGATAAAAGCCCAACCTCAGCCAGCATAACGGCATGAGCAATAGAGCCTAGAGCGTCGAACGGTGCCAAAAGCATATCGAATTCCGCATCTCGCCCTACGGTGAAACGCTCCGTAAGCGAATCAGTCGTGCCGCCTTTGTCCCAAAGTTTCATATATTGCAGCAAGTTCTTGAAGTAAAGAAATATAGCAAGAAATACCTTCCGAAATTTCTTGCAGGCTTATAAATTCGTCGGCTGTATGAGAACGAGCCGAATCGCCAGGGCCGATTTTTATTGACGGCATTGTTAATAATGCTTGGTCGCTCATCGTAGGCGAGGCAAAAGTCGGGATTCCCAGCCTGCGCGAGGCAACTGCAAGCGGATGTTCATTAGAAATTGACGAGGGTTTTAGCCGCATTGAACGCGCAGAAATTTCACAGCCGCAGGAAGCGGCGATAATATCAAACAGCTCTTGATGCGTGTAGCAATCGTTCAGACGAATATCTGTGACAAAAGAGCATCGCGCCGGAATTACATTGTGCTGAGTTCCGGCCGAAATTTGTGTTACGGTCATCTTAACAGAGCCCAACAACGGTGAAATTTTCGGGAATTGATAACTTGCGAACCATTGCAGAGCGGGCAAGGCGCGTTCAATTGCATTAATTCCAACATTACGCGCAGCATGGCCGGAGCGTCCGTAAACCGTGCAGTCAAGCACCATCAAACCGCGTTCTGCAACCGCTGTTTGCATCGAGGTCGGCTCGCCCACAACAGCGCAGTCAATTAGCCCGAGTTCCGGTAAAAGTAGTTCTATTCCGCCTGAACCGGCATTTTCTTCTTCGGCGGTGGCTGCGTAAATTAGATTGAACGGCAAATCGGCTTTGCGCAAATGCAAAAAAGCCGACAATAACGATACTAAAGCACCGCCTGCGTCATTGCTTCCCAATCCGTAAAGATTACCATCGGCAATTTCAGGTAAAAACGGGTTTTTTGTCCAATCTGCGTTCGGCTTTACTGTATCGTGATGCGAATTAAGCAATATGGCAGGGCGCGACAAGTCGAAATTATCCGAAAAAGCGTATACATTATTTTTAAGTCGTCGTGGATTAGCGTCGTATTTAACAAGAAAATTTTCTATCAATGTTGCCGTTCCATACTCTTCGCGACTAAAAGACGGTGTTCGGATTAAATCCTTCAGCAATTCAACGGACTCGTCGAAATACGGCGCATTATTTTCCATATCACAAATGAATTGTAGTACCTGATGCCGGATTTTCAATTGCGTCGGCATGACAAATAAAAACATTCTGAACGCCGCCCCTTTTTGCCGAAAAAGCATTTTCCAACTTTGGCGACATACCGTCGGAAATCGCACCCGATGCCGCAAGTTTGGCGTAAAGCTCTTGGTTAAGGTTGTCAATAACAGAAGAATCGTTGCGCGAATCGGCAAGAACGCCTTCTTTTTCAAAGCAGTAAATCAACGTAACTTGATGTTGTCGCGCAAGTGCCAAGGCCGTAGCAGCGGCAACGGAATCGGCATTTGTATTCAGCAACAGTCCTTTACCGTTATGCGTTATCGGCGCAATAACCGGCGTTATGCCGGCAGAAAAGCATATATCGAGAAAGTCTGTTTTCACATTAGAAATATCGCCGACGAAACCGTAGTCAATATCCGTTGCGGGGCGTTTATCCGCCATGATTGCATTCGCGTCAGCTCCGGTAATTCCGATTGAATCAATACCGTTTGCTTGCAGTAGTGCAACAATGCTTTTATTGATTAGTCCGGCATAGGTCATCACGACTATTTTCAATGTTTCTGCATCGGTAACGCGCCTTCCGCTGATAATATTTGGAACAATACCGAGTCTTTTTCCCAATTCCGAAGCGATTTTGCCGCCGCCATGCACAATGACGAACGGGGGAGAAAGCCGTTTCAGGGAAGAAACAAAGCGTTGCAATACTGCCTCGTCGTCTGTTAAACGGTCAATTATATTGCCGCCGATTTTTACTACCGTTATCATTTTCCAAGTTCCGTAAGAATATCGCCTATAACCGCTTGCGCTGCCCAAACTCTGTTGCCTGCCTGTTGAATTACACGCGAATTTACATTGTCGAGAGCATCGTCGGCTATTTCTACATTCCGACGTACCGGCAAACAATGCAAAAGTGAGGCGTTATTTGTTGCGTCCATTTTCTTTTTTGTAATTATCCAATTTTCGTTATGCGCAAGTGAAGCCCCGTAATTTTCATAAGACGACCAATTTTTCGCATAGACAATATCGGCATTTTCAAAAGCCGTTTGTTGATTATATTCCGGGCGAATACCGCTAGTGAATTCTTCGGAAAGTTCATAGCCCGGCGGATGAGTAATTGTAATTTCCGCACCGTAGCGTTGCGCCCATTCCAAAAATGAGTTCGCAACGGCTTGCGGCAATGCTTTCGGGTGCGGTGCCCAAGAAAGTGTAATACGCGGATTTGCTTTTTTGATAATTTCTCTGATTGTCATCATATCGGCAAGCGATTGCAACGGGTGGCGCGTTGCCGATTCCAAACTGATAAGCGGCCTGCCGGAATATTGCTCTGTTTTCAATATGATTTCTTCGCGGTAATCTTGTTCTCTGTCGGTAAGGCTTGCAAAAGAACGCACGGCTATAATATCGCAGTATTCGCCCAATACGGCTGCGCCTTCTTTGATATGCTCGACAGTCGTACCGTTCATTATCGCGCCGTCTTCAAACTCCATTTTCCAGCTTTCTGTACCGGCATTTACAAGCATTACGTTCATACCGAGATTTTGAGCGGCTTTTTGCGAGCTTAAACGAGTGCGTAAACTCGGATTGAAAAAAACAAGCCCGATGGTCTTCTGTTTGCCGAGAGTATTGTCGGCAAAAGGCGAATGTTTATAGGAAATTGCCTTGTCAATCAGAAGTTGTACGTCGGGAACGTCGGCTGCCGAAAAAAAACGTTTGAGCATGATGTGAAAAAACCAATTTGTAAAAAATGGTTAAAAGCCCGATGACTTCAACATTAAGCCGCAGGTTTCGGGGAAATCAAAAAGCAAATTCATATTTTGAACAGCTTGCCCGGCTGCACCTTTAAGTAAATTATCTATCACGCTTACAATCAAGAGCATGTCATTTTTCACTTCAATGCCAATGACGCATTTATTTGTTTGAGTTACCATTTTTAATTCGGGCAACCCTTCGGGTAAAACGGTTACAAAATAATGCGTGCGATAGTATTCCGAGAATAATTTTACTGCCTCTCGGTGGTCGAGCGATGTTTTCGTTACAAGCGAAGCGTGTATGCCGCGTGTAAAATTCCCGCGTACAGGTATAAAATGTAAGGGCGGAACATTACTTGCGGAGGCCAGTTGCAAAGAAATCCGAATTTCCCGCAAATGCTGATGGTCAAACGGCTTGTATATTTGAACGTTCTGAGAACGCCAAGAAAAATGCGATGTAGGCGATAGATTTTGCCCCGCACCGGTAGAGCCGGTTATGGCTGTGGCGTGAATATCGGACGACAAAACGTGCGCTGCGGCAAGCGGCAGCAAAGCCAATTGCACGGCTGTGGCAAAACAACCCGGATTGGCTATATGTTTTTTTTCGGTACGAACAGCGTCGCGCCGTAATTCCGGCAGCCCGTAAATAAAATCCGTATTTTCCGTGTAGCGAAAATCTTGGCTGAGGTCTATGATTTTTGTGTTCGGATTTACGCGGTTGTTTTGGAGCCATTCATTTGCTTGTCCGTGCCCCATACACAAAAACAATACATCGCTGTCGCCCGAAACTTTGTCGGAAAATACTATTTCCGTTTCGCCTACAAGGTCTTTGTGAACCGAATATATTGGTTTGCCGGCAGAGCTTGCACTTTGCACGGCGGCTGTTTCCACGTGCGGGTGGCGCAACAGCAGGCGAATCAATTCACCGCCTGCATATCCGGCGCCGCCAATGATTTCGGCGCGTATTTTAGTTATATCAGCCGACATTTTCGGTGCCGTTTACCGAGAAATACATCATAGTTTGATTAGATGCTATTTTGGCAAATCCGCGAACGTCTTCGCCCGTCCAGGCAGAGTTCATTTCGCCGTATTTACCGAAGCGCGAGTTCATAAGGTCATGTTCGGAAGATATTCCGATTACGTGAAAACGATAAGGAGCAAGATGCAAAGTAACCGCGCCCGAAACCATTTCTTGGCTATGCAACAGCAGTTCTTCCATATCGCGCATTGCAGGCTCCAAAAACTGACCTTCGTGCAATAGTGCGCCGTATTGCGCCGCAAGCGAATCTTTAATGGCAAGTTGTTGTTTTGTAAGGGTATGCTTTTCTAGAGCGTGATGCGCTTTGATAATAATAAGCGGTGCGGCCGCTTCGAATCCCACACGCCCTTTCAGCCCGATAATTGTATCGCCCACATGAATATCGCGTCCGATTCCGAATGGTTGGGCTATTTCCGCAACTTTTTTTATGGCATCTACGGGATTGGCAAATTGCTCGTCGTTTACGCTTGTCAATTCGCCTTGCACAAATCCTAAGCGCAACAATTCGGGTTCGGTCTTTGTGATTGGCGTAGGGAATGCGCCGTCGGGCAAAAACGTGTCCGAAGTCAGAGTTTCAACGCCGCCTACAGTAGTTCCCCAAAGACCTTTGTTTATGGAATATCGCGCTTTTTCCCAATTTTGCTCGAAACCGCGAGAGGCAAGGTACGTTATTTCGTCTTCACGTGATAACTTATTGTCGCGGATAGGAGTTAGAATAGGTGTGCCGGGTAGCAATATGTTGAACATCACGTCGAAACGCGCCTGGTCGTTTCCTGCACCGGTAGAGCCGTGTGCCACAAAATCGGCTTGAATAGAGCTTGCGTATCGTGCTATTGACATTGCCTGAAATGCACGCTCGGCACTAACAGAAAGCGGATAAGTATTGTTGCGCAGAATATTGCCGAAAATCAAAAAGCGCAAACAACGTTGGTAGAAATTTGCGGTTTCATCAAGCAATATATGCTTTTTCGCGCCGAGTTTTATTGCATTGCGCTCGATTTCGCTCAATTCATCATTTGAAAAACCGCCCGTATTGACGATAACTGTGTGAACGGCGTAATTTTTCTCGTCGGCAAACAATTTTACGCAATATGAGGTGTCGAGGCCGCCGCTGTATGCCAATACCACAACTTGTTTGGTCTCGGCTGAACGCGGGCTGTCGGGGTCGTAAAGCATACCGGTACACAAGCATAATTTCCGTTCGGTACGCTTCAGAATATCGTAGTTGGGGCAACTTTGACAGCCGTTCCAAAATTCTTCGTCTGCGGTTAGTTCGGAGAACGGAACGGGGATATAACCCAAATCGGTATTGATTTTCATGACGGCATGGCTTGTGGTGATGCCGAATAATTTTGCCTTTGGGTATAGTTGCCGCGAAAGTTCGAAAGCAACTTGTTTTATTCGTTTTGCAAGTCCGATGCGACGAAATTCCGGCACGACAATCAAGCCGGAATTAGCCGTGTATTGTTTGTCGCCCCATGTTTCTATGTAGCAAAATCCCACAAATCTTTCTTTGTTGTCGTCGGGATTTTTATGCAGGGCTATAACGGCTTTACCCTCACGTATTTTTTTGTTTATGTATTCCGGTTGACGTTTTGCTATGCCGGTGCCGCGTGCTTTTGCGGCTTGTTCTATTGTTTCGCAAATTATATGCGAATAACGAGTATGCTCTTCTTTTGCAACGAGTACGGTTAATTCATCCATCGGCGCCGACAAATGCTCCTTGATTAAAGTTGTGAAAAATTAAGTGTTGTTGCAGAAAAACGATGAAACTGCAACGATATGATTTACCGCAAAAATTGCATTGTGCAAAATTTACAGCCTGCAAAAATACGCGCTTCGAACGGTTTTGCGATTGTTTTTTGTCTAAACGGCTATTTCAACTGCCGCCAAACACCGAGCCTATAATGTCTTTCGCTTTGCCGGCGGCAGTACTTGCCGCGTCTACCACGCTTGAAACTGCAATGTCAACCGGACTTTTCGACTCCGAAAAATCCTTTTTATATTGTCTTCCGGCCTCGTAAAAAGCATCTTTTACATTTTCCTCGGCATTGCGGCGGGTATAATTTCCGGCGATAATTTTGCCGTATTCGCCGCTGTCCACCCACGATTTCAGCTCGGTTAGCCGCAATACGGGGAATGGATGCGTTTGGTCTATGGTATTGATGATTTTGTAGATATTATCGACAAGTGAACCGCCGTCGCGATAATCGGCCGCTTGTTTGAAAAACTCGTTTAAGTCTATATCTTCCACTCGCTTTGCACCGGCCATTTTTACAAGTGTTGAATATGACGAATCCGGATTCTGCACTACCAATAATCCGGCGCGGTCGGCACTCAGTTCGCTTTTTCTATCCCATTCGCGAAGGGCGTAAATTATGCCGGAGAGAGCAATTGCCGTAAGCGGTAAATTCAATGCACCGACCGAAATACGCAACATTAACTGCAACAAAGTTTTATAGAGAGCGTGCCCGCTGAGGCAATGCCCAAGCTCATGCGCGATTATTGCTAAGGCTTCATCGTTATTCGCTATGTCCAATATCGAATTATTCAGCGTAATGAACGGCTTGTCAACGCCTATCGCACCCGCATTGAAGAAAGGGTTCTGCGTCAAGTAAAGTTCCGGCGTATAGTCGGCATCAAGCACATTGCACGACTCGCGCAAAAGTTGATATAATTTGGGATATTGCCTTTCCGTAACACGAACAGATGATGCCAAGGCGTGAAGCCGCAACGAACGCTCGGTTGTGGCTCCTATCAGCGATCGCAAAGCAATGTCCAAACCCGGAATTTTTTGTAATGTTGCAAGTGCTGCGCGGTCGGCCGGATGCTCCCAAGCACGGGGCGAAATGCCCGGCAGATGCGAACGTTTCAGAGATGCCATTGTCTTGTCCCTCAAATAAATGCCACATATCGGTTTATGACGGCCAATTACGACGATTCGAGCGGTAAAGTTCCGCTCGACAAGCCGTTACAAGCGCAAACTTGCGTAATTTTCGCTAAATCAGCCGGCAAAATTCGGAAATCGCTTCCGAAACAGGAGAGTATCCTTTATTTGCCGTATTATGCTTCTTTGTTGTAATGCTCAATGGGACTTGGGTTTATCAAAGACATAGCGATTATTCTCGGCGGCATAGTTGCGTTGTTTACGTTTATCAATGCAATTCTGGAGTACAGCAGGCAAGGGGCGCAGAAACGTGCCGAACAATTTGTTATGTTGCGTCGCCGCCTGAAGGAAAATCCGGCGTTCGGGAATATAACGGCTTTACTTTACGACGATAATCCCGAGCTGCGCAATATCGAGCCTCAAGACAAGCGCGATTATCTGGGTTTACTCGAAGAAGTTGCATTATTGATGAACTCGCGCCTGATTCGCCCTGATGTAGCGCACTATATGTTCGGCTATTATGTTACACGCTGTTTCCGTAGCGTCAATTTTTGGGAAAATATCGAGCGTGACAGCATATATTGGAGTTTATTCCACAATTTTGCTCTTAGCATGATTGCCGAAGAAAAACGTTTTCGCTATCGTAAACGGAGATTACATTTCTAAGTAGGATTGCAGCCGAATTGACCGGTGAAATTTGATTGGCAAATATTTTAAGGACAATTACCGTGATGGTTGTAGGATATAGCGCGAGCTTTGCCGCATGATAGAAATTTTTATTGCCATACTTGCCATTCTTTGCAGTATGATAGGGTCGTTGAGTGCCGCCTCGATGACAAGAGCCTCCGGTGCTTTTATGGAAGTTTTCCGAGAAAAGCATCCGCAGCGAGCAGCACGGGTAGCACGCTTTTTAAGTCCGCGCTCACGCGAATCGGCCTCTATGCTGGCTTTCGACTTAATTTGTGTTATACTTGGCGCGTCTGCACTGTATGCTTGGGGAATTTTGGCAACGCCTGGTATAAGTGACGATATTCTGGCTGAACTTTCTTTTTTTGCGGCACTTTTCCTGTTGAAATCCGTATGCAAGGCATTCGGCGAACGATTTGCAAACTATATTTTACCTTATGCCGAAACATTATTGCGCATTTTAAGCATTACTTTCAGTCCGCTGACTTTTGCAGTCGAGTTTATTGCACGACGTATTTCGAAACCCGAACAAACCGAAGAAGAATCGCGCGAAGAATTTGACGCAATGGTCAAAACTGCTCGCGAAGAAGGTGCGCTCGACGACAGCGAATACAGAATTTTGAAAAATATAATGCGCTTCAATATAGTGGAAGTGGCCGATGTAATGACTCCGCGCACGGTGGTGTTCAGTTGCGAAGCAAGCCTAACGGTAGGCGAAGCGGTAAATATGCCCGAACTGCAAATGTATTCGCGTTTTCCAGTTTGGGACGGCGATTCGTTGGATAGTGTTGTGGGATATGTACTTACAAGCAATGTTTTACGGGCGGCCTTGCAAGGTAAACGTAAGCAAACGTTACGCTCGCTTATGCGCGAAGTGTATTTCATACCCGAAAATGCTGCGCTCGAGCACGCTCTCGAAGAATTTATACGCCGCCGCCAGCATTTGTTTATGGTAGTGGACGAATACGGCGGCATAGAAGGGCTTGTAACAATGGAAAATGTGGTGGAAATGTTGCTTGGAGTGCAAATAGTTGACGAGGCCGACCGTGTTGAAAACTTGCGCGAGCTTGCAAAGCAACGCAGAGACCGCCGTGTTAACGAGATTTTGGCAAAAGGCAGAATGTATTCCGAAGAAATCGAGCAAGAAGCCGAGTCCGAGCCTACCGAACAAGAAGAATAGTTTTGCTTAAATTCAGATTATGATTAAACTTATCAATTTGCATAAAGCTTTCGGCCCTAAAATCGTGCTGAACGGTATTACAACTACTATTCCAACCGGCGAAACCGTATGTATTATTGGCAAGTCCGGTTGTGGAAAAAGCGTACTGTTAAAGCATATCGTAAGATTATTAACGCCCGATGCCGGTAGTGTAGAGGTCGACGGACAAGACATAGCCACGCTTAATCGCAACGCACTGTTTGCTTTAAGGCGGCGCATCGGCTATGTTTTTCAAGGGGCGGCACTATTCGATTCGATGACTGTTTATGGAAATATCATAACGGGACTTTATGAGCATGGACAGCGCGACGAGTCTGTGTTAGACGGCGAAGCGCGAAGAACTCTTTCGGCCGTGGGATTGCTGCCCGATATTTCGGAAAGCGGTTCGCAGGAATTTGAAAAGGAATACGCCATATTGCGCAATAAAAAACCAAGCGATTTATCGGGTGGAATGCGCAAGCGCGTAGGTGTGGCGCGCGCACTTGTGGGAAGTCCGGATTATATTTTCTACGACGAGCCTACTACGGGACTTGACCCGGTTACAAGCGAACAAATAGACAATTTAATAGCCGAGCTCGCAAGAAAATTCAAAATTACTTCCGTAGTTATTACTCATGATATGTTCTCGGTATTTCGAATAGCAGACCGCGTAATAATGTTGGACGGCGGAAAAGTGTATTTTGAAGGCAGTGGAAGCGAATTGCGCAGTTCAGACGACCGATTGACACGAGAGTTTATAGAACGCTATACAAGGCGGTGGGTATGAGCGGCACAGACTCAGGCCGCGCAAAATCGCTTTTTCTGCTTGTAGCGGCTGCGGCTTTATGGAGTGCCGGCGGCATTATCATAAAATCAATCAATTGGAACCCGGCGGCCATATCGGGTATGAGAAGCCTAATCGCTTCTATTGTGATTCTGGCGTGGGTTAGGCGGCCGCACTTTACGTGGTCGAAGTGGCAAATAGGAGGCGCGATTGCCTATGCTTTTTGTTGCGGGCTTTTCGTGGTGGCAACCAAATACACGACGGCTGCCAATGCAATAATGTTGCAATACACGGGGCCGATATATGTGGCATTGTTCGGGCATTGGTTCTTGCACGAAAAAACAAACGTGTGGGATTGGGCCGCAATTATAGTCGTAATGGGCGGTATGGCATTATTTTTCTTGGATAAATTATCGCCCGAAGGCGCGACCGGCAATATACTTGCAATAATCAGCGGCATTGCATTCGCTTGGCTGGCATTATTTCTGCGAAAGCAAAAAGACGGCTCGCCCGTGGAGTCGGTCTTATTGGGCAATTGGATAATAGCCGCCGTTTTTGCACCTTTTATGTTTCAATCGGCACCTGCTTTCAGTGATTGGACTCTGCTGGCTGCGCTCGGAGTATTGCAACTTGCCGTACCTTATATTCTTTACGCAAAAGCCATTGCAAATGTAACCGCATTGGAGGCAGTTTTGATTCCCGTTATCGAACCGTTGTTAAATCCCGTTTGGGTTATGTTGTTTTACGGCGAAGCCCCGGGGCGTTGGTCGGCTGCGGGTGCCACTGTTGTTCTTGTCGGGATTATGGGGCGTTCGATTGCAGCCCTGCGAAAAACATCGGCTTAATCTGCATTAAACAACGAACATCGAAAAAATTCAGAAACAGAGGCAAAAATCGTAGATTTGTTCGATTTTTCAATTTTATTCACACTTTCTCGGTTAGCCGCAATGCCTATAATAAGTACAAACAGACTCATAACCATCGAGAGGCATATAGCCAGCGAAGAGCAGTTGCACCCCGAAGCGACGGGAGAGTATTCCGGCTTGTTGCGCGACTTGACGCTCGCGCTTCGCTTGATTGCCCGCGATGTGCGCCGCGCCGGACTAAACGATATTCTCGGCTTCACCGATACAACGAACGTGCATGGCGAAACGGTGAAAAAGCTTGACGATTACGCAAACGACGTAATTTTTCGGGCTATGGACCACGGCGGACATCTGTGCGTTATGGCTTCGGAAGAATCCTACGGTTTAATACATATACCGTCGAGGTACAAAAAAGGGAAATATGTGCTGGTTTTCGACCCGCTTGACGGCTCGTCGAATATTGATGTGAACGCCACGATAGGAACTATTTTTTCAATATATCGGCGCTTGGAACCCAACGATACGTCGGACGGTTCTTTGACCGACGTATTACAGCCCGGCTACAAGCAAGTAGCAGCCGGATACGCAAGCTACGGTAGTGCCATGAATTTAGTGTATACAAGCGGAAACGGCGTGGACGTATTCACTTACGACCAAACGATAGGCGAGTTTTTACTTACGCGCGAAAAAGTAACAATTCCGCAAAGAGGTAAAATTTACAGTATAAATGAAGGAAATTACAATCGCTGGGAACCGCGTCTGCGGCAATATATTGACTATTTGAAAACGCCTTCGGACGATGGTTTGCGCCCGTATTCGTTGCGCTATATCGGCACGGCAATAGCCGATGTTCATCGCACATTGTATTACGGCGGAATTTTTATGTATCCGGCAGATTCACTTTCGCCGAAAGGAAAATTGCGCCTGATGTACGAGCTTAATCCGCTTTCTATGCTTATAGAACAAGCCGGAGGCCGCGCAACGGACGGCACACGGCGAATTATGGATATTATGCCTACGGATATACACGAACGCGCTCCCGTATTTATGGGAAGTCAAGACGATGTTTTGGATCTTGAAACATTCTTGCGCGGCGAACATACATCTCAACAGTAATTCGGCTATGAATTTTATCTCGAAAACAGTAACGTTCGCTTTATCGGTGTTCGCAGCGACTTCTTGCTCGGTTTTTGCGCAGGTTTTTCCTTCTTTCGGCGGTGAACGTGCGGGTGTTTCGCTTGCCTCTTCATTAAAAATCGGTATAGGCGCAAGGGCTGCTGCTCTTGTCGGAACATATACTGCCATTGCAGACGACGCATCGTCTGTATATTGGAATCCGGCCGGAATGGCCGAAAGCAAAAGCAACGGCGTATTATTTTCGCAATGTTATTGGGCGGCCGGAATGGAGCATAGAAGTGCGGCGGCCGTTATCAGACTTGCCGACGGTGAGCATAATTTGGGCTTTCATGTTGCCGGAATTTTTGTTGATCCGATAAGGGTAACAACCGAATTTCAGCCGCTCGGAACCGGCACAACGTTTCGTTATCAAAGTTTGCAGTTCAGCGCGAGCTATGCCAAGCGTTTTACCGACCAATTCAGTGCCGGAATAACGGTTCGATATGTGAATGAAATTTTGGGAAAAGCATCGCTTAACGGCATTCTGTTCGATGCCGGAACTTTTTACCGCACAGGACTCGGCACGTCGCGTTTTGCAGTAGCAGTATCGAATTTCGGCGGCAAACTTACACCCGACGGTACCGTTCCTGCCGTAGGCGAGGCTCCCAAATTCAACGGCGGACAAGTTTCGTCTTTTCAATCGTTCGACCCGCCGATCATTTTCCGTATAGGATTTGCAACCGAACCCGTTCTCGACGAAACGCACCGCCTTACAACAGCCATACAATTAGACCATCCGAACGACAATTCGGAAACTGCATCGCTTGGCGCGGAATATGCCTATACGTTCTCTGCGGCTTATCCGGCGCAGGTCTTTGTACGGGCAGGAGTGATAAGCGGTGCCGATGATGAACGTTTTGCTGCGGGAGCAGGTGTTTTTGCGCCTTTCAACGACGATTTGGGAGTATCGGCCGATTATGGCTATTCGGCGTATTCTACGCTCGGAGGCATACATAGAATCAGCGTTGCAATTAAATTCTGAAAGCGTATCCATAATACCGGCGCGTAAATAATTTAATTTTCATGAAAATGATTTTTACTCGAAATAATTCCAATATTTTCCGCATAATGTTTTCACAAAAAAAATCATTTAATTTACGGCATTTGTTGATTGCGACGGCACTGGTAACGCTTTTGCCGGCCTTTGCCTCGGCACAATGGGTGCTGATGAAGTCCGATGCCGATAAATTGGTGCAAAACGGTGCGCGCCAAGTGTATAATTTGCAGTTTGACAGTGCGTCGGCAAATTTCCGCAAGGTAATAGCATTATATCCCGAACATCCGGCGGGCTATTTCCTTGATGCAATGGTCGGGTGGTGGAAAATACAGACTAATCCGCGCAACGAGTCGTTTGACGATGATTTTCTTCAAAAGGCCGGCAAAACCATAGAGGTTGCAGATAAACTTCTGGAGCAAAATTCGAATGATATTGTAGGTCTTTTCTTTAAGGGAGGTGCGCTCGGCTATCGCGGCAGATTCTATGCCTCGCGTGAAACGTGGTTGAAAGCGGCGGACGACGGAAAAACTGCACTCGACATTCTGACACGTTGCCAAAAACTTGCGCCCGGAAATCACGATATTATGCTCGGCACGGGAATTTATAATTATTTCGCAGCGGCTCTGCCCGAACGCTACCCATTGTTGAAAACTGTGATGTACTTTTTACCGCACGGAGATAAACGTTTAGGGATATTACAGTTGCAAGCGGCTGGCAAAAGTGCGAGATATGCCGCCACAGAAGCAAAATCCGCATTGTTGCAAATATTCTTCCAATTTGAAAAAGACGCTTCGAATGCATTGCCGCTTGCGCAAGAATTGCACGGTCAGTACCCCGACAATGCGTATTTTCACAGATATCTCGGCCGTTGTCAAGTGCAACTCGGAATGTCGGCCGAATACGAGAAAACTTGGCGCGATATACTGAAAAAGAGCATATCCGGCAAATTATCATACGATAAACTAACGGCGCGCGAAGCACTTTATTATGTGGGTTTGGCTATTATGAGTAAAGGAAATTATGACCTTGCATTGAAATATTTCTATAAATGCGACGAGGGAAATCGCCATCTCGATTCAGACGAAACCGGTTTTTTGGTTATGGTTAATTTGAAAATCGGGAATATCTACGATATGCAAGGCAAGCGCGACCTTGCAATTATGCAGTATAATAAAGTTCTCGGCTGGGGCGACCGACAAAACTCTCACGAATTGGCAAGACAATATATGGCAACGCCTTATGCACAATAGAATAAATTGAACAGTACAGTAGGACGATAACAGCGATAAATAAATTAAGTCGTAAAAAAATGCAGATTGCCGAATATTTCCAGCAATACAACTGCATCGTTATGCTCTTCGTCTTTTGCACCGAAAACAAGCGTTACTTTTTTATGTTTTTCCAGCATATTTTTTAAAATATTAACCGCTTCGGTATTTTTTGCAATTTCGGCTTTATATTTTTAGGTTATACTAAATTTTTAATGGAGTAAATTTACAGGGAGAAAGTTGGAAATGGAATTTATAGATTTTCTACGTGAGATGTTAGGCATTACCGAAGATTTTGCCATTACTCGAATAGATAAAGA
>JADZAA010000137.1 GCA_020852855.1 Bacteroidota bacterium
CACACTCGCTGAGCTCGGCTTTAATCTGCTCTGAGGTGTAACCTTTTATTACTAGTACTTTTGCCATAGTTTTTTAAGTAAATGCAACCCTGTTTTGTGTGAATATTTAACGGTAACTATGTAATATAATACTTTTAAGATCTACTGCGTAAGGTCAGTTATAAAATCAAATTTCTCTGTCAAATGCAAATTGAAAAAACTGTCAAGAATCAAATTACGATTTGTCTTTGCGTAAAATAATTTTATTGTTTCGTCAATGAGTGTTTGGTCGAGTTCAACGCCTGTTAGATTTATTGATTCATTTACATCATCAAGGTTTTTCAAAAAGGAATTTGGTCCGATGCAAGGGTCAAGAATTTTATTATTGGCTTTCAAGTCACCTTTGAAAAGTGAAACCATAAATTTTGCAAGAACGGGAGGAGTAAAAACTTGCCCCAGCAAGTTTTTCTTATTCTCTTTTTTTAACGTTGATTTTTGATTTGTTGGAGCAAAAATTGGTTGGTTTGAGAAAAACATTTCTAACTGTTGCTCATTCAAAACGTATTTCGACCAACTGCTGATGTAAGTGCTATATGGTTTGGAAATTACTTCACTCATTTTTGTCGCTTTAAGTATTCAACCTTTTTTTCTGCAACCTTCAAAGTATCAAGGTCGGCTTCTTCTTCAAGAATACGATAAGCAAATTGGTCGCTAAGCAATTCCTTAATTAATTCCTTCTCGTCAAGTTTGAAAAACTTTGCAATCTGTTTGGTTTGTTCCTTGGTTGGTTGTCTTTCGTTTCGTTCAATCTTTCCAAGAAGTGAAGTGTCAATTCCTATTTCTTCCGCTACTGCTCTCAAAGAAAGATTAGCTTCTTCACGAAGTGTTCGGACTTGCTCACCAAATGTTGCGACTTGTTTCTTACTCATTTGTCAAGGACAATTATTGTCCAAAGGTAAGTTTTTGTTTATCACATGGTCATTATCCGGACTGTTGCTCTTGACGGTTGAATTTCGCTTGTTGAATCTGCTTACCAAAATCATAGTTTCATAATCAAGAAAGCAACAATCAGGCAGATATTCACGAACAATGAAATCATAGCAACCCAAAAAGCCGTGCCTATACGCGCTTGCGAATCCTTTATTTGTTCGCTGACTGAAACCACTTTCATAGAAAGATTGGCAACATCGGCCTCGCGGATAAGACGAATAACGCGATCCTCGGTAGATTTGGCGGAGCTTTCAAGATTTTTCAGTATTACCGTCATATTTTCTTCTGCTTTGCAAAATCGCTCGGCAATATCTTTTTCGGCGTTTTCAACAAGCATATTCGACAATCTTACCGTTTCATCTACGATATATTTTGTTTCTTGAACTTTGCTCTTGAATAAGCCTATTTCTTCGTCGAGCATAATGAAGCTGCGACGGTGCTGGTCTTTAATTTCCTCGACAGCCTGCCCTATAACGGCGAAATGCTCCGTATGCTCTTCGTTGAGTACATTTATTTTTCGGTCTAATCGCGCAGTTTCTTTTTCCACCTGACGAATAACCAAAGTTTTGATATTTTCAACTACGCCTGCTAGAGAAGACGTGTTTTTCTTGAAAGTATCTTCTAAAGTCTGCAACGATGCTTTTACGGCTTGAATTGTTTCCAGCTCGTGGAATATATGGTCAATGGACGTAAGTTTAGCATTGACTTTCGCAACCGACTCCTCAGACGTTTTTTGAAATTCTTCGGCTAATCGAAGCGTTTTGCTCTCTAAACGCTCAAAATAATCGTCGGAATGCTTTTGCAATGCTTCCGCTTCGCTTACCAGCGTTTGAAATGTTTCAAATGCCTGATTATATTTATGCGCCTGTTCGCGTATTTCCGAAAGAATAGCGACGACTTCGGGCGTTAAAGACTGTGATTTCTCCATTCTTTTGTATATTCGAGAAAGTAGGATAAGGCATTGTTTATATCGAGGATTATGCGGTTGGCTATTGCATCTTCGGCATTGGAATTATATTGCAGAGCAAGCGAGAAAACACGCTCGCGAAAAAGCTCGTCGCCGGCAAATTGCTGCGGCATATAATTCTCCATAAAATCTATGAGCAAGCCCTCTTCCGCCAACTCCTCGAAATAGGTTTTGGGCAGAAGGGTAATTTCCTCCGGCTCGGAAGGCGAATTATGCTTCGACAGCTCATTTTCCATAAATCGGTTATCGGTTGAAATCAAAAAATCTTGATATATCCGTCTACGTACCGGACTTGTATGCGAAATTGCGGCGTTAATGTCGCGCCGCCGCTCGTGTTCCGAATACTATTCAGCCGTGCCGTGCAGATGCTTGATTTTCCCTCTTTACCGGTATGCTTTGCCGTTTCTTGAAAAAAGCGCGTTTTTTCCTTTTCGGCAAGTAAGCAACAGAAACTAACAGCCGTATATTTCGGCAACTTAATATGCACACACACACAACGCACAAAGACGACCGGAATGACCCGCGGGCATTGGCAGCCAAGCCGCAGTTTCCGCGCTACTCACCCGGCAAAGACCCCGAAGCGGATTTGGCATACCTGCTTACGGAATGTAAAAAACATTTGCCGAAGCCCGACGAAGATATTATAACACGTGCCTTTAGGTTCTGCTTGGACGCTCATCGCAATAATAAGCGTGCGTCCGGCGAACCTTATTATGTGCATCTGTTCGAGGTGGCTCTTATTGTGGCCCGCGAACTTATTCTGGACGATATTTCGGTAGCGGCCGCTTTGTTGCACGACGTAGTGGAAGACAACGAAAGTTATGCGGTAAAAGATATTGCCGCACAATTCGGACCGGCGGTTGCGCAAATAGTCGACGGCGTTACGAAAATTACGGATATTTCCCAAAGTCGCGAAATTACTCAGGCGGAAAGTTATAGAAAATTGTTGCTCTCCTTAGCCAAGGACTTGCGCGTCATACTGATTAAGTTTGCCGACCGTCTGCATAATATGCGAACGCTCGACCATCTGCCGCCCGAAAAGCAACGACGCATAGCCCAAGAAACGCTTGATATTTATGCACCGTTTGCCCATCGCTTCGGATTAGGCCAAGTAAAATGGGAACTCGAAGACCTGGCATTCAAATTTTTGCACAGAAAAGAGTACGACGAAATAAAGCGCAGCCTGAAAGAAACCCGCCGTAGCCGTGAGGATTACATACGCCGATTTGCCGAGCCTATACGCAAGAGATTAGACCAATCCCGATTAAAGTATGAAATCAGCGGGCGCCCCAAGCATATTTTTTCCATTTATAACAAAATGCAGGCGCGCCAGAAAGGAATAGATGAGCTCTACGACCTTTTTGCCGTGCGAATAATACTCGACGAAGCCGATAAAAATGAATGTTTTTTGATATACGGCATAGTTACGGAAATCTACACGCCTGTTCCCGAACGCTTCAAAGATTATATTTCCGTTCCCAAGAAAAACGGTTATCAATCCCTTCATACTACGGTTATAGGTGCGGACGGACGGCGCATTGAAGTGCAAATACGCACACACTCCATGCACGAAGTAGCCGAGAAAGGCGTTGCAGCCCATTTCCTCTATAAAGCAGAAACGCTGGGCTTGGAGCCTGCGCTTGCCGATAACGACTTCGAGTATTGGATAAATTGGATGCGGAACATACGCGAGTATGAGGGCGAGGAAATGCTGCCCCAGCTTATGGAAAGTTTCAAATTGAATCTTTTTCCCGACGAAATACACGTTTTTACTCCAAAAGGCGACATACGCAAGTTGCCCGCAGGTGCCACCCCCGTAGATTTTGCATTCGACATTCACACAAAAGTGGGTTCCCACGCAATCGGCGCAAAAGTCAATGGACGAATTGCACCGCTCGACGAAAAATTGCAAAACGGCGATGAGGTGGAAATCATCACATCAAAAAATCCGACTACAACCCGAAATTGGGAACGTTTCGTTGTAACGCACAAGGCAAAATCGCAGATTCGCAGATTTTTTAACGAAGAAAAACGCCAAAAAACAATCGAAGGGCGCACATTATGGGAACGCAAATCAAAAAAAGCAAAAATCAATATAGGTGAAGATGAACTTGAGCGAATAGTTGTTTCGCTAAAATATGAGAACAAAAGTGAATTTTACTATGCTCTCGGATCCGGCACGGCAAACATAGATATAGCAATTGACGTGATAAAAGCTCGCCTTAAATCCGGCGCAACGCAATTGCAATTGCAGTCGGAAGTTGATTTTAACGTAATTCTGCATACGGCCCGCCAAACCTCCGGCGGCGTTTACCTGACGGGAACGGCAGGCGGATCAGCCGACATTGTATTCACTTATGCCAAATGTTGCAACCCAATTCCGGGCGACGATATTATCGGCGTTGTAATTACGGGACGGGGCATTAAAGTACACCGCAAACTATGCAAGAATATGCAACATCGCCTTGTGGCCGGCAACGACGACCGCATTATGCCGCTTGAGTGGGCTTCCAATGAGCAAGGCGAGTTCATAGCGGCTCTTCGCGTGGCAGGCGACGACCGCCCGGGAATGTTGCACGATATTACCAACGCCATAGTTTCATATAAAAACACCAATATCCGCAATATCAATATTTCGGCGGCAGAATCTGTGTTCGAGGGTGTAGTTACGGTATTTGTTCGTAATACCGAACACCTTTCGCGCTTGTTCGAGCGGCTTCGGAAAATTCGCGGAGTTAAAACCGCCGAACGTTTCGAGGGGTAGAATGCGGAATTTTATCTTGGCCCCGCAACACAAGATTTTCGGCAAAGAACGCTTGCGTAATAGAAAATTTAAGTAAATTGTGGCTGTTGTAATATCAGAATCTGCGCCAAATCTATACAGAAGAGTTAAAAACTATATTGCAAATGAATTGCGTAGTTTATATTGGTTATACTAAATTTTTAATGGAGTAAATTTACAGGGAGAAAGTTGGAAATGGAATTTATAGATTTTCTACGTGAGATGTTAGGCATTACCGAAGATTTTGCCATTACTCGAATAGATAAAGA
>JADZAA010000138.1 GCA_020852855.1 Bacteroidota bacterium
ATCTGTGGGATATTTCCGTTGATAAAACAGGCGAACCGACAGTTAAATTCACTCTGCTTGATAAAATTGAAAGATATATCGGAGTAAAACAAGAGCCGTACTACTCTTACTACAATTCTTGGATTTATTACGATACTGCTACAAAGGAAAGAATTTTTCTTATAGGAGCCGGTGCTGCTATAGATATGTATTCCATTATCGGCGATAAATTCCTGCTCGGTAAAAGCGGTTCCAAAATCGGCGGCGAGTCGGTTCTTATACCTACGGGTATCAACTCGTCTAAGGCTACCGCGTGGAGTGCAACATATAATCCTTATATTTCATTTTACATAGGTTCTCCTTTAAACAATCCTTTTCCGGTAGCTCGTACTTCTTGCTGGTATAAGGGTGCCGCTGTAAGCATTATAGTCGGTATAGGCGATGTCAGCGGCGACGGCATAGGTGATGTGGCTATTACTTACGGGCACGGTTATTTCGCTATATTCAAGGGTATTAATGATGCCAGCGATGTTAATTCCAAGCCTTTGCCGCGCTTCGATATGGGTCAAAGTATACCCTCGCCAGCCCCTCGCGAGGGCGAATGTTCAATACCGATTACCATAGAAAAATCTGGTCATTACGTTCTGACTTTGTATAGTTTAACCGGTGCGGAGATAGTGCGCGTATTCGAGGGCGAACTATCCGAAGGAAGTCATAATATAGTGCTTGAACCAAAACTTTACGCTTTAAGTGCGGGTATGTATTCGCTGCGCCTTTCCGACGGAATTGCAACACGAGAACGTGCTATTATGGTGCAGTGATGCTTCGACTTCGCTCAGCATTCTTGTTTCGGTAAAATAGTTCAATCCCTAAGGGATTTTTTGGAAAATGAATTATGCCGTAGGCACAACATATCGGTAGAATTTTATTATTGCATTATTCTTTTATGAATTTTCCTGTGGCAACCACGCCGTTCACGCCTTTTACGACTGCCGTATACATTCCGGCGGGAAGTCCGCGCACAGAAAAACCGCCGTTATTTAATTGAGAGGTCAGCACGGTTTTTCCGGTTGCGTCGCGCAGTTCTACAGCCATTGCGTCTTTGCTATTTACCGTTACTTCATCAACAGCTGGATTCGGATAGAACAAATTATTTGAAGCAATTTCCAATTCAGAAACGCCCACTGTCGAAGGTTTATTAACGCCGAAGCCGCCCGACAGCAAGCCGTTAAATTCTGCCGTAACCGCATAATCACCGCCAAAAACGGTTTCTCTTTTTTGACTTGTGCCGTAAGCAATCTCATTTGTCTGCTTTATGGTTACATCTTGCGACATATTACGACATATAGCAAGCGACGCGCGATTATTACCTGTCGCTTTTTCCCAGCCGGCAATTTCTTCTGCGGTAAAATACAGCGTAATAATGTAATGCCCTGATAAAGGTTCTGCGCCCATGCTGCGAATATCAAATGTTTTATCAATGAAAAAGTCCGCCGTTTCGGTTTTTCCCGCAAAAGCCGACGCACCCGTTCCTTCATTATCTATTTTAGCATCTATATTGCCGAGACTATTATCGGATAAATTTTCGATACTACACATTAATTTACCGTTGGGACTGAAGAACTCGACTTTGCCGTGCGAAACCAGCATTTCCGTTTTCGAGGATATTTTTGTTTCAATCGGCGAAGCGAGAGTCGTTGGTGCTCCCACAATTCTGAAGTCGTCGAGAATTACCCCGTCTTCACCGTCGCCCGACGCACCGTTTACAAAGCGAAATCTTACGTCGGACTGTCCGGCAAACATGCTTACGTCGTATTTTGCGGCGCGATTTTCCATACCGAAATAAGAAAAGCCCGGGCGATAATTAAGCGACCAAAGCGAATCCGCATTATACCAAGAAGGCTCGCCTTTTTTTCCGAGAACTTGCCAAGTAGTGCCTTTATCCGTCGAAAGCATCAGGTTAAAGCCGCCGCCTATGCCTGTCATCTGCCTGAAATTAAAGGAAATCTCGTATTTTCCGCTTGCATCCGCAAACGAAAACGGCGGTGTTTCGAGGGCGTAGATGCTGCCCGCGCCTTCATCGCGCCCAATATTTGTTATCCATGATTTTTCGCCGTTCAGAACGCCGTTTTTACCGTTAAAGAATTTTTTACCTTTAACATTCGCGCCCCATTCCCATTTGTCGTTTATGTCGCTTTCAAATGCCATTGAGCGAAAACCGCCGCTGTTTTGCTCGAAATCATTAAAATACGGAACAATCAAACCGCCTGCGGCTTCAATAGTTTGTATGCGTTTTGTATTGCCCGGTTGCACGGTAAGAGTAACGGTATATTTGCCGGCCGAGCCGTAAATTTTCATCGGATTTTTGAGTGTGGAGCGTGTTCCATCGCCGAAATCCCAATTCCAAGATTCGCCGTAAGGAGTTATATTGACAAAACTTACGGGCACATCAATCGCTACGGTCGGAATTGTGAAATCTGCTATACCGATTTTTGCTTCGGCAATTGTCGGAACGGTACATTCGCCGGCAGGCGGTATCATACGACAAACCACCAAATCTCCCGGATAAGCGGCCGGATTCTCGAATGCCGCGCCTACGTTTCGGAATGTATCGGTTTTATTGACAATCCAAACAAATTCTATATTCTTTGTAAAGCCTTGCGGTTTTGCAGTGAAAGTCATTGGTTTATCTGCTGTTGCGGGTGCTTGGCCGGCAACAGCAACCGCGACTCCTATTGCAGTTGATGGGCGCATTATCATTGTAATTGCCTCAGAAACGGCAGCTTTTCCGTTAGTGGCCGAGGCAACCTCGCACGTTACTTTATCGCCGTTGCGAAGCCCCGGTATTTCCACTGCTCTTTGCTTGGAACGCAACATTTCCTTGCCGTTCACTTTCCAAACATAAGTCGGATATTTTCCGGCATGAATTGGTTGAGCACGGAAAGGAACGGGAACACCTTCGCACAGCGACGCAGAATTAATCGATAATTTTGCTTCTATTTTGGGGGTAAAATCTGCAATTTCAAAATCCCAAACGCCGCGCCCATACGTAGCAAATCGGACAGCATTAACAGGTTGCACATATTCTACCGACCAATATGTTTGGTCGGGTGCGCCGCCGGGTTGCATTCCGGTCATATCATACCATTTTTTATCGGCCGCCGAATAAACGAAAGGTCCGGCTTCCGTCGCCGCAAATATAAATTGCTCGTCGGGCGTAGCCGCCAGGCGATAAGTCAGCGTGGCCGGCAAGCCGTCGGTCAGCGGCGACCAATTTTTTCCGTTATCTTCCGAAACAAATACTCCCGGATTGGAATATCCCGAACCGGAAAGATAAACTCTGCCATCTTTGATTAGCGAAGGCATTATGCAATTTCCGTAGAAATAATGTCCGCCGGGCAGCGAGTCCGATTGTTGAGTCCATGTTTTGCCGCCGTCAAGAGTGGCAAAAAAAAGGCCTTTATTTGTAATGACATACCGCGTTTTTGTATTTCGAGGCGAATATGCTGCGCCTGTAATTGCAGCACCAAAATTAAAATCTTGCCGAGTTGCTTGTGCCGTGCCGTTTACGGACTGAATTTTGTATAAATAGCCGCCTGCGCCGTCGCTCGAACCGCCGCACATAAATACTGCGGCCGGATTATCGGGGTCGGCCATCATGGGTGCCATCCATAATTGCCCTTTAGTGGTATAGTCCCACCATGCGGAAAGCCCGCCTGTTCGCGGATTAGGCAAATAAGCCAAAAAGCCCGGATAAGTCATCCAAAAAGTGCGCCCGCTGTCGGAAGAAACGAAATGTCCGTAATCGCCGCTGATAACTTGCTGAAAATCTAAAATATTCGATGCAGTATCGAGAACGGAACGCTGATAGCCTTGGTCTTGACTTCCGGCGTAAATTATGTCGGGGTCGTGAAAACTTGTCAAAGTACTGTAATATTGGCTGATATTATGATTTTTCATCGAAAGGTTTTTCACGGTTTTCAGACCATCATAAGAAACGTAAGTTCCACCGTGGCAGCACACCAGAATAACCTCTTTTTTCTGTTCGTCGAAATACGAACTTACGTGCATAATATCCGCGTGCAGTTTGTTCTGCACATCGCCGTAATATTCGCCCCAACCGTTTATTTTATTCCATGTTTTGCCGCCGTCCGTGCTTCGGTAGCAATCCACAAAGCCGCAAGTAAGCAGGTTATGGTTGGAACGCGATACAAAAGTAAGCCTGCCGTCGGGCGTTTTGCCTTGATTTGTCCAACTTGCACCGCCGTTTGAAGTTTTATACAAAGTTCCGCTGTCATATCCGTACAGATAGAACTCTTTTCCGTCGTCGAATCCGCCGGTAATTTCCGCCGTTGCAGTAGGCAAAGAACCCATCGGCGTATAAGTTCCCGTAGATTTGACGGCATATAATTTTCCTTCCGACGAGAACACTCCGGTTTGCAAGTCGTTTCCATTTGTCCATAATTTCAGGTCTTTCATCGTATTGAATATTTTGACGAAAGTGCGCCCTTTGTCGGTTGAGCGGTACAGAACAGACATTGCACCCCACGGGTTGCCGTTCCATTCTTTGGCAATCAGCCAGACCGCATCGGTTGTAAGTTTCATATCTTCGATATAACCCCAGGCATAAGCGTCGCGGCTTGCTTTCAGTCCGGCAATTTCTTCGGCATTTTTCCACGACACGCCCCAATTATCCGAGAATTGGACTGTTATGCCGTTCCAGCGCAGAAGTCGGTCGCCGTTTGCACCATTGGGTATCCGCTGTCGGAAATTCAGCCGCGCCGAATCGTCTGTAAGCACCCAATCATTGCCTTTCAGTGTTCCCTTCCAGATGTTTCCCGATGCCGAACGCGACACGATTGTATTTGTGCGGGTGTCCATATTGGCGGTTGCGGCTGAGCCGGCTTGATTTGCACTACCGCGCTCAAGCCAATACCCCGTAAGTTTCCCGTCGGCAAGTTTTTGCAGAGGTGCTTCACCCTGAACGCGCTCCGACTTCGCGGTTCTGTATCGCAATGTCCGCTCGGCACGTAACATATCGCGATTTTGCGCTTCCATAGTCCGCCAGTCGGTGTTCGGCGCGGCACGATGTAAAGTTTCTATGTATTCAAGGCGCGATTGCCGAGTTTTATGCTTTTTCCCTTCGTTTTCCAGATGGAAAAAAGGAACTTCGGTAGGCGCAGGCATACTGAACCTCGATTTAATGCTTGACTGCTTTGTCAATTCGGATTTCGCCGATTTCTTCTTGGAAGCTCGAGCCGCAGAGATATTAGCCGATTTCTTCTTGGGAACACGCACCGCAGAGGACTTTGCCGACTTCTTCTTGGAAATTTGTCGGTTGGCGAGTGCAGCATCGGAAAGTGCGCCGAAAAGAATGGTTGCAATAAGTATGAACGCCGAAAAGCGAGCGATTTTCATAGTATCCTCACAGAAGAAATAAACGAGTGTGAAAACTGCGTAACCTACGGAAATACAATGTGTTTGTCAAAACAACAAATTTTACCGGCCGCAACAGGCGGTAATTTTGTGTTTGCTTTCAATTTTCTATCATTTGGAATAGGCGTGTGGTTTCTTTTTCGAGTGCAAGTTTAAGCTCGCGCACTTCGTCGCATACCGGCACCAATTCGCGTATAAACGATTCGAGAACGCGCTTGTTATGGAAAACTGTTTGGTCTAATCCGGCGATTTTTTCTTTTACCCATTCCAACAATGTACGACGAAGTTGTGTGGTAGAAAGCGTATTTTCAAGCGGCTTCTGTAATATTGTATGGTCTTTTTCTATTTGTGACAGCAGAGTTTCGTACGCCAATAAAATACGAATTTGCTCGAATCCGTTGCCGGCAGTAAGTGAGCGCCGGATAACGTCGAACGAGCGTCGGAACATTTGCACTTCATCGGGCATTCCTACTGTGGCAAAAATCAAATATAATTTTTCGGCATCGTCGGGCGTGGCAAGCGTTCGGCCGCTCATAAAGGTAAGTGCGCGCAATAGATCGAGAGCCTTGGCCTGCGAGCGCGGCGATATGTAAAAATCGGCATATTGCGCCGTTGCTTCGTTGCGATGATGCTCGCGCAATGCTCTGTTGCGCGAATATTCGTAATGGCGAATAACCAAATTGATAAAGTAAAGCGTTTCGGCACTCATTGCAAAATTCAGTCCCGCATCCAAGCCGGTAATCATATCGCGCAATTTTTTCAGGCGAGAATACGGAATACGTTTGGGCGGCGGAGTAACTCGCCCCGAAAATTGCGAGTATTGAGCCGTTATTTTGAATTGCACGAGCGGGTCTTTGTCGGGCAATATCACGGATTTATACAAGAATCTGTCGAGTATGGCCTCCGTAACTTCACTTACGCGCAAATAATTTGTGGCTGCAACGACAGTATGTATGGAAGACTCCACATTTTGCGAACCGCGTACCAATTTGCGCTCGTTCAGCAACGAAAGCAATGCCCGCAGCGTGAAATCATTGGCATCGAAAATTTCGTCAATAAAACCGAATTCGCTTTCTACAAGCGAGCCTTCGGTATTATGCGCGATTTTTCCCGTTTTGAAAAGCTCTATGTTCAAACCGCCGAAATACGTATCGGGCTGTTGCTCTTTGCTGGCTTGAACGCGAAAAGTACGCGCCCCCTCAAACATTGCGAAAAGTTGCTCTGCAAGAAGCGATTTACCGGAGCCGGTACGACTTTGCAACAGAAGATGTTCGCCCGTTAAAAAAGCGTACATAGCCTGCTCTATAACATCTTCGCGATTGATAACGCGCCGCGCCGTAAATTCCGAAAGTTCGCGTAGGTCAAGAGCCATTTTTTCGAGAGAAAATCCGTCATCGAAAGTAATGTCCCGATATTGCGATGTTTGTTTATTCGGCATAATTTCTCCGCCCGATTCCGTTATATTAAAAAGAAATTTTATCGGCAACGCAAAAGCAACACGCCTTACAAAGTGCAATTTGCAAAAAATACCGCATATAAGCATTGCCGAACATACAAATTGCATTGGTACTGCATACTGCTAATTTCCAACTGCAATCGCTATTTTTTCGCGCCGAACTTCGCCGGTAGTTGCGTCTATTGCTTCAAGTATGACGGCATACATTCCTGTTTGAACCGGAGTTTGCGACTCGTCGCGCCCGTCCCACACTACATTTCCTTCGCCTGTCGAATAGATACCGTTTGCTATTGTTTTCACCGGCACACCCGACCGAGTATACACGGTTACGGTAAGCAGTACCTGCCTGAAAGGAAGTGCGTAAGAAAGCAAACATACAGCACCCGTCGCACTGCCGCTCACAATAAAAGGTTGCGGCGAGGCCTCGAAATGTCCTGAATTTGACGGCTCGACGGCTATGCTGTTGGCCGTCAAAGGAGTTCCGCCCGCAGGCGCACCGCACGACGACCATGAACTTTGCACGGCCGCCGGAAGTTCGGGCGCAATTTTTTCGAGGGAGATACCTTTTGCCGTAGGAATTACCGATGTATGCCAAGTATCACCGTACTCAAGCGAATCGGCCATATTCCCGTTCGGGTCGAGCAACACAGTAATGTCGCGGTCGGAATTAAGGTTGAAATATCTTGAATTGGCTATAAAAAGACGCGCATCGCCGCGCAAATCCGGAAATTGGGTTAATATACCCGAGTCTGCTGCAATTACTGCGTAGCCATGCGGTGCAATTACGAAAGGGACCGGGAACCTTAAAGTATCGGCTCCCGTTGCGAGTGGTCTGTCATGCAATACCCAGCCGCCAAGGTCTGTTTCGGACTCCGAAGCATTAAACAATTCTACATAATCGGAGCAATTAGGCGGCGGCTCGAACATAATTTCATTTATACGGATTCTGCTTTCGGAATACGGAATATAAGCTGCACGGCGCAACGTGTCGTTACGGCGGCGAGTATCGCTCGCGGCACGGCAAATCGCTATAAGCGGCGTAATGCCCTCGTTACCAAAAACGGCCGAAACAGAGGCGAACGGCACGTTAAGAGCATATTTCTCGGTAGGTTGCAACGTTGTAGAAAATGCTTCTGCTATAAGTTCTTCTGCTATAGGAATACCGTTTTTGTCAATATCGGCGAACAAACCGACTTTAATACTGTCGAGTTTCCAAAGTCCGTTATTTTCAACAATTACACTTACGTTTTGCTCCTGTTTCGGAACAAAAACCGCAGTTATCCGTGCGTCGTAACGCAATGGCGACACACTGTTTACTTCTCCGGCTGTCGCGCTGTCGGGCGATTCCGATACGAACCAATTATACTGCGAAACGGCAGACGTATCGGCACGTTTTCTTTCGAGCGACATGCCACGGCGGCCCCATTTCATATTGTAATAAACGGAATCTGTCAGCAACGAATCGCGAGTGCGAACGGCCACAATATCGGAAGTGTTGTTAAGCGACGGGAGTTTACATTCTACAAGAATGGCTTTCGGCGGAACTTGCCGTATTTCGCGCAGGGCAAATGTGTCGCGGGTTAGAATTGCATAGCCTTCTGCCGGAACAGAAAATTTCGGCAGCCTAATCGCCGTTCGTGTATCATGCACCCAGCAGCTGTCCATTACTGCCGATTTTGTACCGCGATTAAAAAGTTCTACCCATTCAGGCTCGCCGGTTAACGGGACGGGCATCACTTCGTTAATAATAATCTGCGCTTTGGCGGAAAGCCAAAACGAGAATAAAATAAAGGCTGCGGCAATAAGAAAACGCATCGTAAAATATCCGGGAGAATCTGCGGAATAATTCGACATATTATTCCACAGCAATATTTATGCGGCAAAAAACTGCCATTTATTAATGGTTGCAAAATTACGACAAGTCGTATTGACGCCAATAAAAAAGCCCGCTTTCGGGCGGGCTTCATATTTGTTTGTTATTGTTTTTGCGGCGAAGGCTGGCGCATTTCCCGCACTTTATCCGGCGACATCTCGCGTCCGCGTTGCATAGGAGCAATGCGATTATCCGGCGCGGCGGCATCCATCAGCATAATCTGCCGCAATTTCGATAATTTTCTGATTTCCGTTATCGGAAATTGCGTAAGTTGATTATTACTTAGGTCGAGTGTGCGCAAATTTATCAGTTTTCCGATTGCGGGAGGTATTGATTTAAGTTGATTATTTTTGAGTTCGAGCCTGTCCAATTTTTCTAAATTCCCGATTTCGGCAGGTAATTCTTCCAATTGATTATCGCTTGCTTTCAAATAGCGCAATTCTTTGAGAGCACCTATAGTGGGCGGTAAAGTCTTAATCCCGTTGCCCGAAAGCATAAGTTGCGTTAATTGCGTCATGGCGGTTAAATCGGCCGGAACCGTAGAAAGTTTATTGTTCTCTACGTTCAGCGAACGTAAATCAGCCAATTTACCCAACGAAGGCGGAAGCACCGAAAGTTGATTGCCGCTAACGTCAAGGTCCGACAGATTTTCCATCTCGGCAATGTCTGGCAAAGATGTAAGTTGATTACTGCCTAACATCAAAGCGGACAATTTCTTCATTTTGCCTATGGCCGCCGGAAACGAGGTTATTTTGTTCGACGACAAACGCAGTATTTTCAAGCCGTCCATCGTTCCGACCGCAGCCGGCAACGCGGTAAGTTGATTTTCCGAAACGTCAAATTCGGTAAGGGCTTTCAATTCGCCTACGGATTCCGGCAGTGAAGTCAAGGCGTTTTTTCCCAAATTCAGCTTTTGCAATGCCTTAAGACCTCCCAAGCCGGAAGGCAGTACAACGATTTTGTTGTTGCTTGCGTCCAATACCTGCAATTGCGTCAGCGAAGAGATTTCCGGCGGTAATTCGGTTAATTGATTCGAACGTATATCAAGGCGTTTCAGCGATGACAATTTCCCTATTTCTGCGGGAAGTTTTACGATTTTGGTGCCGGAAACGGTAAGGGCTTCCAAATTTGTAAGCTGTCCGATTGTCGCGGGAATTTCCGTGATATTCGGGCCGCGCAAATCCAAGCGATTGGCTTTGTCAGGCTCTTTCAAAGCGTCTTCTATAGAACGAAAAGATTTGCGTTCCGCCGCCGTTCTATTCGTTGCTTGATTGTTATCTCTGCTTTGCAATACTTTCTGCTGAACGGCGGGCGGCTCTTGCGCAAGTATAGTGCCATAAACACTCATGGCCAATAGTGCGATTCCGAGATAAGAGTGGTTTCTCATAACCGATTAAGAATTTGTAATATGAAAAATAAAAAAAACGGCTTCGTTTCAATGCAATCGGGCAATTCCGATATTTCCGAGGCAAAATACGAATTACGCAGACGAACACTTGCCAAGCGCGGCCATTTAGACGAAACAACAAGACAAGAATTTTCTAACAGTATCGTTAAAAGTCTTACATTATCTCCGATTTTCGGTCAAGCCGCTACAATTCACATTTACTTATCATTCGGTAGCGAAGTAAATACGGAAAAGTTAATCGCGGCAGCATGGACGGCAGGAAAGCGCGTTGCCACCTCGATTGTATTGCGCGACAGCCCGGATCTTGCTCACGCAATAGTTTTGCCCGATACGCGATTTGTAAAAGGTATTTTCGGCGTTCCAACGCCAATAAATGTACAATTATTGACGGCGGAACAACTTGGCTTAACAAATTTTGACATTATTATTGTTCCGCTTACCGCTTTCGACAAGTTTTGCAACAGATTGGGCTACGGCAGAGGATATTACGATCGTTTTTTGGCAAAAACTGCGGCGCGACGCATAGGTTTCGGCTTTGCACTGCAAGAGGCCGCCGATATTCCGGCCGAGCCTACGGACGTTCAGCTTGACTTTATTTTTACCGAAATCGATGTAATTGCACGATAGTTTGTAAAAACACTTTTGGAAAACACCGCGCACCTCGTAGTTTTGAATAAATCAGGTGCCGTTTTTACTTGTATTTTCCAGATAATAGAACGCAATACTCAATGCGTAGCCTTAAAATGCAATGCAGCAACATTTTAAATTGTATGCTTTTAACCAATATCCGTAAATATGACTTTATTAGCCGTCAATATAGACCATGTGGCAACCGTTAGGGAAGCACGCGGCGGCGTTTCACCCGACCCGATAACGGCAGCATCTATTGCCGAATTTGCGGGTGCATCGGGAATTGTATGCCATCTGCGCGAAGACCGCCGGCACATTAACGACCGCGACGTTCGTATGTTGCGCGAAACCGTGAAAACAAAACTGAATCTTGAAATGGCGGCTACCGATGAAATTATCAGGATAGCACTCGACGTTTTGCCTGATTTGGTAACTTTTGTGCCGGAAAAACGCGAAGAATTAACCACCGAAGGCGGATTAAACGTAGCCGCAAATCTGCATTATTACAAAAGTGCGGCGGCAGTTATGCACGAAAGCGATATAGAGGTCAGTTTTTTTATCGAGCCGGAACACGGGCAAATAGAAGCGGCCGCCAATGCCGGAGCCGATACAGTAGAATTTCACACAGGGATTTACGCCAATTCTAATCGCAACGCTGCCGAAAAAGAATTATTCAGACTGCGCGAAGCCGCCCGCATTGCCGCCGAAGCCGGACTTCGTGTAACCGCCGGACACGGACTCGATTATTTCAATGCGGCATCCGTATGCACCATACCGGAAATTGAAGAAATAAGCGTAGGGCACTCGATTATGGCGCGAGCCATATTTCACGGCTTGGAAATTGCCGTGCGTGATATGCTTGCGGCTATCAACTCACGTTAAAAAAAGAACATGGAATTTATACTAAACGAAATCGAGCCGCCTACAGCACGAATCACCCTGAACAGGCCGGACAAACGTAACGCTTTGAACGGCAAGGTGTTGCGCGAATTGCAATCGGCGTTTGAAAATGTGCGGAACAATGCCGATATTCGCACGGTAATTTTGCAGGGTGCGGGCAAAGCGTTCTGCGCGGGAGCAGACCTGGGCTATTTGCAGGAAATTTCCAATTACTCAGTATCGGAGAATATGGACGATTCGCGCTTGTTGCAGGAAACATTCCATACGATTTACTCTTTTCCTAAGCCGGTAATAGCCAAAATTCACGGGCCGGCAATTGCGGGAGGTTGCGGCTTGGCTACCGTATGCGATTTTTCTGTTGCAGCGCGAAACGGTGCAAAATTCGGCTATTCCGAAGTAAAAATCGGATTTATTCCGGCTGTCGTTTCAGTGTATTTATTGAGAAAAATCGGAGATACAAGAACGCGGCGCATACTGCTTTCGGCCGAAACTTTCGGCGCGGACGAAGCTGAGCGGATAGGCCTGATAACCCACGTGGTAGACGACGATAAATTAGATGAAGCCGTGAATGAATTGGCCGCCGCTGTTACCGCCAATAGTTCGTCGTCGCTTGCATTAACAAAAGAATTATTGAATAATTTGCACGATATGCCGTTAGACGCCGGGTTGCGATACGCCGCAACAATGAATGCCGTTACGCGCCTGACCGATGATTGTCGAAACGGAATAGCCCGCTTTTTGAAATAATGTCAAACAAAATTTTCTCACATATATGCGGAAAGATATGGTAAAACAGTTCATTGTGCTTATTGCGGCAGCGGCAATGCTCGCTTCCGGTACGGCTGTTGCGCAGGTCAATATGTTGCTCAAAGCCGTCGCACTCGACGAGGCAAACGGAAAGCCGTTCTCTTTGAACTACGAAATAACCGGCGCAGGCGATAAGAAAAAGGGTAAAAGTAACTCGCAGACCGGGGCATTTGAGGCCGTGCTGAAAGCGGGAGAAACATATACGATTACCTTTACGAGCGATGATGCTCTTCGCAAAGAAGAAAAATTCACCGTACCGCAAAGTGAAAAATACTTTGAGCATACGATGGAATTCAGATTGAAACGATTAGCGGCAGGTATGGAACTTTTTAGGTTGCACGGATTTGAGCGCGGCCAAACCTCTCTTTCTTCTGCCGCCGCCGAAAAATTAAACGAGCTGAAAGCCACTATGGGGCGCAATCGCAGTTTACGCATAGCGATAACGGTACTTGGCGACGACGGCCCGGAACCGCCGCCGCCACCGCCGCCGCCACCGCCGGTCGAAACAACCAAAAAAGGCGGCAAAAAAGGCAAGAAAACCGCAACGCCGCCACCGCCGCCGCCACCGCCGCCGCCGCCCGCACCTGTTGACGATACGCCGAAAACAGACCCGATGGCGATTAGTCGCGGACAAGCGATGCAGGAGTTTTTCAAGGACGTTCGCAATGCCGGTACTCGCGTAAAAATAATTGATTCGGAAATGCTGAAAACGGGCGAACATGCAGGGCCTGATTTTATCAATGTGATAGTCAAAGTTGACGAGATTAAAAGTTTATTCGATTAACGAGCGAGGCGGAGGCCGCCAAAATTTTATCTGTAGACAAATGAGCGAATTTCAAACATTAGGCGAACAACATAATTTTCTGGCCATCGGCGCGGAATATTCCACACTCGATACGGCTGCAATAGCAATAGTTTCCGCACCTTACGAACATACGGTCAGCTATGGCGGCGGTGCGGCAAAAGGCCCGAAAGCCATAATTAAAGCGAGTGCTTACGTGGAGTTCTACGACGATGAATTCGACCGAGAGCTTTGTTTTGAGAAAGGGATAGCCACAATAAAGCCGCTTAAATTCAAAAATATCTACGACGGCGATGCCCTTGAACTGATACGCGGACAAGTAGCCGGATTATTAAAAATGGGGAAATTCGTGGTAACACTTGGCGGCGAGCATACTATTTCAACCGCACCCATTGCCGCACATTTCGAGGCATATCCGCAAATGAGCATTTTGCATTTCGACGCTCATTCGGATTTACGCGACTCATACCAAGATTCGCCATATTCTCATGCATGCTTTATGGCTCGCACAGCGGAATTTTTTCCGACAGAACGCATAACACAAGTAGGAATACGGGCGCAATGTCGCGAAGAAGCAGAATTTATCCGCAAAAACGGCATAAATACGTTTTATGCTTCGTCGTTGCGGCGCGGCATACACAAACCCGATTGGCAGAAAACAATTGTGGAAAGTCTTGGCAATGAAGTTTATATTACGTTCGACGTGGATTATTTCGACCCTGCCGTAATGCCGGCAACCGGAACGCCCGAGCCTGACGGATTTATTTACAGCGAAACGCTGGATATTTTCAGGGAAATGGTGCGCACCGGCAAACGCATAGTAGGTTTCGATATAGTTGAGCTTGCGCCGATGAAGCACTTGCATCATCCTAATTTGACTGCGGCGCGGCTTGTGTATAAATTGCTGAATTATGCTTTTGCAAACCCACAAGATACACAGTGAAAAATGCTGCCGAAAAATATGTAAATCATCGCCGATAATTCAATTTTTATTAAAACAACGCAATTTTCCATAATGCGGCAATTCAGCAAATTACTGCCAAAAGGCACAAAACCCTCACCGATGCCGATACGCTTGGCTTTTCTCCTTGCATTGGCAATACTCGGCGGTTGTTCGCGGGCGCAATTTGAATTGTTGCATACGCGCAAGGAACAAGATTACTACACTATCACAACCCGCGACACCATCGTAGCGCAAATAGTATCCAACGCCCCGGGGCAACGCGACAACGGCGTTGTTTATCCTTCGTCGCGCGTCCTGCGTATCGGACAAGATGTTTCGCAATACGACAGTTTGGTTGAGAGAAAATATCCCGATTTTATACGGCTCGGCTTGCTCGAAACTGTAGGTTTGGTGGGTACAAGCACGTCGGACGTAGGATTAGGCTCCGGCTTATTCGGCATTATGGGATATTTCGACCCTGATTTTACCAGAATAAGCCGGCCGTTTGACACTAATCGCAGCGTGCTTTTTACAGGCGGAATTTATCGTTTCGGAATTGTAGAGAAACGGTTGCGTTGGTTCAACGATGCCGCCGATTGGACTTTCGGAACGTCAATTTACGAATCACTTTTACCGCAAGTATCAGAAAAGAAAGACGTTACCACACTTGAAAGTTTTTTCCCCGTTTATCTTCGCAAGCGATTTTATTTGCGTGACAAAATTCCCTACGTAGCCTTTACCCCATTCGCCGGATTAGGAATTTTCCCTACGCAATACGCCAATATAGGCGCGTCGCTCGACGTTGGTTCATTGGGCGGATTAAATTTCCGCGCTTATGTTGGTGCGGCCGGCGGCGGCCTGTGGTTTTCCACACCGGACGCAAATTATACGTCGGCATTTCCTTATGCGGGATTAGGTCTTTCGGTATTAGATTTCCTGAACAGGGCTCCGGAAACTTATCGCGAATGGAAAGACTACGAACATTCAAGTTGGGAAGTCGGCACTTTGCAATTCGGAGTGTTAATTTCAAGTGCCGATACAAGCATTTCAGATGTCGGCTCTCATTCATTCGACAATAAATCGTCGGTAATTAAAGGGGGTATATTGCGTATTGCACCCGTAGCCGTTGCGCTTCCTTTCGGCAACAATCGTTTCTACGGAGGAACTTCGCTGATAAATATAGTTGCACTCGGATCAAAGAATTGGGGTGCAGGAATTTTACCTCTGCGATTTGGTTATTGGCATACTTTAATTCAAGAAGAATTGATTGCCGAGCCGTTTGTCGAGTTTAATTATTTCCCTTCGATGTTTTTGCACGCCGGCGCGAATTTTAATGTAAATTTTCCGAATAAAGATATTAACCTGAAAATTATGGCCGGCTTTGCATACGGGGATTTAATAGGCTCGTTTGCCTCCGACTGGGACAGCAGTTTCGGCAAAGTCGGGAAAATATCAGGCGGTTATATAGGTATCGGGCTTGGCTTGGGCGACGCGATATTTACATCTACGGATTTGCGCTATTCAAAGGAGCCGCAACCGTGAGAACGCTTATGCTATTATGCACGGTTGCAGCGGCAACAACATTAAGCGGCTGTTCCATTTTGAACTCTGTTTTAAACTCTATATTACCGCAACCCGACGTTTTCTATTTAAACAGATGGAATATCAGCGGACAATTTGCAGTAGCTCATAATTTATCGCCGCTTGACAGTGTCAGTCAGACAGCCGAGAACACTTTATTTCTTAACAGCGGTTCTACTGTTACAATTTCACTTGAAAAAATCACAGATTTTGTAAGCGACTTCAGCGTTACATTGCCGCGAGGCGGAGGCATCAGGTTGGCTACCCGCACCGTGAAACGTTTTTATGAAACCGAAAAAGGCATTGCTTTTGTATTTACGACGAACGGCTCTTATATCGAGGAGAACGGACGCGAAATAGCGCGAATTGATACTATTCGTGCGGTTCCCGGCCTGCAAACGCGATTATTAATCATTAACGAAGGTAAAAAATATAGAGTTCAAGTTGGTTGCAACGTAATATTTAGAGGCGAAACCGACTTGCCTGCTACCGAATACATTATAGCCCAACCATTGCCAAATTCCGATGCAGAGATAGCGGGTATTGATATGTACCCCATACGTGGCGGCCGCCCCGTAGACCCTAACCGAGAGAAGCCGTGGGGAAATGAAACCGGTATGACCGAAATCTATCGCGAGCGTAAGGAATTGGGACGATAAGGTATTACGGTGCGTTACGGTTGCAATCCGTTCAATACGGACAATGTATTTATTGCCGCGTAATTATTCAAATCATAGCGAATTGGAGTGATTGCCACCCATCCGTCAGCCAAAGCGCGGTCGTCCGAATCGTCTTCGCCGCGGGCGTGATAAGTTCCTTTCAACCAATAATACGGGCGTTCCATCGGGTCAAATCTTTCCTGATATACATCTTCCCAAACAGAGTCGCTTAATCGTGTCGCTTTTATTCCCTTAATATTTGTACTCGGAATAGCCGGCACATTCACGTTCAGCACGGTATCGTGCGGCAGTGCAAGCCCGGGCAAACGTTCGGCAAGCATAGCGGCATAATCTGCCGCAGCCGACATATCGGCCTCCCAGCCGAAATCGGTAAGCGATACGGCCATAGCCTTGTAGCCCATCATCATAGCCTCCGTAGCCGCCGAAACCGTACCGGAATATAAGACATTCAGCGAAGTGTTTGCACCGTGATTTATACCCGACACTACAATATCTGGTTTTTCCGGCAATAATGTGGAAATAGCCAATTTAACGCAATCGGCCGGCGTTCCGTTGATTGCATAGCCGAACATTTCGCCGTTACGTCGAAACGGAGTTGCCCGCAGAGGACTGCTTACAGTTAATGCGTGCCCAACCGCACTTTGCTGCCTGTCTGGAGCCACTACCGTTACTGTGCCTACTCTGCGTAAAGCAAACGCGAGTGCGTAGATACCCGGCGAATCAATACCGTCGTCGTTTGTTACCAAAATTCTCATTTACAACCTTCCGCAGAGCGATTTTTATGCAAAAATACTGCGAAAACGTAAGTAAAGATACTGTTTTTTTGAATTGAAAATTACGGCAAGGATTCGACGAAGTACTTTATACCAATAAAAATATTTTACGGCAATAGTTTTTTTTCTATTTTCGCACCGATTTAAAAGCAAAGTTGCAACAATATTTTGATTATGCCGCAATTGACTCGCACGGCTTAAAGAAAATTGCAAACAAGCGATAACGTTCTTCAATCATATTAACCGGTTTTTCTAAAAATTCAAGGGCTTCTTATGCGTGTATTATCTAAGTTCAAAAGTATGGGCTTGACACTTTTTTCGATGTGCTTAATTTCTTTAATGCTCTTTTCTTGCGGCTCGAACGACAACAGCACTACTCCAGGGCAGGCGGCTGAAGGTGTTATTACGGCAAAAGTGGGAGGCGTTGCCGTTACAACTTTAAGTATGGCAACATTTGCCAGCAAAGTTCAGAACAATCTACATATTCAGGGGAATACGGGCGGAACTTCGGCCGAAGCTTTTACTTTTATCGTCTTGAATTTTAACGGCGCAGGAACTTATCCTATTGGCGGCGGTGCGAATATAAGCAATTCCGCAAGTTATATGAAAACACAAGTGGATTTAAGCAATCCGGCCAATTCAAAAACGGAAACATGGCAAGCACCTTATGACAACACAAAAGCAGGAGAAGTAACTATTTCGGAAATCAATGATTCGGAAGTGAAAGGAACTTTCTATTTCAAAGCCCAAAACGTTAACGGCGATAAAAGTATAAAAAACATTGAAAGCGGCTCTTTCAACGTTAAATTCACAAAATAAAATAAATTTTTAATAATACGTAAGATGTTTGCAGAAAAGGTGTTATCTAAAAACAGACAACACCTTTTTTTCTATTGTTGCAGGCTTTGTTCGGGTAACCGAGTTTACCGTATTATCATCAACATAACACGTTGCTTTCCCACGGTCAGCGCATACATTCCTACCGGAAACTCCGCAGTTGATACGGTAGTTTCCCCGTCAATATAACCATCGGCTACAATTTCGCCGATTGTACTTATTATCGTGTATTTTTGCGACACGGAAAATTGGTGGTGCAAACGTATTGAATTTTCAGCCGGATTAGGCGATATTTCAATCTTGCCGCTTTCTGCATAATGTTCTTCATAAACTCCTGTAAGGCAGTCGTTTGCAGTGTTAAACGCAGGCTTAACGAGTGCCTTGAACTCACCGGTTCCATTCGGACAACGCCCCATTGATATATCTGCCGTTTGAGTGCCAAAGGTAATACTGTCTAAAATTGCACCGTCAGATGCAGAAAATATTATTTGTTCGCCGCTTGCCGATAATTTAAAATTTGTATGAATAAATTGGGCTGTGGCATCATTTTCGTCTGCCCAAACCGTTAAATACCCTTTTGCGGGAATAATACTGTTTTCGGGAAACATAAATTTCTGCGGTAGAGAAAACTTGTCTGAAAGAAAGGTTCCATACAAATCAAATGAAGTATCCGTTGTATTGTAAAGTTCAATCCAATCTTCATGTGAATCATTTTCATTAGCTTTATCTGATGTATTAGATGCAAGAAATTCATTGATAACGATTTCGCCAAATTTAGGTGATGGAAGTTTTGCTTGAATTGTATAAAATTCATGTTCGGCACGTTGGGGTGAAAATATGCCTGCATCATTATTTTCTGCATAGAAATAATATTGCGCCATAATAGATTTCATCTCGGTTTTGCAACCGAATATAAGGTCGCCGCCAGTACCGTCGCCATGCATTCCGTCATCGTACATCTGTATTTTTTCAAATTTTTGTTCTTTTGAAAATCTTACGCCTGCAAAAACATTATCGGGCAAAGCATTTTCTATTTTTGCAGTAAGAACAAGCGGCTGTCCTTTCTCCGCAGAATTTGGCTGTACAGGCTGAATTTGCGGTGAAGCCGATATTATTTCTTTAAGCTCGGCAAGGTATTCCATACGTGCGTTCATCAAGGTTTCAATACCCGGAATCTGATACGAACCAACGCTTATATTATCCGCAAGCGAATGCTCGAATTGTTCGTCCGAAAAGAATTTATTTAAGTCAAGTTTAACTATTCCGCGAATTTTAGAACGTAAAAATTCTGCATCTGTTTTATATTTTTCTGATGCAAAAATTTCTTCCATTATTGTTTTTAAATGTGCAAAATACTGACGCTTGTATCGCGGATTATTCATAACTATATTTATCAGCGGCCAATATTTATCGGTCGCATGAATCGCAGGCGATAATTTAGGCAAAGATTGTATAGTTTGCGTTCCCATACTTGTATTTGATGCTCCCGCAAACGGGAACCCGCCGAACGACATATTAAAATCCCACATAATAGGATTAAATCGGCCGGTCGCATCTTTATACAGATAATAATTTTGGCAAAAAACGCCCGAATACGAGTCTAAATTAACTAATACGGAATTTAACGCAAGCATCCATGTTACTCTGTCGGCATCAATTACATTTTCAAATGAAGCCGGATAGTTCGCAAGCGAATCGCAAAGGGAAACAAGCTCGTTCCAGCCCGAAGATGATTTTATTTCGTAATTTAAAAAATAAAGCGAGGAGTCCGATCCCAAATACTGTAAATTACTTTTTATTTGAGGTGTAGGAACTACAAAAGGCGAGCAACTGACAAAAGTTTTATTGGAAGAAAAAAAGCGGTCGGAACAAAATTGTTTATTAATTGTTTCCGTATTGGCATAAAGTCCGACAAAATCGCCATTTACATATACTTTTGCATAATTTGCACGCGGTGCGTCCATATAATTTCGAACGATTGAATAAGACAGAATTTCGCGCAACATCGAAGGGTCGGAAAAGCAATTCGCCAATTTAATTGTTTTTACTCCCTGATAATTCTGACTTTTATATTCGTCAAGCGATATATTGAAAGGATTTTTTTTATAGGTTGAATCGTAAGAGCTGTTGCCCTTGTATCGCACGCCGACGGAGTCGAATTTTACACCGTTTATGGTTACGCTTTCAGCCATTAAATAACCGCCTGAACCATGCTTTGCCGTATCGAGCAAAAAATCCCAATTTTGTTGCGTAAATATTATTTCGATTGTCTGAATCGAGTCGAGATTATAGAATGTCTGTTGTGCTTTTAAGCCGCCGAACATCGTCAGAAGCAGAGATATAATCAGAATACAGGTTTTCATAGTCAAGCCCGATAATGTTAAGCAAAAAATCCATGTTAAAAAGCACTTTTATTCATAGTGTAAAATCCACGCCGAAAAATAAATTTTATTGTCGGAACATTGGTAAAACACGGGTATTTCCGGTATTTAAATCCGTAATTTGCAGTAAATATAATCCGGCTGCCGGCCAAGTTGCGTTTAATGAAGTTTGACCGCCCCGAAGATAAGATTGTGCGAATACTTCACGTCCGAGCGCATCTACGATTATTACGGAATATTCGCCCTGCGGAAGCCGCAACATCGGATTTTCAGCAAAAGGATTTGGAAATATGCCGATTATTTCGCCGTAGTTTTCCGCTATATCAGAAGCGGCACATTTCGTGCAACTCGAGAAGCATATATCGGTTAAAACTGTATCTCCCGTAACGACAATCCGGCGCGTACCGTCAGCCGAACAAACAGACGGAATTATTTCTGCCGCAGCCGCCGTATTTCCGTTGTAGAATTTGTAATTAATACTCGAATTCGGAGTGATGTAAGCAAGTGCTTCATATACGTTATCGGCGAATGAATACATCATATTGCGCATTGCATCCCATTGATGCATTTCGCCTTGAAAACTGCCGGCCACATGAACGCCGGACGGCGATATAGGCACGGCGTTTCGCATATCAACGCGAAATCTTACCAACGCTTTTCCCTGAGCCGCATCTTTTCCGTAAATAACAGGCCCTACGTAAATAGTATCACCCAAAGTGGAGTCGGCCACGAACCAACGATTATCAATGTCGTCATTTACACGCGACGCTTCGGGAACAAACTCCGTATCATAAAATTGGTCGCCGTTCAGAAATTTATATTCATACTTTGCATTAACCGGAACTTCTACCGTGACTGAATACAGCGACGAAGATGCTTCTGGCTTCATCGGGGTTGTATTCGGCTGCCAATTACCTCCAGAAAATCCGGCCGCCGCCTGAAAATCGCCTGCTACGTGAACTCCCGTTGCATTCACATTTTCATAGCGCATATCAACCGTAAATTTAACTTTTCTGCGCCCGATTAGCAATGATTTTGCTGCTTGAAAAATCGTTGTTTCTGTTTCCTGCGTACCCGAAACAATTTTGACCGCAGCCGAGCGATACTCTGCCGAGTTATTTTCCGATGCTATTACGTCAATAAAATCATCGCCCTTTCCGCTGTTTCGGGATATCGACAGCCAATCGGCCGACTTAGTGGCCGACCATTCTCCGGTCGCATTTACAAACAGCCGCCGCTCGCTTGCCATATACGGCAATTCTGCTTTGCCCGGCATAACCGAAAGTATCTGCCCGGAAAATTTTACAGATTGCGATGCCACCGAATTGCAACCGTTTGCGCCCGTAACGGTTACGGAAACAGTACCGGAGTCCTTATTATTCCATGCTACGGTAGCAGATGCGGCAGTTTTGCCGGAAATCACGGTGCCTCCAATGGCATCCCAAAGATATGTTGCACCGATGATAGGCGTTATCGAGTATTGCTCCGAGGCGTTCCTTTGTGCATTTATTTTGCCTGCTATAGCCGAAACAGCCGGCCGTGACTTTACCGTTACTGTTACCGAATCGCTTATTGTAATTGCGCCATTAGTCGCAGTAACAATATAGACGGTATTTTGCAAGGGAGTTGCCGCAACATTTTGTTCGGTAGAAACAAATCCGGGCGGATTTGACTTCCAAGCAAACGTAAAGCCGGATCCGCCGCCTACAACGGAAGATAGCCGGACAGCGTCGCCGGAGCAAACCGATTGCGGCGAAGCCGCAGCCGCTATGGTAGGATTGGAACTTCCGCTATCTACATACGCAAGCGAATACCGCCATGCCATAGGGACAGACTTGCCCGCCGAATGGCTCCATACCAAATCACCGCTTGGTGCATATTCGTAAATTTTCCCTGAAAGTGCTATGCACATCAACACATTGCCGTTGGGCAATTCCTGTATATTGCCCATATTTGTCGTTTTTCCCGATGCTAATTTTCTGTATGAATACGAGGTAGGTTCGTATGCTTCGCCCGGCGTTATATTATACGAGTAGCCGTTAAGCGGAGGATTGATATAATCGCCCGACGAATAACGTGATGTTGCTCCATTATTAAAACCGACTACATATCCGGCATTCGGGCAGTCTTGAGGCACCCAATGTGCATCATGAATTACGTTAAAACTTCTTTGCCCGCTTGCCCCGTAATTTGCCGGGTTACCCCAGCGATAAAGGATGTCGCCGCCTTTACCGGATTTGCCGCCGCTACGAGAAGCAGCTTGTGCAGTAGTTGTGCTGTGGTCTATAATAAAAAATTCGCTCCAATTATGCGAACTGATTATTATCTGGTCAAGTTGAGCATTATAGTCAATACCGTTCATGTGCAACCAATCTTTCGCAGTTTGGCGATTGATATTGAAAAGTTGAGGATTCTTGACTATCGAGGATACGTAATTCGCTTTGTCGGGATATTTATCCTGACAAAGATGGTCCCACACATGCCATTCCCAAACAACATTGCCGCCGGTAGAACCGACCGGCTGAATTTCCACGATTTTTTCCGACCAGATTGTGATTGACGATTCACAACCTGCTGCCGAAGCCTCGGCGGGTGTTTTTAACTCGTAACTTATAAGCAACACATTCCCGTTGGGCATCGGACAAATATCGTGATGCATAGAATATGTTGAAGTAGAATATTGATAGTTCCAAATAAGATTGCCGTTGCGGTCAATTTTTTGGACAATTCCCGTTTGTCCGCCGCCAAAAAACATATTACCGGTATATGCAACACTGCGCAATAATGTCTGATTTGGCAACAGATAACACGAATAACCCGTTATCCCCTGCAAATTAGACCATGTTTTGTACGTATTGTCATTGCTGTCCAGCAACCACACACTTCGTCCGCCTTGCGGCGCAATAAGCGTATAGCCCGGAAATCTTTGTGCGAAAGCAACGAATGCAACAGCTGTGAATAAAGCTAATATCAGAAGCCCGAAACGCATTTTCATGGATATTTTCCCCGAAAAATTCACGACATTCAGCCGTTGGAATAAAATCTTGATAATTTTTGTAATTGTACGGCAATTTTAATTGCTAACCGCCAACTAATCACAAAAATTTAATTTTAACGGATAAGTTACAGTTTGCGCACAGAAAAATGCCGATATAGATTAGATGCGGGTAATTTTCATAGAGTTGCAATGCTATAACACGGTAAAACCGAATTATCATGTTGCACAATACACAGCCATTGCAATTCAATCAAAAATAAATGAATCTTTTTCACAGCAACGTAATGATTACGAGCGGCTTACGGTTGTTGCTATATTATGGCGGCAACGTATCGGAAGCTATGAATACGGAATTGAATTAAAGAGAAAAGACATTGCCTAAGACTTTTCCGCTATCAAAATTATACACAGTTACGGAAATTCATCTACAAACTCAACGCCGTCTATTTCGTAGATGTGCGGCAGTATTTCGGGGCGGGCATAGCAAATAATTGAGGACGGCATTGTTATACTTTCGATTACTGCGCCGATTTCGTCTAATTGCCCTATTATGGACAGCAGGCGGAAAGAGGCTTGGCTTTCCAACTGTATCGCAATCTTGCAAAAAGAACGAATCTCTAATTGAGACGGAATACGATAAGCCGCCGACATAATGCTGAGTGTTTAATTACGCTAAAGGCACAATTAACAGAGGTAAATTAACCATACAAGTTAATTTTCAGCACAAAATTCGGTTAAATGTAGTATAAAAGGCAATACGTAGAACTACGTAATTTTATCGTAAGCGGGAATTTACATAGTTACCGTTAAATATTCACACAAAACAGGGTTGCATTTACTTAAAAAAACTATGGCAAAAGTACTAGTAATAAAAGGTTACACCTCAGAGCAGATTAAAGCCGAGTTCAGCGAGTGTG